>CAYVVW010000043.1:0-14000 GCA_964455335.1 uncultured Marvinbryantia sp.
AAAAAGGATGTCAACCTGACCGCAAAGGAATACGATCTGCTGGAGCTTTTGGTCTTTAACCCCAACAAGGTCTTTAGCCGCGAGGATCTGCTCTCTCTTGTCTGGGCGGGCGATTCCCCGGGCGATGTGCGCACGGTTGATGTCCACATCCGCCGCCTGCGCGAAAAGATCGAGGACAATCCCAGCGATCCCAAATATGTGCACACCAGGTGGGGAGTGGGCTATTACTTCCAGTATTAGGCAAGAGGGCAAATGTTGAAGAAATTACGGTCATTGTTTTCGGTCACGTGGGTGAAGCGCCTGCTTAAAAGCCTGCAGCTGCGCATTTTCCTGATCATTTCCCTGGTGGGGATTATGCCCATTTTGCTGATGAAAACGAGCATCCTCGAAAAATACGAGGAGCAGTCGGTCATTTCGCGCGGGCAGATGCTGCAAAACCAATGCGACAACCTGGCGGACCGCATTGGCAGCGCGGGAAATGGGAAGACCCTGGAGATTGCGGAGTTTGCCACGGAGATGGAGCAGCTCGCGAGTCTCTACAGCGGCCGCCTCGTCGTGGTCGACCGGGATTTTCGCATCGTGGAGGACACTTACGGGATGGACACGGGAAAGATGCTCGTCTCGGAGGAAGTCTTTTTGGGCCTGGGGGGCAAGAATAGCCTGACAAGGGACGCGGACAGCCAGTTTGTGGAACTGGCCATCCCCATTGAGGATGCCGTCACAAGGGAAGTGGCCGGCGCGCTCATTGTCAGCTCTAAGACGGGCGACATCCTGGCCGGAAAAGAGGAGCTGGCAAAACAAGTCCTGAACTTGCAAATCGGCCTCATCGCGGCGGTGCTTGTCGCGGCCCTCTATGGGTCGATCACCCTCGTGAAACCATTTGGCAAGGTCACGCAGTCCCTGGAGGGCCTAAACGGCGGCTTTTTGGAGGATGGGCTTTCCATTTTGGATTATACGGAGACCCAGGTGCTCTCCGAGGCATACAACCGTATGCTGGGGCGCATGAAAGCGCTCGACGACTCCCGCCAGGAGTTTGTGGCCAACGTGTCGCACGAGCTAAAGACCCCCATCACGTCCATGAAAGTGCTGGCCGACTCCCTTTTGACGGAGGAGAACGTGCCGCCGGAGCTGTACAAGGAGTTCCTGCGCGACATCACGGACGAAATCGACCGCGAGGACAAGATCATCAATGACTTGCTCTCCCTTGTCAAGCTGGACAAGACCTCGCCCGACTTGCAAATACAGACGACCAACATCAACGACCTGATCGGGCGCATCCTCAAGCGGCTGCGGCCGATTGCGGCAAAGCGCGGCATTGAGATCGTCTTTGACACGTACAAGCCCGTGATGGCGGAAGTGGACGAGACGAAGCTGTCGCTCGCACTCTCAAACCTGGTGGAAAACGCGGTAAAATACAACCACGACGGCGGCTGGGTGCGCCTGTCCGTAAACGCGGACCACAAGTATTTTTATGTGAAAGTGGAGGACAACGGCATCGGCATCCCGCAGGAGGATCAGGAGCATATTTTTGAGCGGTTCTACAGGGTGGACAAGTCCCACTCGCGCGAGATCGGCGGGACGGGGCTGGGGCTTGCGATTGCCAAAAGCGCCGTCGTGCTGCACCACGGCGTCATCAAAGTCCACAGCGAGGAAGGAACGGGCACGACGTTTACCGTGCGCGTGCCATTGCAGCATACGGCGTGACGGCGGGAGGAAAACGATGAGGCATGTGCGTTTGGGGTGGGTTCTTTTGCTTTTTCTCTTGTCTTGCGGATGCGCCAGGCAGCAAAAGGAAGCCACGGGGTACCGCATCTATATGGCGAACGCAAACCGCACGCGGCTGGAGACGGAGTATTACGCGCCGCAAAACACGGAGACCAAGGCGTTGCTGCAGGAGCTCCTGTCGCGCATGGAAACCCCGGCGGCCGGAACGGGCAATGTGACGCTTTTCCCGGAAGGGGTGGCACTTTTGTCCACGGACTTTGCGGACGGGCAGGTGACGCTGACGTTTGACGACGCCTATCGGCAGCTGGCATCCGGCGAGGAGATGCGGTTGCGGGCGGGATTGGTGCTGACGTTGTCGCAAGTGCCCGGCGTGCGCACCGTCGTCTTTCACGTCGGGCAGGATGTCCTGCGCGACTCTTTGGGGGAGGCCGTGGGGGCCATGACGGCCAGCCAGTTTTTGGATAACCTGATCGGGGAAAATTCGTACCAGTATGCGTCGCTTGCGCTATATTTTGCGAACAGCGGCGGGGATCGGATCGTGCGGGAGGTGCGGAACATCCATTACCCGGCGGGTGCCGCCCTGGAAAATGTGGTGATGGAACAGCTGATCAAAGGCCCGATGGCGGAGGGGCTGCGCCCGATCTTGCCCGAAAACGTGACGGTTCTCGCCATCGCGGTTCAGGATGGCACTTGCACGCTCAACTTAAGCAAGGAGTTTTTGGATGTCAGGGGCGACGAGACGCTGCTGCCAGAGGTGACCATTTATGGGATTGTGGACACGCTGTGCGACGTTTTGCGCGTCGGGCGCGTGCAATTCCAGGTCGAGGGGCAGTCCAACGTGATCTACAAAAAAAAGCTCAGCCTCGACGGCCCGTTTCACCGCAACAGCGAGTGGATCGAGGCGCGGGAACAGACAGAGCCGTCGACGGAGGCGCCGGGGCCCGCGGCCGTGGGGTTGTAGCGCATAGAGGAGAATCATTTGTGAGAAGCAGGTATTTGTGCACCATTTCCTGTCTGCTTCTTGCGTGGGTTGCGTGTTCGCTCATCTTTCGGGGGAGGGTGCCTCCTCCGGACGCGGCGGACGGGCAGGAGATCTGTGTGGTCGGCACAGTCTACAGACAGGAACAGAAACAATCAGGCCAGCGCATCTATCTAAAGGACATTTCAATTGCGTCACCATCGGCGGGGGTCTTGCCGGAAACAGAAAACGGGTCTTGGGAAAGGCAGCGCATTTTGGCTTACTTAACAGAGGCCAGAGACGTGCGTTTGGGGAGCCATGTCATGGTGCGCGGCACTTGCCAATTTCCCGAAAGGGCGAGAAACCCCGGCGCGTTTGACGCGCGCGCCTATTATGGGGGTCTTGGCATCTCGCTGTTTTTAAAAAAGGCCAGCATCCTGCAAAGTGACCATTCCGTCTATTTGGTAAGGGATGCGATCTCCCGCTTCCAGGCCGCGTGCCGCGCGCGCCTGCTCGCCATCGCGGATGCCGAGGACGCGGGCATCTTAAGCGCCATGCTGCTGGGGGATCGCGGCATTTTGCCGGAAGAGACCAAGGATCTGTACCAGGACGCGGGTATCATTCATTTGCTCGCCGTGTCAGGGCTTCACATTTCCCTGACGGGCATGATGCTCTACCGCGCCTTGCGCAAGATGGGATGCTCTTTTGTCAGCTGCGCCGCCGTTTCCGGGGGCGTGATGGCGGCCTATTGCTACATGACGGGATCTGTCTCCGCGGTGCGTGCCGTGGTGATGTTTGGGTTTTTCCTGCTTTCGCAGGTTACTGGGCGCACGGGGGATTTGCCGACCAGCCTGGCCGTGGCCGGCGCCGCGATTGCCCTGGCCAACCACGCCCAGCTGACGCAGGCGGGTTTCCTGTTGTCTTTTGGGGCCGTGTGCGGCGTCCTCCTTTCTTCCGCGTGGAAGAGCCGCGTGCTTCGCGCGTCGCCGCTGGGCGTAAATCTCGGGGTGCAGCTGACGACACTGCCCCTGACCGCCTATTTCTATTTCCAATTTCCGCTCTATGCGGTGGCGGTCAATCTGTGCGTCGTCTGGATGACCTCGTTTATCCTGGGATTTGGCATAGCGGGGCTTTTGGCTTCCTTTGCCCACCCGGGGCTTGGCCAGTTCTTTCTCGCCCCGGCGCACTACCTTTTGGGGGCGGTCGCGTGGATTTGCGACTGGTCCAGGAGGCTGCCGATGGCGACGCTTGTGACGGGAAAGCCCGCGCTGTGGCGCATGGTCGCTTACTTTGCGCTTTTGGCGCTGCTGGTTTTTTGGAAAAACCGGTATGGGGCGCGCATATGCAAAAGGGCGGCCGTGGCGGACCTTGCCATGCTCATCCTGTCGGGGCTTTTGCTCGCGGGGCTGTTTCACCGCCCAGACCGGTCGTTTCGTATGACCTGCCTGGATGTGGGTCAGGGGGATGGCATTTGCATCCAAAACGAGGCGGGCAGTGTCTGGCTGTTCGACGTGGGGAGTAGCAGCGAAAAGGAACTGGCGGCCTATTGCCTCGAGCCGTTTTTGCGAAGCGAGGGCATCCGCAAAGTGGACGCGTGGGCGCTTTCCCATGCCGACCTGGATCACGTCAGCGCCCTTTTGGAAGTCCTGCGCTCCTACGAGCGCGGCATGGACGGGGCAAACATCGCCGGGGTGAGCATTGGCAAAATCTTGCTGCCCGAAGGGGAATTTGTGGACGCGTCCGAAGAAATGCAGCAGGCCATGCTGCTCGCAAAAGCGCACGGCATCGAGGTGGTGCGCGTGCGCAAGGGAACGACCGTGAAAGACGGCCGCCTTGCGATCACCTTTTTGGCGCCAGACCCGGCAGTGTCCTACGAGGACGCCAACGCGGCCTGCGCGGTCGCGCAAGTCTCCTATGGGTCTTTTCGCGCGCTTTTGGCGGGAGACGTGCAGGGCAAGGGGGAGGAGGCGCTTGTGCGAAGCGGGGCGCTCGCGGACGTGGACGTGCTCAAAGTCGCCCACCATGGATCCAAGGGGTCCACATCGGCCGCGTTCCTGGCGCAAGTGCGCCCGGAAGTGAGCGTCATCTCATGCGGGCGGGACAACCGGTACGGACACCCGCACGCGGAGCTGATCGCGCGCCTGAACGACGCGAAAAGCAAAATCGTCCGCACCGACATCGGCGGGGCAGTGCAAATCCGCGTCACGAAAAAAGGATATGCCGTAAACATTCTCATTGACGAAAAATCTGATAAAGGGTTATAATGGCGATACAAGCGTCAAAAGGCTATGCGCTTCGTACTTGCACGAAAACGCATGGCCTTGGGACGAGCAAAACACCGAAAAGTGACCATTTCCGTATAGGATGAGCGGATTTGAGGTGTTTTTCGGATGTCGGATGCACGAAGTGCAAAGAAAACCGTGTATCGTGAGCGATTGTGGGGTGCTGCGTGCCAGTGGCACGCGTTTAGCACTGAGCGAAGCGTAGACAGCGAAGCACGGAACAATCCGTAGGGCATCATTTTATGCGTGGCCTTTGGGATGCGCAAAACACCGAAAAGTAGCCGTTTTCGCAGAAATGAGCAGAGTTGAGGCGTTTTAGGATTTCAGAAAACAAAAGAACGGGAGGATGGGAACGTGACGATTCGGGAAGTGGCGGAACAAAGGGAGGCGGCTTTTTTAAGCCCGTATGCCAGCTTGAGCCAGCATACGCGGGGGCGCCAGGAGGAGGAGCCGCAGTGTGACATCCGCCCGGCTTTCCAGCGCGACCGCGACCGCATTTTGCACTGCAAGTCGTTCCGCCGCCTCAAGCACAAGACGCAGGTGTTTTTTAACCCGCAGGGGGATCATTACCGCGACCGCCTCACCCATACCCTGGAGGTGTCGCAGATCGCCCGCACCATCGCGCAGGCACTGCGCCTCAATGAGAGCCTGACAGAGGCGATCGCCATGGGGCATGACCTGGGGCATACCCCGTTTGGGCATGCCGGGGAGCATATCCTAAACCGCGTCTGCCCGGAGGGCTTTACGCATTGCGACCAGAGCGTCCGCGTGGTTCGTTTTTTGGAAAAGAAGGGACATGGACTCAACCTGACCTGGGAGGTGCTGGACGGCATCGCCAACCACCGCACGAGCGGCACGCCTTCCACGCTGGAGGGCAAAGTCGTGCGCCTGTCCGACAAGATCGCCTACGTCAACCATGACATCGACGACGCGGAGCGGGCGGGCATCTTAAGCGAGGAGGAGATCCCGCTGGAGTACCGCGAGGTTCTCGGACGCACGATCAAGGAGCGCCTCAACACGATGATCCACGACATCGTGACCCACAGCCAGGACAAGCCGGACATCGTGCAGTCCGCGGAAGTGGCAAAGGCACTGAAAGGCATGCGCAGCTTTATGTTCCGCAACGTCTATACCAACTCGGCGGCAAAGGGGGAGGAAAAAAAGGCGGAGCACGTCGTGGAAGCCCTCTATTTCTTCTACACGGAACATTTGGAGTACCTACCGCCGGAATACTTGCAAAGGGTGGAGCAAGCGGGCGAGAGTGCCTCCCTTGCGGTGTGCGACTACATCTCCGGCATGACCGACCACTATGCGATGGAGAAATACATGGAGTATTTCATACCGAAGTCCTGGCAGGTCTAGGCGCGGCGGAGCGTTGGCTCGTTACGAAAATCATTTTGCCGGTTGCTGTTTGGGATGGAATGTGTGGAAAAAGGAGACGCCGATGTATTTTGCGGACGATGTGATAGAGGAAGTGCGTGCGAGAAATGACATCGTGGATGTGATTTCGGGCTATGTGCGCCTGCAAAAAAAGGGAAATGCCTACGTCGGGCTGTGCCCGTTCCACAATGAAAAGACGCCCTCGTTTTCCGTTTCCAGGGAAAGGCAGCTGTACCATTGCTTTGGGTGCGGGGCGGGCGGATCTGTCTTTACGTTTGTGATGCAGCACGACCACCAGACGTTTCCGGAGGCAGTGCGCACGCTGGCGGATCGGGCGGGGATTCCCCTGCCGGAGGGTCAGTTTGACGCAAAAGAAAAGGAGCGGCAGGGCAAAAAGAGCAAGATTTTGGAACTGAACAAAGAGGCCGCGACCTATTACTTTTACCAGTTGCGCGCGCAGGCCGGCGCGTATGCCATGCAATACCTCAAAGGGCGCGGGCTGTCGGACGAGACCATCCGCCAATTTGGCCTTGGGTATGCCCCCAAGTCCCGCGACGGCCTTTACCGCTATCTGAAAACGAAACAGGCATCGGACGCATTGCTCGCGGAGGCGGGGCTTGTGTCGCAAGACGGGGCGAGGGGCATGTCTGACAAGTTTTGGAATCGCGTGATGTTTCCCATCATGGATGTCAACCGCCGCGTGATCGGGTTTGGCGGGCGCGTGATGGGAGAGGGCAAGCCCAAATACCTCAACTCCCCGGAGACGGCAGTCTTTGACAAGGGCCGGCACCTGTACGGACTGCACCTTGCGCGCCTTTCCAAGAAAAAAAACCTGCTGCTCTGCGAGGGGTACATGGACGTGATCACCTTGCACCAGGCAGGGTTTTCCAATGCCGTCGCGTCCTTGGGGACATCCCTGACCGCCGCGCACGCCGCGCTTTTGCGGCACTACACGGAGGAAGTCCTGCTGGTCTACGACAGCGACGACGCGGGGGTGCGCGCCACCTTGCGCGCCATTCCCATTTTGGCAGAGGCTGGCGTCACGGCGCGCGTGGCGGACTTAAGCCCCTACAAAGACCCGGACGAGTTTTTGCAAAACCAGGGTTCGGAAGCCTTGCAGGAGCGGCTCGACCAGGCAAAAAACAGTTTCCTGTTTGAGACGGATCTCATGCAAGGCGCGCGGGATATGCAAGACCCGGCAGAAAAGACAGCCTTTTACGAGGAATTGGCGGACAAGCTCGTGGGATTCTCGGACGATCTTGCGCGGGAGACGTACCTGGAGGCCGCGGCCAGGCGCTATGGGGTGGACGCGGGCGGTTTGCGCAAGCTGGTGAAAAAGCGCGCGCTGCTTGCGCCGGCCGCGCACCGATCCCCCGTGGAAAAACCGCCGCGCGCGAAAAAAGAGCCTGGCATCTGCAAGTCCATGAAGCTGGTACTCACGTGGCTCATCGAGTACCCGGGGCTGTTTGGCGACGTCAAAAAATATGTGTCGCCGGATGATTTTGCGGGAGAGCCGTATCACACGGTGGCGACCCTTTTGTTTGACCAATACGAGAGGGGGGAGCGCGCCCCCGCCAAGATTCTCGACCACTTTGCGGACACAGACGCGCAAAGCGCGGTGTCGGCCATGTTCCACAGCGACACGGACATCGCCGCGGGGCAGGACAGGGAGAAAGCGCTGCGGGAGAGCCTGCAAAGGATTGCGCAGCATTCCCTGGACGAAAAGCGGGAGGCCCTTAGCCCGGATGACATGGAAGGGATGCAGGCACTGCTGGACGCGCAAAAAGCGGTGCGGAAAATTGGCCAGGCGACGTTCCGATTTTCCTGACGGGAGGAAGGACAGATGCAGCTTTCCAAGCGGCTTTTGGCAGTCGCGGATCTGGCGCGGGGATCGCGCGTATTGGCGGATATCGGAACGGATCACGCATATTTGCCGATCTACCTGGCATTGCATGGGGGATTGGAGCGCGCGGTCGCGCTCGACGTAAACCCAGGGCCATTGCGGCGCGCCAGGGAGAATATCCGTGCGCACCACCTGGAGGGGCGCATCGAGACGCGCCTGTCGGACGGGGCGGCGGCTCTTTTTCCGGGCGAGGCGGACACGGTGGTCCTAAGCGGCATGGGAGGCCCATTGGCCGTGCGCATCCTCGACGAGGGGGAAAACGTTTTCGCGTCGGCTTGCGCAATCGTTTTGCAGCCGCAGTCGGAGATTGCCTGGGTGCGGCGGCAATTACACGCGCGCGGCTATTGCATCGCGCGGGAAAAGATGGTAAAAGAAGAAGGGAAGTACTACTGGGCGATGCGCGCGCAGCATGGAAAAGAGGCACCCTGGCAAGAGGAGGAGTACCGCTATGGGCGGCAGCTGATCCGAAAGAGCGACCCTTGCCTGCGCGCATATTTGCAAAAAGAAGCCGCAAGCCTGGAGCGCATCCTTTCGGAACTGGAGGCGAAAGACACGGCGCGCGCGCGCGGCAGGGCGGGCGAGTTGCGCCAGGACCTCGCTTTGGCGAGGAATACCTTAAGCAGGATGCGCGAGGGGAATATCCGAAAACCACAGACTGGGAGTGAACATACCAATGCCTTTTCAGGGAAATGACACAAAAAGCCGCAAGCGCATGGAGATGGCGGGAACCATCGGGTTTGCCTTGCTGGCCGCATTGTCGGTTTGTTATTTTTTGATACACAAGGCGTTTTATATCCAGGAAAACAAGGAAGGCTTGTCTGCCCTGCGCCGCGTTCCGGTGGCCTTGGAGCTTTTGTTTGTCGCGGGCAGCATCCTCTTGCTGCTGTACAAAAACAAGCTGCAGTCTTTTTTCCAGGCGCACAGGCGATGCGCCTACGGTGTGTTTTCCGTGGTCACGCCGCTGGGAACCCTGGTGCTCTCCCAGACGCTGATCGAAGTCGCGCCGCGGACGTTTCGCGCCTCCAAGGTCAGGAATTTTCGCATGACCCCGGAACTCTTTGTGTATAACCTGCTGATTTTGGGCGTCGCGCTGGCCTTGTTTTTGGTGGTCACGAACCATATGCGCATTTCCTGCATGGCGCTTTCCGCGGTGGGGGTCGCGTTTGGGCTGCTCAATTTTTACCTGTGCAAATTTCGCGGAAATCCGTTTCTGGCCTCGGACTTTTTGTCCGCAGGCACGGCCATGGAAGTGGCGGGGGCGTATTCTTACGGCCTGACGCGCAAGGCGACCTTGGCCATGCAGGCCTACGTGATTTTTTTGCTCGTCCTGCGCACGATCCCGTCGGGGGCGTTGTTTGCAAAAAAAGGGCGCGCATGGTTTGCGGTTGGAGCCGCGGGGGTCGCGGGTTTGGCCTATTTCGTGCTTTTCCAGACGGATTATCTCGCAAGCCGCGGGGTTAAGCTCAAGCGGATGAACGTCCTGATTTCCTACTACAACTATGGGCCGTTTGTCACGCTTGCGCAAAGTTTCTCTTACCTCGACATTGACCAGCCGGCGGGATATTCCAAAGGCCAGATGCAAGAGCTGGCTGAGCGGTATCCCTCGGACGCGCCCGAAGAGGGGGAGTACCCGAACATCGTCGTGGTGGTGGACGAGGCCTTTTCCGACATCGGCGTGCTCGGGGATTTGCGCGCGTCGGAGGATGCGTTCCCGTTTTTGCGGCAGCTGATGGGGGAATCCATCCATGGGTATACGTATTCTTCCATCATGGGCGGGGGCACGGCCAATACCGAGTTTGAGCTTTTGACGGGAAACAGCATTCTGCTGCTGCCGGAAAACGCCATCGCCTTCCAGGGGTACGTCCGGAAGCCCATGGACTCGCTCGCGTCCTATTGCGCGAGCCTCGGGTATCAGAAACTTGTGGCGGTGCATCCCTTTAAGCGGGTCAACTACCGGCGCAACGTGGTGTACCCCCTGCTGGGGTTCGCGGAATATTTCAGCGTGCAGGACTTTGCGGAAGACGCCCTTCGGATCTGCGGACGCATTTCGGATGAGGCGGATTTTGACTTTTTGATCGCGCAGTATGAGCAGGCGAAAAAAGAGTCGGACGCGCCTGTCCTCCTCTACACCATGACGATGCAAAACCACGGGGGGTACGCGAGAAAGCCGACGAACCTGCCCATCCGCATCCAGCTGGAGGGGAACATCGAGGAGAACAGCCGTGCCCTGGCGCGGCAGTATCTCAACCTGGTGCGCTGCACGGACGATGCCATGCGGGAACTTGTCGGCTATTTCGAGGCACAGGAGGAGCCGACCGTGATCCTGTTTTTGGGCGACCACCAGCCCGACCTTCCCGCCGATTACCTCAATCAGCTGACCAATGGGAAGATTGGCGGATGGACGCGCGAGGAGCAGATGCAGCGCTATGCGGTTCCATTTCTGATCTGGGCAAATTTCGACTTGCCCGCAAAGGAATACGAAAAGACGAGCATGAACTACCTGCAGGCCATCTTGGTGGACGCCCTTGGGATGCCAAAGACCGGATACCAAAAGTACCTGCTGGACATGATGGGGGAGATCCCTGCGCTCACAGCAAATGGCTACTGGGGCGAGGATGGGAACTTTTACCAGGTGGGGGATGGAGACTCTCCTTATCAGAAACGATTGACAGAATATAGTCAGATCTTGTATAACAATATATTAGATATCAAAAATCGCCCCGGCCAGTTTTACGGCTTGCAGGCAGAGTGAGCGTTACGGCCGGCAGGCCAAGTGCGCGCAGGCAGACATCACGCGCGCTTTCCGAAGACGGCAAAAGCGAAGATTGTTTTGTCGCTTGACGCATCGAGGCGCAGCTGGGCATACGCGGGCGCGGGGGAAGGAAAGAGGAGCAACAGGGGATGACGGCAAGGGAACTGATTCAAAAAATAGAGAGGACCTATCCGCTGGAGATTGCGGCGCCCTGGGACAATGCGGGGCTGCAGGCGGGCAGGCGGCAAAAGGAAGTAAAAAAAGTGCTTTTGGCGCTGGACGCCACGCAGGGGGTGATCGGCCAGGCGAAAACATGGGGGGCGGATTTTTTGCTTACGCACCACCCGATCACGATGGAGAAGATGCGCACGGTCACGTCGGACTCCTTAAGCGGGAGGAAGTTCCTCGAGCTGATCCAGGCGGACATCTGCGCCTACGCGTGCCATACCAATTATGACGTGGCCCAGATGGCGCAGCTTGCGGGGAACATGATGAAGCTGCAAAACCCGGAAGTGCTCGACATCACCGGCTTTGACGCGCGGACGAATAGGCCGATGGGATATGGCCAGGTGGGGTCTTTGGTGCGCCCGCTGACCTTGCGGGAGTGCTGCGAATTGGTCAAGACCATTTTCCAACTGGATCACGTGCGCTTTTTTGGCGACGGGGATCAGCTGGTGCAGCGCATCGCCATTTGCCCGGGGTCTGGGAAAAGCATGATAGGGCCGGCCTTACGGGCCAAGGCGCAGGTGCTGATCACGGGGGATATCGGCCACCACGAGGGGATTGACGCCATCGACCAGGGCTTGGCGATTGTGGATGCCGGCCATTATGGCCTTGAGCATATTTTTGTCGGGCAGATGGAGCGGTTTTTGCAGTCGTGCACCCATGGGCTTCAGATTGTAAAGGCACAGGCGCAAAGCCCGTTTGAGGCGGTGTGATGCGCCTCCCGCTACCAGGCGCCATGCGAGGAAGGAGACAAATATGGAGGACTGGATTCGCGTGCGCGTAAACGGCGCACAGAAAACGTATCCGATTGACACGTCGTACCTGTCGGCGGCCAAAGAGCACCAAAAGGAGTATGCGCACGAGATCGTGCTGGCCTTAGTCAATGGGAAATTAAAAGAGTTAAATAAGAGAATGTCAGACGGCGAGGAGATCACGTTTTTGACCATTGCGGATCCGGCGGGGTTTTCGGCTTACAGAAGGAGCGTGCTCCTGCTGATGCTCAAGGCGATCCAGCAGACGGACGGGGAGGAAAAGACGGAGCTGGTCTGCGCCCATTTCTCCGTGAGCGAGGGCTTTTACATTACCATCGAGGGGAAAACCCAGGTGCGCTCCGCTTTCCTAAAGCAAGTAAAAGCCGCGATGAAAGAACTGGTTCGCCGCGACATCGTTATCGGGAAAGAGTCCGTCGACACGGACGACGCCATCGCGCTGTTTGGCGGCCTTGGGATGAAGGACAAGGAAAAGCTGTTCCACTACCGCATGTCCTCGAAAGTGAATGTGTACAGCCTGGACGGCCTGTGTGACTATTTTTACGGGCCGATGGTCCCGGGAACGGGGTATCTCAAGGTCTTTGACCTGTTCCCCTACGACGAGGGGTTTGTCCTGCAGCTCCCGACAATCGAGCAGCCCGAGGCGCTGCCGCCCTTTTTGCCGGAAAAAAAGATTTTCCAGATCCAAAAGGAATCCATGAAATGGGGCGAAATGCTTGCCGTCACCACGGTGGGCGACTTAAACGAGCGCATCGTGACGGGCGGGGCGAATGACCTCATCTTGATCCAGGAGGCGCTGCAGGAGAAAAAAATCGGCGAGATCGCGGAGGAGATCGCCAAAAACCGCCAAAAAAAACTGGTCATGATCGCGGGGCCGTCCTCCTCGGGCAAGACGACCTTCTCGCACCGTTTATCCATCCAGATGGCGGCAAATGGGCTGCGCCCGCACCCCATCCCTATGGACAATTATTTTGTGGACAGGGAGCACACGCCGCGCGACGCCTCCGGCAATTATGATTTTGAGTGCATGGAGGCGCTTGACATCCAGCTGTTCAACCAAAACATGACGGATCTGCTGGCGGGCAAAGAGGTGGACATGCCGTCGTTTGATTTCAAGGAGGGAAAGCGGGAGTACCCGGGCAACCGGCTTCGCCTAGGCCCGGACGACGTGCTGGTCATCGAGGGCATCCATGGGCTAAACGACGCGTTTTCCTACAGCCTGCCAAAGGAGAGCAAGTACAAGATCTATATCAGCGCGCTCACCCAGCTCAATATTGACGAGCACAATCGCATCCCCACGACGGACGGGAGGCTGCTGCGGCGGATCGTCCGCGACGCGCGCACCCGCGGGACAGACGCGAGAAAAACCATCGCCATGTGGCCCTCGGTGCGCAGGGGGGAAGAGTCCTACATCTTCCCGAATCAAGAGGAGGCGGATGTCATGTTCAACTCCGCGCTCATCTACGAGCTGGCCGTCCTGAAGATTTACGCGGAACCCCTGCTCTTTGGGATTCCAAAAGACGCGCCGGAGTACCCGGAGGCAAAGCGGCTGCTCAAATTTTTGGACTACTTTGTCGGCATACCGAGCGAAAACATTCCCATCAACTCGATCCTGCGGGAATTTGTGGGCGGGAGCTGCTTCGCAGTGTAACGCATAGCAAGCGTGCCTGCAGAGCCAAGAGCAGGTTCGCAAGGGGAAAGCGCAAGCGCGTGGCGAAAAGCGTTGCATAGGAAACATGCCTGCACAGCAAAAGGCGGATTCGCAGGGGAAATGCGAGAGCATGGCGGGCAGCGTTGAAAACGCGCGCGTGTAAGAGAAAGCGGAACGTCTGCGAGAAACAAACGACAAATACTTTTGTCGCTTACGATAGTTGTAGGAAAGAAGGAATCACGGAGTAAGGAGTGTAAGAAAGAAGGAATTACGGAGTAGGGTAAGTGGCCGCGGCTGGCAGCGCCGAAAGGCGCCAGGCGAGGAAAGTCCGGGCTTCACAGGGCAGGGATGCCG
>CAYVVW010000044.1:0-13855 GCA_964455335.1 uncultured Marvinbryantia sp.
ACTGGTGCGTGGCGCACCGCCTCAACGTGGTGCACAGCTTTACGGTGGATGACTTAAACCACTTGCACAGGGGCGGGCGTGTCTCCAAGGCGGCAGCCGTTGTCGGCACGATGATTCGCCTAAAACCGGTCTTGCACGTCGACAATGCCGGAAAGCTGATCCCGCTCTTTAACGTGAGAAAGCGCAAAAAATCCCTCGAGGCTCTGGTGGACACCATGGGGGAGCGCCAGGGGAGTTATGCCGGCCGGAATGACATCGTGTTTATCAGCCACGGCGCGTGTGAGGAGGATGCGCAATACGTCAGGGATCTCATCGAGCAGCGCTATGGGGTCAAGCATTTCCTGATCAACCAAATCGGCCCTGTCGTCGGCGCGCACGCGGGTCCCGGGACGGTCGCGCTCTTTTTCATGGGAGATTCCAGAGAGTGATCATGACAATGTCAGCGCTTTCTTGGCACAGAGCGAAGTGCGGGGAGTGACAAGGCATATGTTTGGGGCGCGCATTTTTAGAGACGTTGAATGGCAACAAGCGGCGGGGACGGCCGGGGCTTGCGCCGCCGCAAAGACGAGACTGAGGTGAAGAGATGCCAGTTGTGGAAGATTATACGAAGGCGTTGCGCCTGGGGAAAAGGGAAGTGGCCGCGCGGACGGCCAAGGGGCAAAACCCTTACCTGCCTGTACTCGAGGAGATTCCAGAGGCGCAAAATAGCATCATGGAGTACCCGCTGGGGCTGGTGCAAATCCCGGCCGATCAGATCGTGGGCACGGTGACCGCGGGCAGGAGCAACGCTTTTGCGGCAAATTTTATGCCGATCCTTGCGGAGAATACGGAGTTTGCCGTCAAATGGTCCAACCTTTGCGTGTCGCACCTGGCAGAGGGCATCCGGGAGCCGATCCAGGCCTATGAGTACCTCAACCAGTTCTATGTGCTGGAGGGGAACAAGCGGGTCAGCGTGCTCAAATATTTTGACGCAGTGTCTGTTCCGGGAACGGTCACGCGCATCGTGCCGCCGCGCACGGAGGATACCGTCAACAAAATTTACTATGAGTTCATGGATTTTTACAGCCTCTCGCAGGTGAATTATGTCTGGTTTTCCAAGGAGGGCAGCTTTGCCAAGCTGCAGCGCGTCATCGGGAAGCAGCCGGACGAGGTGTGGACGGACGATGACAAGCAGACATTCAGCTCGCTTTTTTCGCGCTTTGGGCTGGCCTACCGGCAAAACGGGGGCGACAAGTTCGCGCGCGTCACGGTGGGCGACGCATTTTTGCGCTTCGTCGAGATCCATGGCTACCGCGAGCTGGACGCTATGACGACGGCAGACCTAAAGGAGACGGTTCACAAGAGCTGGCGCGTCTTTGAGACCTTGGCGGAGCAGGACGCGGTGGATCTCCAGATGGATCCGACGCACAACAAAAAGCCCCTTTTGCAAAGGCTCATCCCCCTCAGTTCCCCGATGCTGGACATTGCGTTTGTGCATGAGACCGACCCGCAGCTGTCCGGATGGACTTACGCGCACGACCTTGGGAGAATGCATTTGGAGCAGACGTTCCCGGATCAGGTCAGGACGCGGGCATACGCGCTTGCGTCGCAGGATGAGCAGGACGCGGAGGACGCGATCGCGCGCGCCGTCGCGGACGGGAACACGCTTGTCTTTACCACATCCCCGGTGCTGACGAACGCGACGGTCAAGGCCGCCATCGACCACCCGGACGTGAAGTTCCTCAACTGCTCGCTCTTGACGAACCACGGATATATCCGCACGTACAGCGCGCGCATGTATGAGGCAAAGTTCCTCATGGGCGCGATTGCGGGGGCGATGGCGGACAACAACCGCGTGGGCTACATCGCGGATTATCCCATTTATGGCACGGCGGCCAACATCAACGCGTTTGCCTTGGGCGCACAGATGGTGAATCCGCGCGTCAAAGTGTTTGTGGAATGGGCATCTATGAAAAACACGGACATCTACAAACAGTTTGCGGCGCAGGGCGTGTCCTATGTGTCCGGGCGCGAAATCATCATTCCCGGCAAGAGCCAGGGGTCGCGCCATTTCGGGCTGTTCCGCTTAGACGAGACGTTTCCGCATAACCTGGCGATGCCGTTGTGGAACTGGGGGAAATTTTACGAAAAAATGATTCGGCTCATCTTGAGCGGCACATGGAAAAACGAGGAAAATTCCAAGACCAGGACCGTCAACTACTGGTGGGGAATGTCCTCGGGCGTGGTCGATGTCATTTGCTCGCAAAACCTGCCCATCGGCACGGCGCGGCTCGTGCAGCTCTTGAAAGACACCATCAGCTCTGGCGAGTTCAACCCGTTTTCCGGCATCCTCTATTCGCAAGAGGGGCTGGTGCAGGAGGCGGGGGAAAATGTCCTGACTCCGGAAAAAATCATCACGATGGACTGGCTCGCGCAAAATGTGACAGGCAGCATCCCGAAAGTCGGGGATCTCAAAGAGCGGGCAAAGCCCGTCGTATTCCAGCAGGGCGTAGAGCAGAAGGCGGGCACTCCCATGCAGTAGGGAAAAAGGAGTTCCGGCAGAGCCGCCGAGGAGAAAGCGGGCACTCCCATGCAGTAGGAAAAAAAGGAGTTGCCGGCAGAGCCGCCGAGGAGAAAGCGGGCACTCCCATGCAGTAGGAAAAAAGGGAGCTGTCGGCAGATCCGTCGAGGAAGAAGCGGGCACTCCCATGCAGTAGGAAAAAAGGGAGCTTCCGGCAGAGCCATCGAGGAAGAAGCGGGAAACCCCGCGCCGTAGGGGAAAGGCGCATCGATGAAGATACTTGCGATTGCGGATGAGGAATCTAAATATTTGTGGGATTATTATGAGCGGGAGAAGTTATCGGGCGTGGACTTGATCCTCTCCGCGGGCGATCTGAAGGCGGAGTACCTGTCGTTTTTGACGACGATGTATTCCATCCCCGTTTTTTATATTCACGGCAACCACGACGACAAATATGACCAAAACCCGCCGGAGGGGTGCGCCTGTGTCGACGGGGATCTTGTGGTGTTCCAGGGCATCCGCATTTTGGGTCTGGGCGGGTCGATGCGGTACCGGCCGGGCGGCAACCAGTTCACGGAAGCGCAAATGCGCACGCGCGTGCGCAAGTTGTGGTGGAAGATCCAGAAGCATCGGGGGTTTGACATTTTGCTGACCCATGCCCCCGCCTATCAGCTCAATGACGGGCGCGACTTGCCGCACCAGGGATTTCAGGAATTTATCCGGCTGATGGAAAAATACAAGCCTAGGTTTTTCATTCATGGGCACGTGCACATGAATTATGGCCGGGATCACAAGCGTTATGACAAGTACCAGGACACCCACGTGATCAACGCCTACGAGCGGTGCCTGTTCGACTACGACGACCAGAACCTGGCAAGCCACCTGCGGTAGGGAGAATCAGAATCTGCACCCGAAGCAATCCACCTGCGGTAAGGAGAATCTGTCTCCGGAGCAAGCCACCTGCGGTAGGGCAATCCGCCCCAACTCCCCGCCCGCCACCGCGGCCGGGCTTTTTCAAAAGTGCCTATGACGAATCAGCAGAAGCGCATCTATTATGTATGGTATCATTTGCTATTCCCGGCGGTTTTGGCCATGGTTTACTGGTCTTTTTGGTCCACCGGGCGTTCCCTTGTCAAGACGGGGGATAGCATCGAGCAGCACGTGCGGGTATTTCTCTATTATGGCGAATATCTGCGCGGGCTGTTTTCCGACTTGTTTGTGGAACACCGGCTTTCCCTGCCGGAGTGGGATATGCACATCGGGTATGGGGGCAATATTCTCACCACGTTCCACTATTATTGCATCGGGGATCCGCTCGCGTTTTTTTCCGTTTTTGCGTCTGGAAAGCGGGCGCTCGTCCTCTACCAGGCGCTCATAGTGGCGCGCAATTACCTGGCGGGTCTCGCGTTTTCCTATTATTGCCTGGAGATGGGGGCGAAGCACAGGGGGGCCTTGCTCGGCGCGTCCTGCTCTTACGCCTTTTGCGTGTATGCCTTAAATCTTGGGCTGTGGCACCCGTTTTTCCTAAACCCGATGATCCATTTTCCGCTGGTTCTGGTGGGCGTGGAGCGCGTGCTGCGAAAGGGGCGGCCATATGCCCTGATTGGCGCGGTGGCGCTCTCGGCGGCCAGCAATTTTTATTTCTTCTATATGATTGCGGTTCTGACGGCGGTCTATTCCATTGTGCGCTTGTGGTTTCTCTATGGGAAAAAAGCGTGGAAAACGGCCGCGCTTTTCCTTGCGCGGATTGCGGGATATGCGTTTCTCGGCGTGCTGCTGGCAAGCCCCATCCTGCTCCCCGTGCTGCGCGCGCTGTTTTTGGATTACCGGCAAAATGTGGGTCACGCCCTTCCCTGGCATTATGACTGGGAATATTACCCGGCTTTGCTCGCATCCTTCACGGGCGCGGTCAAGCCCGAGGCGCGCACGCTTTTGACGTATGGGGCGGCAGCCCTTCCCGCGGCGCTCTTTTTGTTTTTGGCAGAGAAAAAGGCGCCAGGCGTTCGGGAGGCGCGCGCGCTCTTTTTGATCGGCTGGTGTTTGCTTTTGTTTCCCGTGGCGGGATTTGTGCTAAACGGCTGCTCGTATGTGGCAAACCGCTGGACGTGGGGGTTTGGGCTTGTCGCCTGCGCCCTGCCCGTGTGGGCGTGGGATCGGTTTTTTGCGGCCACAAAGCGCGAGGTGTGGGCGTTTGCGGCTCTGGCCGGCCTGTATGCCATGGCGTGCATTGGCTATGCGTCCATGCGCGGGACACTCGCGATATTGGCGGCGATGTGGGGGATTGTGGCATTTTGCGCGCTTTGCAAAAGGCGCGCGGCGCGTTTTCTGGCACAGGGCGCGTTTCTCGCGCTGATGATTGCCGGCATCGGCCTGCAGGCATTTGCCCTTTACACAGGGGAGGACACGCGCCTGGTGGATTATTTTTACACTGCCGAGGGCGCGTGGGAAAAGCTGTTTGACAACCCGGACGCGGCCGTGCGGGAGATTGCGGAAAAAGACGACGGGCTATCCCGATACACCGGGCCTGCCATTCAGGAAAATTCCAACATCAACGGCGGCACGTACAACACGCAATTTTACTGGAGTCTCTCCAATGGGAATATCGCCAAGTACCTGGCGGATTTGCAAGTGCTGGTGTGGGGGCTTTATTATTACACGGGGCTGGACGACCGCGCGGCGTTAGAGACGCTCGCGGGCTGCCGCTACTATGTGGCGGAGGCTGGCACGGAAGGGGCAGTTCCCTACGGGTTTTCCTACCTGTGCGAAAAGGATGGGTATGACATCTACGAAAACGCGTATGCCCTCCCGCTTGCGTACCCCTATGACACCTACCTGACCAGGGAACAGTTTGAGGATCTCAATGCCGTGCAAAAACAGGACGCACTGATGCGCAGCGTGCTTTTGGAAACAGATCTGGAGACGCACCAAAAGGCCTTGCCATCGTCGGACGCGCGGGAAATACCCGCAACTCTTGTGGCCAGCGAGGGCGTGGAATTTGAGGGGGATACCTGGGTGGTGACGCAAAGCGGCGCCTCGGTGACGTATGCCCTCAAAGAGATGGGCGCGTGCGAGACGTATGTGGAGATCGGCGGGTTTGACTATGAGGGGGACAGCACGGACGCGGCGATGGGGGCGTATGGGACGCGCGCGGACGGCACGCGCTGCGGGAAGACAATCTCCTACCGCACGGCGCATTCTCCCTGGCCGAGCGCCACGCACGATTTTTTGCTCAATCTGGGCTATGGCGCGTCGCCTGTCAAGACCGTCACGTTTCGCTTTTCCCGCACAGGGAGCTTTCGTGTTTCCTCCCTGCGGTTTTACGGCGACACGATGGAAACGTATGCGGCGGACGCAGCGGCACGCATGGAGCCAGTGTGGTCGGGAGAGTCGGTCGGCCAGGATCGCATCAGTGGCCAGGTTTCCTTGAAAAGAGATCAGATCGTGCTTTTCACCGTTCCGTTTGACGGGGGCTGGACGGCCTATGTGGATGGGAAAAAACAGGTGCTTTTGCAGGCGAACGGGATGTTTTCGGCGCTTGCCCTGCCGGCGGGCGAACACGCGGTCACGCTCGTCTACCACACGCCGGGGCTGCTGCCAGGGATCGCGCTTGCGGCACTCGGCATAGTGCGGATCCTAGGCATGATGGTTGCCAGGAGGCGGTGCGGGGCGTCGCGCTTGCGGCGCTCGGCATATTGCGAATCCTAGGCATGGCGATTGCCAGGAGGCAGCGCGGCACACCGGAGTGAAGCGGAAGATGGGGAAACAGTGAGGAGAAAAGGTTATGTGGGTTGCAAAGGATTGGGAATCGTATGAGGTGCTTGACACGTCCGCGGGAGAGAAGCTCGAGCGTTGGGGCAGATACCTCCTGGTGCGTCCAGACCCCCAGGTGATCTGGGATACGCCAAGGAAACTTCGCGGGTGGGCGCACCCGAGCGCGCGCTACCACCGCAGCAGCAAAGGCGGGGGACATTGGGAGGTTTTTGACTTGCCCGAGCAGTGGGAAATCGCGTACAAAGGCCTGACTTTCCAGCTCAAGCCGTTTCGCTTTAAGCACACGGGGCTTTTTCCGGAGCAGGCGGCAAACTGGGATTGGTTTTCCGAAAAAATCAGGCACGCCGGCCGCCGCATCCGGGTGCTCAACCTGTTTGCGTACACGGGCGGCGCCACGCTTGCCGCGGCCGCGGCGGGGGCGGAGGTCACCCATGTGGACGCCGCAAAGGGCATGGTCGCGTGGGCGCGGGAAAATGCGCGCGCATCCCGTTTGGGCGACGCGCCGATCCGCTGGATTGTCGACGACTGTGCCAAGTTCGCGCAGCGCGAGATGCGCAGGGGAAACCGTTACGACGCCATCATCATGGACCCGCCGTCCTACGGGCGCGGCCCAAAGGGGGAAGTCTGGAAAATCGAGGACGCGATTTTCCCCCTTGTGCGGCTTCTGGCGGGGCTTTTGAGCGCGCAGCCTTTGTTCTTTTTGATCAATTCCTACACGACCGGCCTTGCGCCGTCCGTCCTGTCCTATATGCTGTCCGTCGCGCTCTCGCCGCTTGGCGGCCATGTGGAGGCCGGCGAGGTGGGGCTGCCTGTCCGGGCAAACGGGCTTATCCTGCCGTGCGGGGCATCGGGGCGTTGGTGGAGGTAGGCGCGAAACAATCCGCAGGCATCTTTACCGCAACATCATTGTACAAAAAAAAATACAAAAAATCGGGCGAAAAAATTGGAAAATGTTCTTGCAAGCGCCGCCCGGATTCGCTATAATGGCATATGTTGTGGCATTGATAGCGAGGAAGCGCGAGGTTGCTGCGGCGTGCCGCAGGTTTTTCCGTGGAGCGAATGCCAAGTTGTAAAACTGGCGACAAGTCACTGTACCCATCAGAACGTTCCGGCGAGGCCGGAGACAACGTGTGTAAAACAAAGATACGCACGGGAGCGTGTACAGTCACCGCTTGTCGTACTGAAAAGAGTGCGAAAAGGAGGCGACTTTTTTTATGGCAAGTCAAGTAATGAGGATCACACTGAAAGCGTATGACCACCAGCTGGTCGACGCGTCCGCAAAGAAAATCATCGAGACCGTAAAAAAGAACGGGTCCAGGGTGAGCGGGCCGGTACCCCTTCCGACAAAGAAGGAAGTGGTGACCATCCTGCGCGCCGTCCACAAGTATAAGGACTCCCGCGAGCAGTTCGAGCAGCGGACGCACAAACGCTTGATTGATATCATTGCGCCGACCCAAAAGACGGTGGATGCCCTCTCCAGGCTGGAGATGCCGGCGGGCGTTTACATCGACATCAAGATGAAAACAAAATAAGATGGCTAGGTTTTCCTAGTATGATCGGGCGCGGGGCAGGGCTTTGCATCCGATCCGCTGTAGAAAAACAGGAGGGATATAAATGAAGAAAGCAATCTTGGCAACAAAAGTCGGAATGACGCAAATCTTCAACGAAAACGGCACACTCATTCCCGTGACGGTTTTGCAGGCGGGGCCTTGCGTGGTCACGCAGATCCGCACAATCGAGCGCGACGGCTATGAGGCGGTGCAGGTCGGCTACATGGACAAGCGCGAAAAGCTCGTGAACAAGCCGATGCGCGGCCAGTTTGAAAAGGCGGGCGTGCCTTACAAGCGCTTCGTGCGGGAGTTCAAGTTCGAGAACTCCTCGGAGTACCAGCTCGCCCAGGAGATCAAGGCTGACATCTTTTCCGTGGGCGACAGGGTGGACGCGACGGCGATCTCCAAGGGCAAAGGCTTCCAGGGCGCGATCAAGCGCCACGGCCAGCACAGGGGCCCGATGACGCACGGCTCCAAGTTCCACCGCCACGCGGGTTCCAACGGCGCGGCCTCCGACCCGAGCAGGGTTTTCAAGGGCAAAAAGATGCCAGGCCACATGGGCCATGTGCGCGTGACCGTGCAAAACCTTGAGGTCGTGCGCGTGGACGCGGAAAAGAACCTGCTGCTCGTCAAGGGCGCGGTGCCAGGGCCGAGGAAGGCATTGGTGACGATCAAAGAAACGGTGAAAGTCGGAAAATAACTTTTCGTTGGAAAGGAGGAACACATAGATGGCTAGCGTAGCTGTTTACAATATGGAAGGCAAAGAAGTGGGCACGATGGAGCTGAGCGACGCGATATTTGGCGCGCCCATCAACGAGCACCTGGTGCACATGGCGGTTCTGCAGCACCTTGCGAACAAGCGCCAGGGCACGCAAAAGGCGAAAACGCGCGGCGAGGTTTCCGGGGGCGGCAGAAAGCCGTGGAGGCAAAAAGGCACCGGGCACGCAAGGCAGGGTTCCATCCGCGCGCCGCAGTGGAAAGGCGGCGGCGTGGTGTTCGCGCCCGTGCCGAGGGATTATTCCTTCAAGATGAACAAAAAGGAAAAACGCGCGGCGATTCGCTCCGTGTTCACGTCCAAATTGCAGGAGAACAAACTGGTCGTGCTCGACGCGCTGCAGCTTGACCGGATCAAGACCAAAGACATGGTCAAGGTTCTGGAAAACCTCCACGTGGAAAAGGGCTTGATCGTCCTGAACGAGAAAAATGACAACGTGTACTATTCCGCGCGGAACATGCAAAACATCAAGACAACGCGCAGCAACTGCATCTGCGTCTATGACATGCTCAAGTACAACAGCCTGGTCATGACAAAGGCCGCGGTGGAGGAAATCGAGGAGGTGTTCCAATAATGGCAGCGATCGAATATTATGACGTGATATTAAAGCCAGTCGTGACAGAAAAAAGCATGAACGCGATGAGCGAAAAGAAATATACGTTCCTGGTGCACCCCGAGGCAAACAAGGTCATGATCAAAAAGGCCGTGGAGAAAATGTTCGAGGGCACGAAGGTCAAGAGTGTCAACACGATGAACCTGAAGGGCAAGCCAAAGCGCCGCGGCATGACGGCCGGCAGGACGGCCAAGAGGAAAAAGGCGATCGTGACGCTCACGGAAGACTCCAAGGAGATCGAGATCTTCCAGGGGCTGTAAGACGAACTACCGAAAGGAGACATAGAACATGGGCATCAAAACCTATAAACCATATACGCCTTCGAGAAGGCACATGACATGCTCGGATTTTTCGGAGATCACCAAATTCGAGCCGGAAAAGAGCCTGACTGTCCCCTTAAAGAAGAACGCGGGGCGCAACAACCAGGGCAAGATCACGGTTCGCCACCGCGGGGGCGGCCACAAGAGAAGGTATCGCATCATTGACTTTAAGAGAAACAGAAAAGACGGCGTGCCGGGCACTGTGGCCGGCATCGAGTACGACCCGAACCGCTCCGCCAACATCGCCCTCATCCACTACGCGGACGGCGAGAAGGCATACATCCTTGCGCCGCAGGGGCTGACGGACGGCATGAAGGTCATGAGCGGGCCGAACGCGGAAGTCCGCGTGGGCAATTGCCTGCCGCTTTCCGCCATTCCCGTCGGTACGCTGGTGCACAACATCGAGCTGTACCCCGGCAAGGGCGGCCAGCTGGTCAGGAGCGCGGGAAACAGCGCGCAGCTGATGGCAAAAGACGGGAAATACGCGACCCTGCGCCTTCCGTCCGGGGAAATGCGCATGGTGCCGGCAGTCTGCCGCGCCACCATCGGCGTCGTGGGCAATGGCGACCACAATCTTGTCAACATCGGCAAAGCCGGCAGGAAGCGCCACATGGGCATCCGCCCGACGGTTCGCGGTTCTGTCATGAACCCGAATGACCACCCGCACGGCGGCGGCGAGGGCAAGACCGGCATCGGCCGCCCAGGCCCGTCCACGCCATGGGGCAAGCCGGCGCTCGGCCTAAAGACCAGAAGGAAAAAGAAAGCGTCCAACAAGCTGATCATCCGCAGAAGAGACGGCAAGGCGCTCAGTTAATCGCATAAAAAAGGAGGTTGCACCTATGGGTCGCTCATTGAAAAAAGGTCCGTTTGCAGACGAGAGCCTGCTGAAAAAGATAGATGCCATGAACGCGTCCGGCAAAAAACAGGTGATCAAGACCTGGTCCAGGCGTTCTACGATTTTCCCGCAGATGGTGAGCCACACCATCGCGGTACACGATGGAAGACGACACGTGCCCGTGTACATCACGGAGGACATGGTGGGACACAAGCTCGGCGAGTTTGTGGTGACCCGCACCTACCGCGGGCACGGAAAAGACGAGAAGAAATCCCGCTAAGCCGGATGAAAGGAGGTTACATTCATGGCAAAAGGACATAGATCCAAAATCAAACGAGAAAGAAATGCCCAAAAAGACACAAGGCCATCCGCCAAGCTCTCTTATGCCCGCGTTTCCGCCCAGAAGGCATGCTTCGTGCTGGACGCGATCCGGGGAAAAGACGTGCGCACGGCGCTTGGCATCCTGACTTACAACCCGCGCTATGCCTCCTCGCTTGTGAAGAAGCTGTTGGAGTCGGCCATTGCGAATGCGGAAAATAACAACGGCATGAACCCGGAAAACCTCTACATACAGGAGTGCTACGCAAACCAGGGCCCGATCATGAAGCGGATCCGGCCCCGCGCGCAGGGCAGGGCTTACCGCATCGAAAAGAAAATGAGCCACATCACGATTGTGCTGAACGAGAGATAGGAGGGAAAGCATGGGACAGAAAGTGAATCCTCACGGCCTTAGGGTTGGTGTCATCAAGGACTGGGACTCCAAATGGTACGCGGAATCCGAGTTTGCGGATTACCTGGTGGAAGATAACAAGATCAGGACATTCCTGAAGAAAAAGTTGTACGCGGCGGGCATCTCCCACATCGAGATCGAGCGCGCCTCCGGCAGGGTCAAGGTGATCATCTACACGGCGAAGCCGGGCGTGGTCATCGGCAAGGGCGGTGCCGAGATCGAGAAGGTCAAGGCCGAAGTCCAGAAGCTGACCAAGGAAAAACTGCTGGTGGACATCAAAGAAGTGAAGCGCCCGGACAGGGACGCGCAGCTGGTCGCGGAAAATATCGCGCAGCAGCTTGAGAACCGCGTGTCTTTCCGCCGCGCGATGAAGTCGACCATGGGCAGGACGATGAAGATGGGCGCAAAGGGCATCAAGGCGGCCGTTTCGGGGCGCCTAGGCGGCGCGGACATCGCCCGCACCGAGTTCTACAGCGAGGGAACCATTCCCCTTCAGACACTGCGTGCAGACATTGACTACGGATTCGCGGAAGCAGACACCACCTACGGCAAGATCGGCGTGAAAGTGTGGATTTATAACGGCGAAATCCTTCCGCAAAAAAAGCATAAGGAAGGGAGCGATAGATAAATGTTAATGCCAAAGAGAGTAAAGAGACGCAAACAGTTCCGCGGCAGCATGGCCGGCAAGGCGCTGCGCGGCAACAAGATCTCGAATGGCGAATATGGCCTGGTGGCCATCGAGCCGTGCTGGATCAAGTCCAACCAGATCGAGGCGGCCCGTGTCGCCATGACGCGTTACATCAAGCGCGGCGGCAAAGTTTGGATCAAAATCTTTCCCGACAAGCCTGTCACGACGAAGCCGGCGGAAACCCGCATGGGTTCCGGAAAAGGCACCCTGGAATACTGGGTGGCGGTCGTAAAGCCCGGCCGCGTGCTGTTTGAGCTGGCGGGCGTTCCCGAAGAGGTGGCGCGGGAGGCGCTGCGCCTTGCGATGCACAAGCTGCCCTGCAAGTGCAAGATCGTCTCCAAAGCGGATTTAGAAGGCGGTGATAACCAATGAAAAAGACCAAATACTTAGAAGATTTGCGTAAAAAATCGGCTGCGGAATTGAATGAGGAATTAGTGGCGGCGAAAAAAGAATTGTTCAACTTAAGATTCCAAAACGCGACCAACCAGTTGGAGAACACGAGCAGAATCCGCGAAGTGCGCAAGAACATTGCGAGGATCCAGACGCTGATCACGCAACAGAGCAACGCGTAACCCCCACGAAAGGAGCGTAATAGACGTGGAAAGAAATCTTAGAAAGACCCGCACGGGGAAGGTGCTGAGCGACCGGATGGACAAGACGATTGTCGTCGCGGTGGAGGAGCGCGTCAAGCACCCTCTTTACAAAAAGGTCGTTAAGAGGACATACAAGTTAAAGGCACATGACGCAAACAACGAGTGCAAGATTGGCGATACCGTAAAAGTGATGGAGACGCGGCCATTGTCCAAGGACAAGCGGTGGAGACTGGTTGAGATCGTTGAGAGGGCGAGATAGCATAGGAGGAATGGCACTATGATTCAGCAGGAAAGCAGACTTAGGGTTGCGGACAACACGGGCGCGAAAGAACTGCTTTGCATCCGGGTAAAGGGCGGCTCTACGAGGAGATATGCGGGTGTCGGCGACATCATCGTTGCTACGGTCAAGGATGCAACACCAGGCGGCGTTGTAAAAAAAGGCGACATCGTCAAGGCAGTCGTGGTACGCACGGTCAAGGAAATCCGCCGCAAGGACGGCTCCTACATTCGTTTCGACGAAAACGCGGCCGTCATCATCAAGGACGACAAGACACCGAGGGGGACCCGCATCTTTGGCCCGGTGGCCAGGGAACTTCGCGACAAGCAGTTCATGAAGATCGCTTCCCTCGCGCCGGAAGTACTGTAAAAGGAGGTTGCCACATGTCAATGTGTAAAATCAAAAAAGGCGACAACGTCCGCGTGATCGCCGGCAAAGACAAGGGAAAAGAGGGAAAGGTCCTGGCGGTTGACCACAAGAAGGACCGTGTCCTTGTGGAAGGCGTCAACATGGTAGTCAAGCACACGAAGCCGTCCGCCGGCAACCAGCAGGGCGGGATCGTGAACAAGGAAGCATATTTGCACATTTCCAACGTGATGCTGCTTGTGCACGGCGCCCCGACCAGGGTTGGTTTCAAATTTGATGGCGACAAGAAAGTGCGGTTTGCGAAGGCGACCGGCGAAGTCATCGATTAAAAGAGAGGAGGCCAAGCAAGTTGAGTAGGCTCAAAGATATTTACAACAACGAGATCGTCGACGCGATGGTCAAAAAGTTTGGATATAAAAATATCATGGAAGTCCCGAAGATGGCCAAGATCGTGGTCAACATGGGCGTTGGCGAGGCAAAGGAAAACGCGAAGCTTTTGGAGTCCGCGGTCAAGGACATGGAAATCATCACCGGCCAAAAGGCTGTCGTCACAAAGGCCAAGCACTCCATCGCCAACTTCAAGATCCGCGAGGGCATGTCCATCGGGTGCAAAGTGACCTTGCGCGGCGACCGCATGTATGAGTTCATGGATCGCCTGATCAACCTCGCGCTCCCGCGCGTGCGCGACTTTCGCGGCGTGAACCCCAACGCGTTCGACGGCAGGGGGAACTATGCCCTGGGCATCAAGGAACAGCTCATTTTCCCTGAGATCGAGTATGACAAAGTAGATAAGGTCAGAGGCATGGACGTCATTTTTGTGACCACCGCAAACACCGA
>CAYVVW010000045.1:0-10440 GCA_964455335.1 uncultured Marvinbryantia sp.
CACGGTGACAGAGCACCGGATGGCGATCGCCATGGCAAGGCAGGGCGGGATCGGCATTATCCACAAAAATATGTCCATTGAGGCACAGGCGGAGGAAGTCGACAAAGTCAAGCGATCGGAAAATGGCGTCATTTCCGACCCCTTTTACCTGTCGCCGGAACACACCCTTGCGGATGCAAATGAGCTGATGGCGAAGTACCGCATTTCGGGCGTGCCCATCACAGAGGGGAAAAGGCTGGTCGGGATCATCACGAACCGCGACTTAAAGTTTGAGGAAGATTACACAAAGAAGATCAAGGATTGCATGACCTCCAAAGGGCTGGTGACGGCGAAAGCCGGCATCACCTTGGAGGAGGCAAAAAAGATCCTGGGGGAGGCGCGCAAGGAAAAGCTGCCCATCGTGGACGAGGATTACAACCTGCGCGGCCTCATCACCATCAAGGACATTGAAAAACAGATCAAATACCCAAATTCCGCCAAGGACGGCCAGGGCAGGCTTCTGTGCGGCGCGGCGGTCGGCATCACCGCAAATTGCCTGGACCGTGTGGCGGCATTGGTGGACGCGCACGTGGACGTGGTCGTGCTCGACTCCGCGCATGGCCACTCGCAGAACGTGATCCGCTGTGTGCGGATGATCAAGGAGCGCTATCCGGAATTGCAGGTCATCGCGGGCAACGTCGCGACAGCCGAGGGCACGCGCGCCCTGATCGAGGCCGGCGCGGATGCGGTGAAAGTGGGCATTGGGCCTGGGTCTATCTGCACCACGCGCATCGTGGCGGGCATCGGCGTGCCGCAGATCACGGCGGTGATGGACTGCTATGAGGCCGCGAAAGACAGCGGCATCCCGATCATCGCGGACGGCGGCATCAAATATTCGGGCGACATGACAAAAGCCATTGCGGCCGGCGCGAACGTTTGCATGATGGGCAGCATCTTTGCGGGATGCGACGAAAGCCCGGGAACATACGAACTCTACCAGGGCAGGAAATACAAGGTTTACCGCGGGATGGGGTCGCTTGCGGCCATGGAAAACGGCAGCAAAGACCGGTATTTCCAGGCAAATGCGAAAAAGCTGGTGCCAGAGGGCGTGGAAGGGCGCGTCGCGTACAAGGGAAGCGTGGAGGACACAGTATTCCAGCTGTTGGGCGGCCTGCGCTCCGGCATGGGGTATTGCGGCACCAAAACCATCGAGGAACTGAAGCAGAACGGCAGGTTCGTGAAAATATCCGCCGCCGCCCTGCGTGAATCGCACCCACACGACATCCATATCACAAAAGAGGCTCCGAACTATAGTGTTGATGAGTGAATTGCTGGAAAAGATAAAGCGGGGAACCGACTTGCGCCAGTCCGTGATTGCGGTCAAGATGGCCTTGCGGGAAGCCCCGGATGGAGAAACCCTTGCGACGCTTGCAGGGGATTTTTCCATTTTACTCGGACTCTTGCAAAATGACGACGCAAAAGTGCGAAAAAATGCGGCGCAAATCCTGGGGGAGCTGCTGGCGCCGCCGCTGCGGCACACATTTTTCCACACGCGCAGCAAGAGAAAAAAAGAGGACACCGTGTCTGCCGATCTGTGTACCGCGACAGAACAGGGCACAGTGACAGACACTGCGCGGACGGCGGGAGCGAACTCAGCAGACGTGTGTACTGTGACGGTCAAGTCCGCCCGCGACGCCCTGTGGGGGGCCTACGAAAAGGAAGCCACGCGCTTTGTGCGCCCGGAATACCTCAAGGCACTGGCCAATGACTGCACGCCCTATGCCAGGGCCATCGAGGAGCGGGCGCGCGCATTGACAGAGGCGACGCCCGCAGCAGAGGAGAAAAAGCATGTGGACGCGGAGCTTGCCGCCCTGCAGTCATTGCTTCGCAAATGCAAAAAGGGCGGCAGGCACAAATTCAACGGGTGGCACAAGGCGTCGGAAATGATTTTGCTGACGAACCGCGCGCAAAGGCAGGCGACTGTGCGCCAGTTGGAGGACGTGCGGCAGATGCGTCTGCTCGCGGGAGGGGTGCGCTTTTGCACGGCGCGCATCAAGGAAATCCTGCCGATTCGCACGTACACGGAGCTTTTGTTTCCCATACCGGGGCTTGAAAAGCTGTCGGGCGACCCGGATCGGATGGCGCGCGACTTGGCGCGGTCGGGGCTGCTGCCATTTTTGTGCGAACGCCACGTTCCAGAACCGCCGTTTTATTTTCGCTTAGATGTCCGATCCGCCATGGGGCAGGGGGAAAAGTCGGATATGGTCAAGCGCTTGGCAAGGGCACTGGAGGAGCACAGCGGCCGCCAATTGATCAATGACCCGGGCGATTACGAGGTGGAGCTGCGCCTGGTGGCGAACAAACAGGGGACATTCGTTCCCCTTGCCAGGCTGTGCACCATTCGGGACGAACGGTTTTCCTACCGCAGGGAGATCTTGCCGACATCCATTTCCCCGGTCAACGCGGCGCTCATCGTGGAACTCTCAAGGGAGTACCTAAGCGAGGGCGCGCGCGTGCTGGATCCTTTCTGCGGCACGGGAACGATGCTCATCGAGCGCTCCATGATCGGCCGGACGGACACCCTCTACGGGGTCGACCTCTTGGGCGAGGCAGTGGAAAAGGCGCGGGAAAACACGCGGCTCGCAAACCGCACGATCCACTATGTCAACCGCAACTTTTTCGACTTCACGCACGAGGCGCTCTTTGACGAGATGATCACAAACCTTCCAACCAAAGGACGGACGCGGGACGAAAAAGAAATCGGCCACATGTACCACCGCTTCTTTGTCCGCCTTCCGGAGCTGCTCAAAAAAGGCGGCATCCTCGTGGCATATGCGGCGGATTACGCGCCCTTGCGCCAGGCCATCGAGACCCATCGGCAGACCGTTCGCGTAAAAGAAAAATTTTGCATCAACGAGCGCGAGGGAAGTCATGCCGTTGTGTTGGAAATGCGATAGGGGAACGTGCGTGTGCATGTAAAGACGTGTAGAGCACCACAGACGTTTTGTAGAAGCAATTTCGTTCAATATAACCGTAAGAGCATATCATTTTTATTCAAAAAAGAAACCCGACAGTCACCTGTCGGGTTTCCAGTACAGCGCGAGACGGGACTCGAACCCGCGGCCTCGACCTTGGCAAGGTCGCGCTCCACCAACTGAGCCACTCGCGCATGTTTTCGTGTGTTTTCTCAACCACAGTCGCTAGTATACTACAGGCCAAAGGTGTTGTCAACTATTTTTTGAAAAAAGTTTGAGAAATGTGATTTGGTGTGCGCAACCCCAAAATCTTTTCTAAAAATCCCTTGTACATTTTGAGGGATGTGACTATACTATAGGGGTATATGATGCCAGGGGAACGGCAGGCACGGTCGCCGCACGGTCATGTCGCGCGGATCGGGCGTTTGCCTTGGTGTTTGGAAGCGCATAGATTGTCAGCACCGCATTTGACAGACGGAGGAAGCATATGGGCGGATTTTTTGCAGTGGCATCCAGGCAGGACTGTGTCTTTGACTTGTTTTTTGGGGTGGATTACCACTCCCATCTCGGCACCAGGCGCGGCGGCATGGCGACTTATGGGAAGGATGGGTTCCACCGCGCCATTCACAACATCGAAAATTCCCCATTTCGCACGAAATTTGAAAAAGACGCCAATGAGATGACGGGCAATCTCGGCATCGGCTGTATTTCCGACTATGAGCCGCAGCCCCTGCTCATCCGCTCGCACCACGGCAGCTACGTCCTCACCACCGTTGGGAAGATCAACAACTTGGACGCGCTGGCGGGGGAGCTGCTTTCCAGGCACACCTATTTTATGGAGATGACGACCGGGGAAATCAACGCGACGGAGCTTGTGGCGGCGCTCATCAACCAAAAGGAGACGCTCGTTGAGGGGATTCGGTATGCGCAGGAAAAAATCAATGGCTCGCTTACGCTGCTGCTTCTTACGCCAAAAGGCATCTACGCGGCGCGGGATATGCTTGGCAGGACGCCCATCGCCCTCGGGAAAAAGGAGGATGCCTACTGCGCCTCGTTTGAGAGTTTTGCCTACCTGAATTTGGGGTATGAGGCATATCGGGAGCTTGGGCCTGGCGAGATTTGCCTGATCACGCCGGAGGCGGTGGTCACGCTCGCAAAGCCGCTTCCCAAAATGAAAATCTGCACATTTTTGTGGGTCTACTACGGTTACCCATCCTCGTCCTACGAGGGGGTCAGCGTGGAGCAGATGCGCTATCGGTGCGGGGAATTGCTCGCAAAAAGGGATGACGCGGATCCCGACATCGTGGCGGGGGTGCCCGACTCCGGGACGGCGCACGCCATCGGCTACGCGAACGCGTCCGGCAAGCCCTTTTCCCGCCCGCTTATCAAGTATACGCCCACCTGGCCGCGCTCCTTCATGCCGACCATGCAAAGCCGGCGCAACCAGATCGCGAAGATGAAGCTGATTCCGGTGCGGGAGCTGATTTGCGGCAAAAAGATGCTGCTGATCGACGATTCCATCGTGCGCGGCACGCAGCTGCGCGAGACCACGGAGTTCCTCTTCCGCTGCGGCGCAAAGGAAGTCTACGCCCGCCCGGCGTGCCCGCCGCTGGTGCATGGGTGCAAGTTTTTGAACTTTTCCAGATCCGCGTCCGACCTGGATCTCATCGCGCGGCGCGTCATCCGCCGCCTGGAGGGGAACGAGGGGGAAAAGGCGTTGCCGGAGTATTGCGACCCGGACAGCGACCGCTACCGGAAAATGACAGAGGGGATTGCGGCGGAGATGAATTTTTCCTCGCTTCGCTACCACCGCCTGGACGACATGGTGCAGGCCGTGGGCATCGACCCTTCTAAGTTGTGCACCTATTGCTGGAATGGCGCAGAGTAAGTCAACAGAGGTAAGTATGGAAAAATGGAATTACCATGGCCTTTCCGCCGCCGAGGTGGAGGACCGCGTGCGGCTGGGCAGGTCCAACCGGACAGACATCCGCGTATCAAAAACGACAAAGGACATCATCAGGGAACATACCCTGACGTACTTCAATTTTCTCAACCTGTTCCTCGCGATCTTGGTCGCCTCCACGGGCCAGTTCAAAAACATGACCTTTATGGGGATCATTTTCATCAACACGGCCATTGGCATCGTGCAGGAGCTGCGCGTCAAAAAGCTCATAGACCAGGTGACCGTGATGACCGCCTCGCACACGGACGTCATCCGCGACCAGACGCGCCAGCAGATTGCCGTGGATGACGTTGTGATGGACGACATCATTCTCGTGGAAAATGGCAACCAGGTGTGCGCCGACTGCACGGTTCTGGAATCGGACGGCATCGAGGCCAACGAATCGATGCTGACGGGCGAGTCCAAGCCCGTGCGCAAAAAAGTGGGCGACACCCTGCTGTCCGGCAGTTTCCTCGTGGCGGGGAGCGGCGTGGCAAAAGTCTTTCACGTGGGGGAGGACAATTATGCGGTGGCGCTCGCGAAAAAGGCGCGCGTCAAAAAACGCGCCTCGTCCGAGATGCAGGAGACCATCAAGAAAATCATCAAAATCGACGGGGTGCTGCTCATCCCCGTGGGCATTTTGCTGTTTCTCTCGCAATTACAGATAGAGGGGGCGACGGTGAATGACGCGATTGTCAACACGGTGGCGGGCGTGATTGGGATGATTCCCGAGGGCCTCGTGCTGTTGACGAGCATCTCTTTTGTGCTGGGCGTGGGCAGGCTTGCGCAAAAGCGCGCCCTGGTGCAGGAGATGGAGTCTATCGAGTCTTTGGCGCGCGTCAATGTGCTTTGCCTCGACAAGACGGGCACCATCACGACGGGGGATCTGGACGTGGTGGAAGTGGTGCCGCAAAATGGGGCGGACGCGGATACCGTCGAACAGGTGATGGGAGAGGTTTCCTATGCGTTTGCGGACGAAAATGCCACGCAGGAGGCGCTAAAAAAACGCTTTACCCATTCCAAGGGCTGGAAAGTCGGGGAGAAGATCCCATTTTCCTCCGCGCGCAAGTACCGCGCCGTCACATTTGAGGGACAGGGAGGCTATGTGCTGGGGGCGCCGGAGTTTCTGGCCCCGGACGACGGGCGGCTCATCGAGGAGGCGACGCGCTACTCGGCGCAGGGGCTGCGCGTGCTTTTGCTCGGGAAATGCGGCGTGGAGATCACGCCCGAGGAAAGCCGCGTTTTTGACGTGCGCGCCATGGCGCTCATCGTCCTCTCAGATCAGATTCGCCAGGAGGCGGGCGACACCCTCGCCTATTTTCGCGAGCAAAATGTGGAGATCAAGGTGATTTCGGGCGACAACCCCATGACGGTCTCCCACATTGCAGAAGAAGCGGGGCTTGCCGGGGCAGAGCGCTATGTGGACGCGCGCACGCTGCCCGAGGAGTTTGGCGACTTGCGCGAGGAGGTGGAAAAGTATACGGTGTTTGGCCGGGTAAAGCCGGATCAAAAGCAAAATATCGTCAAAGCATTGCAGGCCAACCAAAAAGTGGTGGGCATGGTGGGCGACGGGGTCAACGACGTGCTCGCATTAAAGGATGCGGACTGCGGGATCGCCATGGCCGCGGGGAGCGATGCCGCCAGGCAGGTGGCGCACATCGTCCTTTTGGACTCCAACTTTGCCTCCATGAAAAATATCGTGGGGGAAGGGCGCACCATCATCAGCAACATCGAGCGGGTCAGCGCGCTCTACCTGACCAAGACGATTTACTCCATCTTGCTGTGCGTGATCTTCATCCTCTGGCAAAAGCCCTACCCCTTCATTCCCATCCAGCTCTCGTGGATCAGCGGGGTGGCCATCGGGGTGCCGAGCTTTTTGCTGACCTTGGAGAGGAACGAGCAGGAAGTTTCAAAGGGATTTTTGCGCCATGTCCTGCGCATTTCCCTGCCGGGGGCGCTGACGCTCGTCTGCACCGTCGTGCTGACGCAGGCGCTTTCGGGATTTTGGGATGGGGACGCGCAGATAACCTCCACGTTCAACCTGGTGCTCGGCGGGTGTGTGAGCCTCATCGTGGTATACCGCGTGTGCCAGCCCTTAAACCGTTTCCACAAATTCCTGTGCGCGGCATTGCCGGTCGTCTTTGTGCTTGGCATCCTCATCGCGCCGGGGTTCTTGGATGTCCACTCACTGATGCGAAAGGAGAGCCTTTTCTTGATTCCCATGGTCAGCTTCGTCGTGACGCTCAACATCGGGTTCACGCGGATGATGGCATCGCTTGAGGAAATCTGGAAAAAGGTGCGGGAAAAGAAAAAGAGGTAATGTCTTCTTATGCGTATGCGCGCACGCGCAAGGGGATGCCCAGTTCGTCCGCCAGTTTTTGCGAGGCGGCGATTTCTTCCGCAGAGAGGATGCTGACCACCGTAAATTGCACGCTCTGGAACAATTCCTTCGCTTTTTTTGCAAAGGAAAGCATGTCCGCAAACGCATTTTCATAGCGGGGGCGCGTCACTTCCTGGTAGCGCGCGGCGGTCGGCGCGTTCAGGCTGATGGAAACGGCGTCGATGCAAGTGGCCATCTCCGCAGCGATGGGCTTTTGGTTATAGCGCTCGCCCAGGCCATTTGTGTTGAGGCGCAGCCTGACCTGCGGGTGGCGTTCCTTCATGTAACGCGCGGTCGCGATGAGGTTGTCATAGGCGCACGTCGGCTCGCCGTACCCGCAAAACACGGCTTCCGTATGGCCCGAAAAATCAAAGGCATCCACGGCGGATCGAATCTCCGCAAAGGAAGGGTCCGCCGCGTGCCACATTTCCTCGGCGCTTCCGAGCGCGTCCTTTTCTTTCCGCACGCAAAAGACACAATTGCAGTCACAGCGGTTGGTAATGTTAAAATAGACATTGCCGTGGTAAGTGTAAAGAATATCTGCCATATCGCATTTCTCCTAATCTTGTTTCCGGCATTTTAGATGCCAAACCGGTTTTTTAACGTTTGCTTAAAGCCCATCCTGTCGAGGAAGAAGCCGAGGGTGAGGTAGACGATGGCGCTGCCCCCCGATTGCACGAGCGATCCGGCGATGGCCGGAAGAAGCGCGCCCCACGTCCCAAAGAGCAGGACATCCGCAATATAATACCCTGTAAACGAGAGGATGCCGGCCACGACGACCCCAATCACGTTGCGCACGGGCAGGATGTTTTCCTTTTTGCAGGTAAAGGGCAAGGTAATCACGATTTTGATCACAAATGTCGCCACCGTCCAGGCGGGCGCCGTGAGCAAGTCCGCCAATGCGCCCCCGATGCCCGCGGCCGCCATGGCATACGGCAGGGGGAGCAGGCTCGCGGCCAGGTAAATCAGCGAATCCCCCACATGGACATAACCGCCGTTCGCCCCGACCGGAACGTGGAACAGATAGGCGGTGCAAAGGCAAATCAGCGCTGCAAACAGGGCCGCCGTGGTTAGGTAAAGCAGCTTCTGGCGGCTGCCCGCCCGCTCCTGGGATTTGTTTTTTTCAAAAGTCGCCATCGCTTTTTCCTCCGAGATGATCGTGAAGTTGCGGCCAGCAGTTGCCTACCCTGGCAGCAGCATGGACAGGTACGGCTCGAAATTGATGCCGTCGTTGTGGGGAATGGGTTCTTGCACCGTCTCTCGCAGCGCGCGCTCCAAAAAGCGGACGCCCAGCCGGGTGGCGCAAAGCGCGCCATCCCCCCGCACCATCCCCGCGCACACCACAGAGGACAACAGATCCCCTGTGCCGGAGTAACTCTCCCCATACCTTTCGGACGTGACCCAGTCGCAGCCTTCGGCGGTGAGGACGAGGTTGTAATACTTTGTCGCGCCGTCGCAAGGCTCTCGGTGCAGGATGCCCGTGACAATCACGGTGCGAAGCTGCGGCGAAAGCAGCGCGCGCGCCATGTTTGCGACGCGGTCCAGATACCCCGGTTTTCCCGCGTGGGAAATCAGCTCCCCATAGTCGTTTCCCGTCAGCAGGCAGCACTCGGTCAGGTTTGGCGTGACGACGTCGGCCAGCGCCACCAGGTCTTTCATCCGGCGCGACAACTCCGCGGTACAAAGCGCGTACACGCGCCCCCTGTCCGCCATGGCGGGATCGACCAAGAGCAGGGTCTCCTCTTTTCGGAAAATTTCGCAAAAGCGCAAAATCTTTTCCACTTGCGCGGCATTTCCCAGGTAACCTGTGAAAATTCCGTCAAAAGTCAGGCCGCGCTTTTGCCATTCCTCGGTATAGCGGTCCATTTTGTCCGTGTAATCGTCGCAATAATAGCTGTCGTACCCGGTCTGGTTGGTGAGAATGGCGGTCGGCAGCGGGCAGGCCTGCACGCCCATGACAGACAGCACGGGAATGGCGGCTGTCAGGGAACACTTCCCAAGCCCGGACAGATCGTTGATGGCGGCAACCCGTTTTACCATGCACATGCCCATCCTTTCTGTGTTTTTCGCAAACAGTGCAATGCGCATCGCGTCTCATTTACGGAAAAATCAGGGAGGGTGCAAACATCCCCTCCATGCGCGACATGGGAATTTACGCTTGCAAATTTGCGCATTTTCCACTAGAATAATGGAAAAGTGTCCTTTGGTAAATACACAAAATCATATATTTTTTAAAGGTCAGTTTAGGGAGGGGCGAGATGCAAATCGAATGGGAGAACCACGAGATTCCGAGATACCAGCAAGTATACGACTATTATTATGCGCTGATTTTAAGCGGGAAATTGCCCGAGGGGGCGCGGCTTCCCTCCATCCGCAAGGGGGCCGCGCAGCTTGGGATGAGCCGCACGACGGTGGAGACGGCCTATCTGATGCTGGCGGCGGAGGGGTATGTCCTGGCAGCGCCAAAAAGCGGGTATTACGTCACGGACATGGCAAACTGGCAGCGGGCGCAGGAACCCGTCCCGGCCTTGCCCCAGCATGGGAAAGAGGAGGCCGTGCGGTATGACTTTGTCACCGCTGGCGCGGACAGGGAGAGCTTCCGGTTTGATCTCTGGCGGCGCTACATGAAAAGCGCGATGCGAAAAGACGAGCGGCTGCTGTCCTACGGAGAGCCGCAGGGAGAGCGCGCGTTTCGCGAGGTCCTGTCGGATTATCTGCGAAAGCACCGCGGGGTGGCGTGCGCGCCGGATCAGATTGTGGTTGGGGCGGGCGTGCAGACACTTTTGCAGCTCCTGTGCCCGCTTTTGGACAGGGGGAAAAAAGTCGCGTTTTACAATCCCGACTTTATCCAGGGGCGGGCGGTCTTTGCGGACTATGGGTTTTCCGTCGCAAAAGATCGGGGCGCATGTGGCGTGGGATATTATTACCTCTCGCCTTCCCAGATGACAAAGTGGGAGGGCAGCATGCCCATTCATGAGCGGTTTTCCCTGGTCCGGTGGGCGGACGCGCAAGGCGTGCTTTTGATAGAGGATGACTACAACAGCGAATTTTGCGATTCCCAGCGGCAAGTTCCTTCCCTGCAGGGCCTTGCCGGTGGCCGGGGCGTGGTGTACCTTGGAACATTTTCCAAAATGCTTTTGCCGTCCATTCGCATGAGTTACATG
>CAYVVW010000045.1:10450-13793 GCA_964455335.1 uncultured Marvinbryantia sp.
GTCTTGCCCCCCGAACTGTCGCAGGCATACCAGGCGCGCAAGGCCGCCTACAACCAGACCGCGTCCAAAGTGGAACAGATTGCGCTGACCCAGTTCATCCGGGATGGGCATTTGGAGAGCCAAATCCGCAAATCCCGCAAGACCCACCTCGCAAAGGCCGCGGCGCTTGCGGATGCCTGCGGGCGCATCTTTGCGGACAAGGCGCGCGTGGAAGTGGAAGAGACGGGATTTCAGGTGATCCTCACTTTGCGGACGGACAGGCCGGCGGCGGAGTTGGTGCGGGCGGCTGCAAAAGCGGGCGTGGCGGTGGAGGCAGAGCCAGGGCAAGCACAAAGAGAAAGGGCGGTTGCACCGTCTGCGCAGCTGGAGAGAAGCGATCAAGTGCAAGAGGAAACGATGCTTGCACCGCCTGCGCAGTTGGGGAACAAGGGGAACGCCGCATGCGCGGGAAAGGGGATGAAAACCGTGCAAGGTGCGGAAACGGAAAGAAATGTCGTGCGGTTTCGCCTGGCGTGCGCCAATGTCCCGACAGTGGAATATGAGGACGCCGTGCGCGCTTTGGAGCGGGCGTGGAGATGAGGGGGTGTGGAAATGCGTTCATTTTCACATCCATACTCCCTTCTGCGGGAAACCACTCCGTCGGAAAGGACAGTGAGGTGATAAGTATGCTGATGGCAGAATATGACTACGACCTGGATATGCAGGTCAAGTGCGAGGAGGCTTTTTCGGCTCTTTTGTCGAAGGGCTTCCTGCCCTGGCATCGTAAAAAATGAAAAAAAGGGGTTGACAGATTCTTGCAGTTAGTATATACTAACCGACGGTTAGCGAAAACTAACAAGAAGAACAAGCGGGAATGGATTGGAAAGAAAATGAGTATTGTAATCGTAGGCGGGCATGACCGCATGGTCTGCCAATATAAAAAAATTTGCAAAGCATATCACTGTCGGGCAAAAGTTTTTACGCAGATGTCCAGCAGCCTCAAAGATCAAATCGGATCGCCCGATTTGCTGATTCTATTCACGAGTACCGTCTCCCATAAAATGGTGCGCTGCGCAGTTGCAGAGGCTGAGAAGTGCAACTGTGACATTGTCAGGTGCCACACCAGCAGCGGATGCGCGTTGAGTGAGATTCTGGAAAAACACGCGAAGAAATTTTAGGATAGTTTTCCGATTTTAGGATAGGTTTCCAATTGTTTTGCCGTTTGCGGCAGGCAGCTCTTTTTTGCGCATTGAATTTAGCTGCATGAAGTGAGCTGCAACTAATTTTGAGTCTGAAAGTTAGTCATAACTAACAATCGGAAAGAGGCATTACGAAAAAGCAGAAAGGAAGGACGATTTCGGATGAAAAGAAATGCTGGAAATGCTCCTGTTTCGACGGTGATTTTGGCGATCCTGCTGGTTGTCTTGTCGGTGATTTCCCTTTTTGTCGGGGTGGTTGACGTGGACATTGCGGGGTTGCTCGCAGGAGACGCGTGGCTGTGGAAAGTTTTTCTCGCGTCCAGAGTGCCAAGGCTGCTTGCGATTCTCTGCACGGGCGTGGGCATGAGCGTCGCGGGGCTGATGATGCAGCAGCTGTGCAGGAACAAGTTTATTTCCCCGACGACGGGCGCGACCATTTCCTCCGCGCAGCTTGGCATTTTAATTGCCATGATTTTTATGCCGGAGTCGACGCTTTGGTCGAGAGCCGTTTTTTCGTTTGCGACGGCTATTTTGGGCACTTGGGCTTTCGTGATTTTTATTCAGCGCGTGCGGTTTAAGGATGTGATTATGGTGCCGCTTGTCGGGATCATGTTCGGGAATATCATACGCGGAATCACCAGTTACATCGCCTATTCCTATGACATGACACAGTCCTTGTCGTCCTGGTTGGTGGGCCATTTTTCTCTGGTTCTGCGCGGAAAATATGAGATTGTGTATCTGGTCGTGCCGCTCGTCATTTTGGCGTATATTTTTGCGAACCATTTCAATATCGTCGGGATGGGAAAAGATTTTTCGCAAAACCTTGGCGTACCCTACAATTTGGTGTTGTTCCTGGGGCTGACGATTGCGGCCATGATCACGGCGGCGGTACTGGTCGTGGTTGGGTCGATCTCGTATATCGGGCTGATTGTGCCAAATGTGGTGTCCATGTACAAAGGGGACCGCATGCGCGGGACGATGGCGGACACGTCGCTGTTTGGAGCAATTTTTGTGCTGGTGTGCGATATGATTGCGCGGGTCGTCATTTTTCCCTACGAGCTGCCGATTGAGCTGATCATTGGGATTGTGGGGAGCGTCCTCTATCTGATGTTGCTGTTTTACCGCTTGCGCAACGGGCGCAGAGCCATGCGGTTTCCAATGAGACTTCCAGAAAAGGCGGTTGCAAAATGAGAAAAAACCTTCAAAGAAAAATGATCCTGATGGGGCTGCTCGCGCTGATCGCAGTCGCGCTCTATATCCTGTGGGGATTGGATTTTGAAAAGAAAAAGGTGCTGCTCTTTAGCCTGAAAATCCGTTTCCCAAAGCTGGCGTCCATGGCGGTTACGGCATTTGCGATTGGGAGTGCCTCGATTATTTTTCAGTCTATTATCAACAATCGGATCGTCACGCCCTGCCTTTTGGGGATGGATGCCCTGTATTCGCTCATTCACACGGCGGTCTATTGCGTCCTGGGTTCTTCTTCTTTTTTTGTGGTCAATAAAAATGCGTCGTTTCTGCTGGATCTCGTTTTGATGGGGCTGATTGCAACGCTGATATATGGCTATTTGTTTGAGCGGACAGGCCACAATGTGCTGTATGTCATGTTGATCGGCACGGTATTGACATCGCTATTTGGGAGTATTCAGACGACGCTGACGAGGGCGATGGATCCGAATGAATACGCGACCTTGCTGACCACGCTGGTGGCGAGTTTTGGCAATGTCAACCAAGCGGTCCTTTTGGCTTCCGTGGTTTTGCTGGCGGTATTTGCCATCGTGCTGCGCGAAGATTTGAAACTTTTGGACGTTTTGTCGCTTGGAAAGGAGCAGGCAATCAATCTTGGCGTGGATTACAACCGAAGCATCCGCAGGCTGCTTTTGGGCGTGGTGCTTTGCATCTCGGTTGCGACCGCGCTGGTCGGGCCTATGGCGTTTTTGGGATTGATTATCGCAAATCTGGCGAGACAGTTGATGAAAACATACCGCCATATCTATCTGATTTTTGCATCCGTATTTTTTGGCATGATTGTCCTCATCGGAGGGCAGGCACTGGTGGAGCGGGTGTTCCATTATGCGGTACCGGTCAGCGTATTTATCATGATTGGCGGGGGCGTATATTTCCTATACCTGCTGCTTGCAGGGAAGAAATCCATCTGAAATGTGGCT
>CAYVVW010000046.1:0-13721 GCA_964455335.1 uncultured Marvinbryantia sp.
CCGCGCGGGCGCGCCAAATCCCGCAACGGTCGCCACGGCAGCCAGGGCGGCAAAAGCCACAGAGATAGATTTTTTCATGTTCGTTCTCCTCTTTTTTCAAAAAATTTGAGCGCTTTAGCGATTTAAAGTGCTCATGTATGCATGATACACCCATTTTCCCCTTACGTCAAGGAAAATCTTGGCTTCTGCATTTGCCGTTCCTAAGTTTCGTTTTTATCCTCGCTGTGGCTCGTGCGCGTCATTGCTTCCGCGCTTACCGTTCCTAAGTTTCGTTTTCGTCCTCGCTGCGGCTCGTGCGCATCCTCGCTTCCGCGCTCACCGATCCCAGGTTTCGTTTTCATCCTCGCTGCGGCTCGTGCGCATCATCAGCTCGCCGACGGCCACGTCGGGCCGTTTTCCCGCAAAGAGCACCTGGTTCATTTGCGCGACGATCGGCATTTCCACCTCATACTTTTGGGAGAGCGCAAGCGCGGCCTTTGCGGAGTAGACCCCCTCGACGACCATGTTCACCTCGTCCATGGCCTCGCGCATGGTATACCCCTTTCCGATCAGGTAGCCCGCCTTGCGGTTGCGGCTGTGCGTGCTCGCGCAGGTGACGATGAGATCCCCGATGCCCGTCAGGCCGTAGAAGGTCTCCGCGCGCCCGCCCATCGCGGTGCCAAGCCGCGCGATCTCCGCAATCCCGCGGGTGATGAGCGCGGCCTTCGTGTTGTCGCCATATCCCAGCCCGTCCGCCGTTCCCGCTGCAAGGGCAATCACGTTTTTGAGCGCGCCGCCCAGTTCGATTCCCAGCATGTCCGAACTCGTGTAGACGCGAAACACGGGGCTTAGGAAAATGGACTGCAGATAGGTGGCCGTCTGCCTGTCGTGCGCGCCAACGACACAGGTGGTCGGCATGGCGCGGCCCACCTCCTCCGCGTGGCTCGGGCCGGAGAGGACAGCGGCGTTCACCCCCGGAAGCTCCTCCTCGATGATGTCCGTGAGAATTTTCAATGTGCCCTCCTCGATGCCCTTCGCCACGTTGACCACGATCTGCCCCTCTGTTACAAGGCCCTTCATCGACTGGCACGTGCCGCGCACATAGACCGACGGCACTGCCATGACCAGCACGTCCTTGTCGCGCGTGATCTCGCCTAAGTCCTCCGTGAACGTGATGCCCTCCGGCAGGCACACGCCCGGCAGCTTCGTGACATGCTCCCTTTTTTCCCGAAGCATCGCGATCTCCTCTTTTAAGACCGACCAGACGCCCACTTCGTGGCCGTTCTTGCTAAGCAGCGCCGCCAGGGCAATCCCCCAGCTTCCCGCGCCCAAAATCCCAATCCTCGCCATGCAAACCCCTCCCATCTTTTGCTGAAAGCCGGCAGTTTCCCAATTCTCTAATCCTTATTTTTCTTCTTGAACAGGTAGGCTTTGCGCTCTGTGCCGTTCAAGAGCCGCTTGATGTTATCCCTGTGCTTGTAAAATGCCAATGCGGCCAGCAAAAATGCCACCACATAAAGCTCGTTTAGGGCTGGCTGCGCCATCTTCAGGTATCCCCCCTGCCCCAAAATCACCAGCTCCACCAGAATACCCACATAGACCAAGAGGGAACTCAAAGACACATAATGTGTGAGGATGAGGCATCCAAAAAAGGTGGCCACGCCGCACACGATCAGAAAGGGGTGCTGCGTCAGCACCAGCCCCGCCGTGGCCGCAATGCCTTTCCCCCCGCGAAAGCCGAGGTAAAAGGGGTAATTGTGCCCCAGGATTACGCCCGCGCCCGTGTAAAATTGCAAAAGCGGCAGGATCTCCCCATAGCGGTCTTTCAGCAAAAAGCGCGCGAGCAAGACCGCAAAGATGCACTTTAGGCAATCCCCCGCAAACGTCAAAAGCCCCGCTTTTTTCCCTAGGGTGCGCATCATGTTCGTCGTGCCCGCATTCCCGCTCCCATAGTCGCGGATGTCGATGCCATGGATCTTGCCAATGATATAACTCGTCTGAAAAAGCCCAAACAAATAGCCGAGGGCGAGACAAAAAACCCGAACCATCCCTTATTTCTCCTTTTCTCCCCGCTCCCGAATGAGAAACCGGAGCGGCGTGCCGCGAAACCCGAACGCCTCGCGGATCTTGTTTTCCAGGTAGCGCGTGTAGGAAAAATGCATCAAGTCCTTGTCATTGACAAAAATGACAAATGTGGGCGGCTTGACCGCCACTTGCGTGATATAGTACAGCTTGAGCCGCTTCCCCTTGTCGGACGGCGGCTGCTGCATGGCGACGGCCTCCGAGAGGATCTCATTGAGGACGCCCGTGGAAATGCGCAGGGACTGGCTTTGCAAAATCAGGTCAATTTTCTCAAAAATCTTTGGCAGCCGCTGCCCCGTGACGGCGGACACAAACAAAATCTCCGCGTAGGGCATAAACGACAGTGTTTCGCGAATCTTCTTCGTGTACGCGTAAATGGTCTTGTCGTCTTTTTCGATGGCATCCCACTTGTTGACGACCACGAGGACGCCCTTCCCCCGCTCGTGCGCAATGCCCGCAATCTTCGCGTCCTGCTCGGTGACGCCGCTCGTCGCGTCGATGACCACAAGCGCCACGTCCGCGCGCTCGACAGCCGTGACCGTGCGCAGGATGCTATACTTTTCCAGTTCCTCACGCACCTTGCTCTTCCTGCGCAGGCCCGCCGTGTCGATAAAGACGTAGTCCTTCCCATCCCAGGTGATCTGCGTGTCGATGGCGTCGCGCGTCGTCCCCGCGATGTCCGAAACGATGACCCTGTTTTCGCCGAGAATCTGGTTGATGATAGACGATTTCCCCACATTGGGCTTGCCCACCACCGCGACGCGCGGGCAGTCCTTTGCATCGTCCTCTGCGTCGGTATCCGGAAAATGCGCAACCACCGCGTCGAGCAAATCCCCCAGGCCCTTTTTTCCCTCCGCCGAGATGGGGAAGGGATCCCCGATGCCGAGGTTGTAAAACTCATATACGTCCGACATCTGCCTTGCGAAGGAATCCGTCTTGTTCACGACCAGCAGCACGGGCTTTTTGGATCGGCGCAGCATGTCCGCGACTTTCGTGTCCGAATCGACCAGCCCCTGGCGCGCGTCGACCAGGAACAAAATGACGTCCGCCATGTCGATGGCGATCTGCGCCTGCTCGCGCATACGGGAGAGCAAAATGTCGCCGGTATCCGGCTCGATGCCCCCTGTGTCAATCAGCGTAAAGCTATAACGAAGCCACTCCACATCGGCATAAATGCGGTCGCGCGTCACGCCCGGCGTATCTTTTACAATGGAAATCTTGGAGCCTGCCAATGCGTTAAATAAGGTGGATTTCCCCACGTTTGGCCTGCCCACAATCGCTACGATCGGTTTACTCAAATCCGTTCACCTCATACCCATGCGCGGGGCCTCCCCCGGACTGCTCCTCCAAAAGCGCCGCGCGCACAAAATCCTTTCCGCTTGATTTTACAATACATACGTTTGTTTGTAAAGCCTTTTCCACGTCCGCCCTCGTCATGTCGTCCAGAAAAACCTCCTGCCCGCTCCGAAACAAATTGCACGGCAAAAGCAGTCCATCCCCCAGGTCTTTTCCCGCAAGCTGGCTCACCACGTCCTGCCCGACCAAAAGCCCTGACACGGTGATTTGCGCGCCAAAAAAATGGTTTTGCAAAGGGTAGACCGCAAGCTCCACGCGGGGGTATTTTTCCTGTATCTGCCGGCAGACGGACGCGATGGCGGGGGCGGAAAGCACCCCTGTCGCCACGGCGAGCCTGTGCGCGCGGGCATCCCCCTTTCGCGCGGCCAGTTCCTCTGCGGCCTCGTCCAAAAAGAGCCGCAGCATCCCCACCCCGTTTTCCAGCTGCGGGTAACCGTCGTATGCGCCGGCCTCGGGTATCTGCTGCCCCGCGAGCAGATACCACTCATCCGCGGCATAGACGAAATGCGTGCCATTTGCGGCAAGCATCTCTTTTTGAAAACGGTGGATCTGGCCAAGGACGGCGCGGGCGTCTTTTTTCTCAAAAGGCTCCAAGGGGTAAAGCCCCTCGCGATACCGAGTGAGCCCGACCGGCACGACGGACACGCTTTGCAAATGTGGCAAATACCCGGAAAGGCACTCCAGGGTTTCCTGTAATTTTGGGCCGTCGTTGATGCCCTTGCAAAGGACGATTTGCCCATTCATCGCAATGCCGGCCTCATACAGGCGATCCACCTTTTTGAGCGCTTCCCCCGCAAAGCGGTTGTTGAGCATTTTGACGCGCAAGTCGGGGTCTGTCGTGTGAAAGGAAATCTGTATAGGCGACAGGTGATAGCGCAGGATTTGGTCCATGTCCGCCTCTGTCAGATTTGTGAGCGTGATATAATTCCCTTGCAAAAAAGACAGCCGCGCGTCGTCATCTTTGAAATAAAGCGTCTCGCGCATCCCCGGCGGCATCTGGTCGATGAAGCAAAAATACACTTGTTGCGGCAGGAATGGTACGCGTCCATAAACGCATTTTCAAACACAATGCCGAGATCCTCGTCATACGCTTTTTCGATCTCCAGCTCCCACTCCTCGCCGTCAGCCTTTTGCACGAGCACGAGCAATTCCGCATCCTGGCACAGATACTGGTAATCCAGGACATCCCGCACGCTTTGCCCGTTGATGGACAAAAGCACGTCGCCCGGGGCCAGCCCAAGCTCCTGCGCGATGCCCCCGGGAACAACGTCTTTGATCACTTGCCTGTTCTTTTTCCTACGCATGTAAGGATGCTCCTCTTGGAATGATGTTGCATGGAAAAAACAATTTTCGTATTTGTCGTTTTCGATAGAATGATGTTACGGTAAAAAGATGCCTTACGGGTAGTTGGCACGATGTTCCATCGTGCCAAGCCCCACCGACATGCAAGCATGTCGTGGGAAAGGGCTTTCTACCCTGGCATCATAGAATGGACACGCGCGTCAAAGAGGATTACAGATTTCTCCACGCTCCGCGCGGATGCCAAGGAACGCGGCCAGGTTGCCGCGTTTCCCTTTTGACGCGCGGTGCGAAAATAGCAGCTTCGGGTTGCAGCACGTGCAGATGTCCGTGACGCAAATCTGCGTCTCCGGGATGCCCGCGTCTTGCAGGAGGTACGCATTTGCGCGCCACAGGTCGAGCTGGTACTTCCCGGCAGCGTTTGGCCGCAGGATCTCGGCGCAAAGCGCGGCGGGAAATGCCCCGCGAAAGGCGTCCGCCACGTCTGTGCCCACCTCGTAGCAGTCCTGGCAGATGGACGGGCCGATGGCGGCGCGCAAGTCCTGCGGGCGGCTGCCAAATGCCTTGCGCATGGCGTCCACGGTGACTTTTCCGATGCCGGAGACTGTCCCGCGCCACCCCGCGTGCGCCAGCCCCACGGCATTTTTTATGGGGTCCACCGCAAAGATCGGCACGCAGTCCGCAAACAGCGCGGCAAGGACAAGCCCCGGCACGTTTGTCACCAGCCCGTCCACGCCATGGTGGTCTACAGGCCGCGAAAACCCGCTCCCCGCGTCCGCTTGCACGGCCACGCGGACATTGGCCGTGTGCGTCTGATCCGTGAGGACCAGAGACTGCGCGCAAAACCCGATCGCGCGGGCAATGCGCGCATAATTTTCGCGGACATTTTCCGTCGCGTCCCCGCGCTGAAAACTCAAATTCATCGTGGCAAGGTCGCCTTCGCTCACCCCGCCGAGCCGCGTGGAAAACCCATGGACGAAAGGGCCACATTCCAGATGGGGAAAATACAGATAGGGCACGCCCTCGCTTTCCCTGACGCCACAGACTTGCCCCGCGCCTTTCCTCTGCCACTTGATGCTGCCATCCATGCAATTTCCCTCCATTATGTCGCCCAAAACGCGTTCTCCACATGCGTGACGCGCGCCCCTGTGATGCCCACCACGTCAAATCGGCACGGCATATCCTGCGGATACCCGTGGCGCAGCAAAAAATATTGTGCCGTCCGAATGATCCTGCGCTGCTTGCGCGGATCCACCGCCTCCAGCGCATCCCCCATTTTTTCATCGGCGCGGTACTTCACTTCCACGAATACCAGGCAAGCCCCGTCCTGTGCCACCAGGTCGATCTCGCCTGTGCGCCCGCGAAAATTGGTGGCCAGAATCCGCATCCCCTTGCCTGCAAGCAGCTGCGCAGCCTTTTTCTCATACCCTGTGCCGACTGTTCTCTTATTTTCGTTTTCCCGCACGGATAGTTCCCTCACAAAAACTTCTGGATAAAAGTGGCGCGGTGGATGGGCGAAGGACCATAGGCGCGTATCGCCTGGATGTGCGCCGCCGTGCCATATCCCTTGTGCTTTTCAAAGCCATATTGCGGCATATCTTCCCCATAAGCCTGCATGACGCGGTCCCGCGTGACTTTCGCGATCACGCTGGCCGCCGCGATGCTTAAGCTCTTCGCATCCCCTTTGACGATCGGCACTTGGGCGATCCCTACTTCCGGAATGGTGACCGCGTCGACCAACAGCCTGGTCGGGCACACGCGAAGCGAAGCGACGGCCTCCCGCATGGCCTCATAGGTCGCCTGCAAGATATTGATCGCGTCGATCCGCGCGGGGGAGACAATGCCAACGCCGATGGCGACGGCCACTTCCGATATTTCATCAAACAGCTGGGCGCGCCTTTTTTCCGAGAGCTTCTTAGAATCATCCAGATAGCGTATCTGGCACCCCTTTGGCAAAATCACCGCTCCCGCGACGACGGGGCCTGCGAGCGGTCCCCTCCCCGCCTCGTCGACGCCGCACAGCACGTCCGCCTCATAGGCGCGCTCATAGGCCGTCATCGCAAACAGGCGGGCATCCTCCGCCGCCTCCCGCTCCTGGCGCCGCTGCAGGATTTCAGCTTTCGTCCGTTTTTGTGCCATCCGCACCCTGCCTTTCCTGCCCTGCGCCTTGCGCTTCTTGCGGCTCTTTCTGCCCCGCGCCTTGCGCCTCTTGCGGCTCTTTCTGCCCTGCGCCTTGCGCTTCTTGCGGTTCTTTCTGCCCCGCGTCTTGCGCCTCTTGCGGCTCTTTCTGCTCCGCGCCTTGCGCCTCTTGCGGCTCCTTCTGCCTCACGCCTTGCGCCTCTTGCGGTGGCCACTCTAGCGTCAGCTGCCCGAGGCGCCCGTTGCGAAAATCATCCAAAAACACCTGGGCGGCCTTTTCCAGGTCTGGCTCGTTTCCCTTTTTTAGGCATCCCCTGTTTCGCGCGATTTCCCCGAGCACGTCGGCGGGGGGAAGCGACGCGTCGCAGCGGTAGCGCTCCTCGATGCGCCCCCCATAGTGCGCCTGCAAAAGGCGGATCTCCGAGATCGCAAGCTCTTCTGCCGGCAAAATCTCATCTTTGATAGAGCCGGTCATGGCGAGGTGTTCGCCCACGGACGCATCCGCAAACTTTGGCCACAAAATGCCGGGCGTGTCCAAAAGCTCCACGCTTTTGTTGATGCGAATCCACTGTTTTCCCTTTGTGACGCCCGGCCGGTTGCCCGTCTTTGTGCAAGCCCTGCCCGCAAAGCGGTTGATAAAGGTCGATTTCCCGACGTTTGGTATGCCCACCACCATCGCGCGCACCGGACGGTTTTGGATGCCCCTTGCCCGATCCCGCGCAAGTTTTTCCCCGCATGCCTCCAGAATCACTTTTTGCACCGCGGACATCCCCGCGCCGCTCTTGGCGTTGATCGGGCACACCCGCGCCCCCTCTTTTTGCATATGCTCCACCCAAAGGCGGTTGCCCTCCTGGTCGGCCAAATCCGCCTTGTTTAGGAGGATGACGCGCGCCTTGTTTTTCCCGAGGTCCCGCAGGTCCGGATTGCGGCTGGCATAGGGGATGCGCGCGTCCACCAGCTCCAAGATGACATCGATCAGGCGAATGTCCTCCTGCATCATGCGCTTGGCCTTTGTCATGTGCCCTGGGTACCAATGGTAATTCATATTGCCCTCCCTTTTAAGATACCAAGCCGAACGCGTCCGTCGGAAAAACGCGGAACCACACCCTGCCCTCGATGTCGTCCGCGTTGACCAGCCCGATGTCCGCGTACCGGCTGTCCTCGCTCTTGTTCCGATTGTCTCCCAGCACAAAATATTCCTTAAGGCCGAGCGTAATCGGCTCTTTCGCAAGCCCGCCGTCATTAATGGACGGGTAATCCGTCTTTTCCAGATAGACCGTTCCGTCCAGGTAGATCATGCCGTTTTGAATCTGCACGGTCTCCCCCGGCAGCCCCACCACCCGCTTGATGTGCGTGTTGCTCGTGCTGCTCCCATTGGGCTTAAACGCGATGATGTCGTTGCGCTTCGGGCTGCCGAGGCGGTAGCTTAGGGTGTCCAAAAGGACACGGTCCCCATCCGCCAGGGTCAGCTCCATCGACTGCCCGACATTTGTGCGCGTCTGCCCGAAAAAATAAACCACCACAAACGCAATCAGCACCGTGACCGCAATTTCAAAGATCCATAGGAAAAAACTGTTTGCACGTTCCCCAAACGTGCGTTTCCCTTTTTGTTTTTGCGTTTGCTTTCGGCGCACGCCCCTGATTCCACGATTCATACGATTTCCCCACCGTCACCAGACATCCGTGTCTCCACTTTTGCGAGATGTCGCCACCCATCCCTGCTGCCATCTTCCACTTGGCAGCTGCGCGTCTGCGACGCGCAGGCAGCCTGCAAAAGCCTGTGAGAAAAAGGGCTGTCCTGCGACAGCCCCTTGTCTTATCTTACCAGCTCTTTTACCTTTGCGCTCTTTCCGGAACGCTGCCTTAAGTAGTTCAGCTTTGCGCGCCTTACTTTGCCGCGCCGGACCACTTCCACCTTTTCCACGTTCGGGGAGTGCAGGGGCCATGTCTTTTCCACCCCGACCCCATTGGATGTCTTGCGGACTGTAAATGTGGCGCGCACGCTCCCGCCCTGCTTTTTTAGGACAGTGCCCTCAAAGATCTGGATGCGCTCGCGGGCGCCTTCTTTGATCTTTGCGTAGACACGAACGGTGTCGCCCACGCGAAACTGCGGCGGCTGTTCCTTTAACTGCTCTGCCTCAATTTGTCTGATGATCTCCTGCATCATGTTCCTCCTTGTCTGTTCGATGTTCGTAATACCCATGGCACAAAGACAACGCAGCCATGCACACGGTAACAGAGGAACACCGCAATTTTCACAACTAGCCCATTCTAACACGGCAGCCGCAAAAAAGCAAGCTAAATTTCTTCATTTCTGGCGTGCTGGCGTGCGGCATCCCTTGCTGCTTCCGCAGTTTCTTCCACCGATGATTCCGCATTTTCCGCGCACTCTTCTACGGTCTCTGCCACATCTTCCGTGACTTCCTGTGCAGCCTCCGTCGCATCTTCCGTGGCTTCTTGTGCAGTTTCCGCCGCATCTTCCGTGGCTTCCTGTGCAGCCTCTGCCGCATCTTCCGTGGCTTCCTGTGCGGCCTCTGCCGCATCTTCCGCAGCCGCTTGCGCATGATCTGCCGTCTCGCCCACGGCCTCCTGCACCGCCTCTTCTGCCTTTTCTGTGCTCTTGCGCGCGTCCGATACGGCCTGTTCTACTTTTTCCGCGGCCTCTTTTGTGACCTTTTCCACGGTTTCTTTGGCATTTGCAACGGCCTGTTTCGCGCAATTCACGGCCTCTTTTGCCTTTTCTTTTGCCTCCTCCGAAAAGGCCGATTCGTCCGCCGGCATTTTTTCCTTGAGCGCCTTGATCTCGTCTCTTAATGCCGCAACCTCGTTAAACAAATTGTTGAGTTCCACGATCTCATCGGAAAACTCGGCCGTGTCGTCTTTGTGCGCCTGGTAGTAGGCCTTGCCCAATTCCGCCAGCGCGGTTTCGATTTTTTTGTTTTTCCCGTAGATTTTCGACTTCAGGGAGGCGATCTCCGCCACTTCCCCTGTTTTCTTGACGGTGCTCTGGGCAATATCCCCCACTTTTTGCACCAGGTCATCCATCATTTTTCCCAATTCAATCGCCATGTTTTTCCTCTCCTTTCAGCCAATCCTTTTCTTTTTCTGTCAATGTCGCCTTTGCAAACAGATCGGGGCGCCTGCTCTGCGTGCGCAAAAGCGACTGCTCCCTTCTCCATTTTTCAATGTTTGCGTGGTGCCCCGAAATCAATACCGGCGGCACCGCCTTGCCATGCCAGACTTCCGGCCTGGTGTATTGCGGGTATTCGAGCAGGGAATCCTGGAAGGACTCGTCCAGCGCGGAATCCGCATTGGCCAGCACCCCCTGGACGAGGCGCGCGATGGCGTCGACGACCACCATCGCGGGCAGTTCCCCGCCTGTGAGCACGTAGTCGCCAATCGACACATAATCTGTGACAATCTCGCCCAACACGCGCTCGTCGATGCCCTCGTAGTGTCCGCACAGCAGGACCAGTTCCTCCTCTTTTGCAAGCTCCTCCGCTTTTTTTTGCGTGAACGTCTCGCCCTGCGGGGTGAGGTAGATGGTGCGCGTCCCCGGATGCGCCTGCGTCATCACGTGCCGGTGCGCGTCATAGACAGGCTGCGCCTGCATGACCATCCCCGCCCCTCCGCCGTAGGGGTAATCGTCCACCTTCCCATGGCGGTTTCCGGCAAAATCTCGGATGTTGACGGTATCCAAAGAAAGAATGCCCCGCGCAATCGCCCTGCCCGTGATGCTGGTGCGAAGCCCGTTTTCTATCATTTCCGGGAACAATGTCAATATGTGAAATTTCACAAAAGCCCCTCCAGCAGGTGCACGGTCATCCGTTTTTCTTCCAGGGACACTTCCAGGATGCAGTCTTTGATATTTGGGATCAAGACTTCTTTTTTGTCCTCCCGCTCCACGACATAAACATCGTTTGCCCCCGTGCGCAGGATCTCCTTGACGGTCCCGAGCCGGTTCCCATTGTCCTCATAGGCCGCAAGGCCGACGAGGTCGCACAGGAAATATTCGCCGGGCGCGAGCGGCACCGCGTCTTTTCTCGGAATCAGCAGGGAACACCCCTTGTATGCCTGGATTTCCTCGATGGTGTCAATGCCGTCAAATTTGAGCATGGCCATGTTTTTGTGGAAACGCACCTGCGTGATGCGCAGCGTTTCCATGCCTTTGCCCGTCTCTGCCCGCACTTCTTTTAGCTTTTTGAAGCGCGCCATATCGTCCGTGGTCGGAAAAACCTTGCACTCTCCCTTTAGCCCATGGGTGGACGTGATCACGCCGACTTGCAAATATGCCTCCATGCCTTCCATGTCTTTCATATGGATTCCCCCACATTGCAAAATGGGGGCCGCTAAGGCAGCCCCTCCCATGTGCTAAACGATATCCACAACCACTTTTTCCTCGTTCTTGGATGCCGCCGCTTTTACGACAGATCGGATCGCCTTTGCAATCCTGCCCTGTTTTCCAATGACTTTCCCCATGTCCGACTGGGCAACTTTCAGCTCGATCACGGACATCTTCCCGCTCTCTTTTTCTGTTACAACTACCTCGTCCGGGTGATCAACCAGCGATTTGGCAATCACTTCCACTAATTCCTTCATCACCATCGGTTCTCCTATTTTTCAATCCCGGCGAGTTTAAAGAGCTTGCCAACTACATCGGTCGGCTGGGCGCCGTTCGCAAGCCATTTCCTCGCCAGCTCTTCATTGATTTTGAATTCGCTTGGGTCGGTATTTGGATTGTAGGTGCCGAGCTCCTCGATGCATTTGCCATCTCTGGGCGCCCTGGAATCCGCAACTACAATTCTATAGAAAGGAGCCTTCTTTTGTCCCATCCTTCTCAATCTGATCTTCACTGCCATTTCGCACTTCACCTCCTTCACATGATGATTACAGCGTCAAAAAGGAAACTTGAACTTCCCTCTTTTCCCGCCTTTTGCGCCAAGCAGGCCCGGCAGCTGTTTCATCATCTTGCGGGACTGCCCGAATTGCTTGACCAGCCGGTTGACCTCCGCGACATCCACCCCGCTCCCCGCCGCGATGCGCCGCTTGCGGGAGATGTTTAAGATGTCCGGGTTCGCCCTCTCCTCCGGGGTCATGGAAAGAATGATCGCCTCGTTGCGCGCGAGGGATGCCTCGTCGATCATGCCCTCCACGTCTTTTGCCTTGCTGCCGCCCAAGCCCGGGATCATCCCCAATATGCTGGAGATGCCGCCCATTTTTCGCATCTGGTTGAGGCTATCCAGGTAATCGTCAAAGCCGAATTGCGCCTTGCGGAACTTTTGCTCCATCTCCTTGGCCTTGGACTCGTCGAGGTTGGCCTGAGCCTTTTCGATGAGGGTCATCACGTCGCCCATGCCCAGGATGCGCGACGCCATGCGCTCCGGATAAAACTGCTCCAAGTCGGAGAGTTTCTCCCCCATGCCCACATAGAGAATCGGCTTGCCGCAAGTCGCGCGGATGGAAAGCGCCGCGCCGCCCCGCGTATCGCCGTCGAGTTTCGTGAGAATGACACCGTCGATGCCGACCTTGTCCGCAAACATTTCGGAGACATTCACAGCGTCCTGCCCGGTCATGGCGTCCGCCACGAGGATGGTCTCATCCACGCGGACGGCCTCCTTGATGCGCACCAGCTCGCCCATCATCCCCTCATCGACGTGCAGCCTGCCCGCCGTGTCGAGGATCACCACGTTTTTCTTGTGCGCCTTGGCATACTCCACGGAGGCTTTGGCGATGTTGACAGGATCCTGCCTGTCGCCCATGGAAAAGACTTCCACCCCCTGCCGCTCCCCGTTGACCTGCAGCTGGGTGATGGCCGCCGGCCGGTAAATGTCGCACGCGACGAGCAAGGGCACGCGCCCCTTGGACTTGAGCTTTCCGGCAATCTTGGCCGCGGTGGTCGTCTTGCCTGCGCCCTGCAAGCCCACCATCATCAGGACAGTGACCTCTCCCGGGGGGCGCAAGGCGATCTCGGACGTCTCAGACCCCATGAGGGCGACAAGCTCCTCATGGACGATCTTGATGACCATCTGACCGGGGTTTAGCCCGCTCATCACGTCTTGCCCGATGGCGCGCTCCTGCACGGCCTTCATGAACTGCTTGACCACCTTGAAACTGACATCCGCCTCCAGAAGCGCAATCTTGACCTCGCGCAGGGCGGACTTTACGTCTGCCTCTGTCAGCCGCCCCTTGCCGCGCAAGGTGCGAAACACATTTTGCAATTTATCGGACAGGCTCTCAAACGCCATTGCTACAACTCCTCCAATATCTCATCGGACAGCCCCCTTATGCGCGCGTCGTCGGACAGGTCGCGGATCTGCGCCACTTTTTCCTTTATAGAAAGAAAACGCTCGACCAAATGCAGCTTGGACTCATATTCCTCAAGCAGGCGGTTGCACCTTTTGACCAAATCGTGCACCCCCTGGCGGCTGATCCCATACACTTGCGCCGCCTCCGCATAAGAAATATCGCGAAGCTCCACGTCCTCGTACACATTCCGCTGGTGTTCCGTCAACAGATCGGCATAAAAGTCAAACAACAGCGTTGCCCGCAAAATCTGATCCATCTCTTCTCACCTCGGTCATCATAAACGAAAAATGTGAGGCTGTCAAGTATTTTTTCTTTACGCGATGGCCACACTTTTCGCAAACTTTTCAGAACCATTCAGAAGACGCGCATCTTCGTTGGAAAGTGGTTGCAAAAACAAGCGGATTTCGGTATACTATCAAAGGCGGCGTTCACAGACGGCAAACGTATTTGTCGTTTGCGAAAACGAAAAAGCCACCACACCCGACTCCCGAATGTGATGGCGAAGCGTGCGTTAGAGGATTCGAACCCCCGACCTTTTGGTCCGTAGCCAAACGCTCTAT
>CAYVVW010000047.1:0-13530 GCA_964455335.1 uncultured Marvinbryantia sp.
GCGCTGCGCTGAAGTTGGCTTCTTTGGCGTGGTGGTTTTCACCGCCGTGCACACCCCGCGCTTCTGGGGGGCGGAAGCGTCCGTGCTCCTCTTTTTCAGGGAATTGTACCCTTTTTGCAAAGCCGGCGCATTCGATTTTTTCGTGGTCGTCTGTCTGCCTTTTCTGACGAGCTGGTTAAATGTTGGCATTCTCTTACCTCCTGTCTTATTCCCAACTGGGTATGGTCGTGGTTGCCCGCGCATGCCCTGGAACGCGCACTTTCGCATGAAAAAAAGACGTTCGCCCCTTGCACGCACGAAGATAGTATACTGATTTTGCGCGTGCCTGTCAAGAAATTTCTTTTCCTTCTTTTCCCCTTCCTTACCTTCCTCACCTTTCCTGACATTCCATGATACTACGGCAAAAAGATGCCTTACGGATTGTCTCGCGCTTCGCTGTCTTTGCTTCGCTCCGGTCTGTGCGAAACGTATGCCACTTATGTCACTTATGTCATTTTCTTAAATTTTTATAAAATTCATGGACTTTTCCAGGGCAGCGTGGTAAGATCCCCCTTGTGGCCTGTGCGGGAAAGCGCAGTCAGATCGCGCATGTGAGCCATGCGCCGGCGTGGCATTTTGATGGCACGGGCGTCAAAGTGCCTGCGTTACATGACCGCGCGAAAGAGCCTGTCATTCGGACGCGAGAACCAAGTCACTCGGGCGCGCAAAACACTGAAAAGTAGCCATTTATTGCAGAAAATAAGGGGGCTTTCGATTGATTCGCAAGATACTAAAACCGTTTTCGTTCCTTCCCGCCCTGTTCATGATGTATGATCTTCGGCTTTTCCGCCCAGGATGGGGTGGATTCCTCGCAGCTCAGTTATGAAGTGAGTTACGAGATCGTTTCGGTCACAGACAACGTGTTCGAGGTCGGCCTGGAGGATTTCCAAAAATCGCATTGGGCGTGGCGCATCAACGGGGTCACGCGCAAGCTCGCCCACATGGTGGAGTATTTTCTCTTGGCAGTCGCGGTTGCGTTCCCCCTCTATGTCTATGGGGTGCGCGGGATTTGGCTCCTGCTTTTGGCCGGTTTCTTTTGCGTGAGTTTCGCGATGGGGGATGAGTACCACCAGTCCTTTGTGGCAGGGCGCGGGCCGTCCTGGCGAGATGTCCTTATTGACAGCGTCGGCATATTCTGGGGCATCGTTTTGGTGCGCGTCGTTGGCTGGACGGGCCGAAAGACGCTGTTTCGCCCGCGGCAAGTGCCATCCAGACAGCAGAGGGCACAGGCCTACCGCCGCTAGGAAAAGCGGGCAGACCCCATATCGCATATCGCTCGCCCCGCCACAAGCGGCAGGTCCTGCCTGTTTGGCCAGTCGCCACACGGGCACACCTATGCGGAGACTGACGAAATCGGGTCGACATCTTCTATAGCATATGCCAAACGACAAAACGATTTTCGTACTGTCGTTTGCTGCGCCGAGTTTGCGCTGCGCAAGCAGCGTGATTCCATGGCAAATTTGTGCGCATCCCCCGGAGGGGCTATCGTAAACGGCAAATATTTTTGTCGTTTACGATAGCATTCCACCGATAGACATCCCGTGTACATTCGTAGACAGTCGTCATTGCTATCCTAATTTCCCCTTTGCTTTTTTCCCATTTTGTGGTATCGTACAAACAGGGATTCGCATACGCATGACTCACGAGGAGGAATCGCATGGACATTGAATCAACCACCGTGCCAAACGAACTGGCTCAAAACCTGAAAGTCGCAGCGCGAGGGCACCGTGTACTTTGACATACGCTTCAAGGCCATCGTGCCGCAGAGCGGCGAGCTGATGCAGATTTTCGTGAATTTGATGTCGGTCGTAGTGATGCGGCTTGGCAGCAAAGGGGAAAACAGCGCGGATGATGCCATTCGGCTGCTGAGCAAGCTGTTCTCGACAGAACTGGGCTACGAGAAAAAGCTAGGCACGCTGCAGGACGAGTTCCACATCAGCGTGACAAAGAAAATGAGCAAGGAGGTGCTGGACGTGTGCAACTTAAGTACAGGGATATTCAGAAGAGGCGAAATAAAAGGCGAAATGAAAAAAGCAAAAAAAACAGCCCTGAACCTTAACGCTATGGGGATTCCGGTTGACAAGATTGCGCAAGCAGTTGAGACCAATGTCGCTACCATACAGGAATGGCTCTCAGAACCTCAGAAGACACCTGCGAAATAGCCGGATCCTGTCACGATACAGTGAGACTGGCATATACACATCCTTGCATTTCACGTCTGAAATGCTAGATACAAGGTGGCTATCGGTATGGAAGGAAAAAAGCAAATGATCCCGATCGGGATTGAAAATTTTGCGGAACTCCGAGAAAAAGATTTTTACTTTGTCGACAAGACCTGCATGATTCGGGATCTTCTTGAAAGCCAGTCGAATGTGACGCTCTTCACACGCCCGCGCAGGTTCGGCAAGTCCCTGAGCATGAGCATGCTTGCGCACTTTTTCTCAATGAACGGGGATAAGCGCATTTTTGATGGGCTGGAAATCACGAAGGAGACAGAGCTTTGCGCGCAATACATGGGAAAATACCCAGTCATCGTCCTTTCTCTGAAAGGAATCGACGCGCCGACATTTGACATTGCGTGCCAGATGGCGGTTGCCCTCATGATTGGGATCGCAAGCCGATTTTATTTTCTCCGTGAAAGCGAAAATCTGAGCGCACCCGACAGGCAAAGATACGAGAATCTTATAAATGACGAGATGCGCGTAAGCACCCTCACCGATAGCCTGCGGTTGCTCTGCGAACTTCTGGAAAAACATTTTGGCGCAAAAGTCGTCCTGCTGATCGATGAATACGATATCCCGCTTGCGAAGGCGCACGCAAACGGCTATTACGACCAGATGGTTTTTCTGCTCCGTGGCCTGCTCGGCAACGCGCTCAAAACAAATGACAGCCTCGCATTTGCCGTGCTGACAGGGTGTCTGCGCGTCTCGAAAGAGAGCATCTTCACGGGGCTGAATAACCTTGCGGTGGTCCCCATTACAGACGAACTGTTTTCTGAATATTTTGGCTTCACGGACGGCGAGGTGCGCAATCTTCTCGGGTATTACGGCCTGGAATCCTGTTATGGGGACATCAGGCAGTGGTATGACGGCTACCGGTTCGGAAACACAGAAGTGTACTGCCCATGGGATGTGCTGAACCACTGCAGGCGGCTTTTGAAAAACCCGAAGGCGCAGCCGCAAAACTACTGGGCGAACTCCAGCGGCAATGATGCTGTGCGCGAATTTGTGAGGCGCATGGACACCGCGTCCGCCAGGCAGGAGCTGCAGACCTTGGTGGATGGCGGAACGGTCCGAAAGCGCATCCGCCAGGATCTGACCTACCGGGACATGTACGACACAACCGAGAACTTGTGGAGCCTCTTATACATGACCGGCTACCTGACATCCAAGGGCGATCCAGAGGGGAACATCTATGAATTGTCCATCCCCAACAGAGAGGTTCGGTGCGTTTTCCAAGACCAGGTCATAGACCTCTTTTACGAAGAGGCAGAGGCGGATGGAAATGCGCTGAAACTCCTATGCCAGGCCATCTCGGCAGGCGACGCAAAGGGCGTGGAGGACTCCTTAAATGGCTACCTGCGGCGAACCGTCAGTATTCGCGACACCGCCGTGCCCCATGGCAGGAAGGAAAACTTCTATCATGGGCTGCTGCTGGGGCTGCTGCAATTCAAGGCAGACTGGAACGTGACGAGCAATTACGAGACCGGAAACGGGTATGGTGATATCCTCGTGCGGGCGGAGGATGAGAGCCTTGGCGTCGTGATCGAGGTAAAGTGCGCCCATGACGGAAACCTGGAAAAAGGTGTCCAAAACGCGCTTCGGCAAATCGAGGAGCGCCGCTACGCCGACGTGCTGCGTGAGGACAACTATCGGAAAATCCTGAAATATGGGGTGTCTTTCCACAAAAAACAGTGCAGGGTTAGGCTCGGCAGCGAAACGCCCAAAACTTATTGATCAAAAAGTTGATCGGCACGCTGATCAACAGGTTGATAACCGGGGCCAGGTACTCCGAAATCCCCAGCACTTTCACCCACAGCACAATCAAGACGCTGTTCAAGAACAACCCTGTAAAGGAGTACGACACATACGTCTTTAGCAGCGTCTTCCACATGGAGCGTTTTTGGCCGTCTTTCACGGCAAACACCATTTTGTTGTTCCAGTAGAACGACCAGAGAACGCTCAACACAAACGCGATGATTTGGGCGATCAAGTAATCATAGCGGGCAAACACATGCAGCCTTTTTAGTAGCAGCAGTGATGCAACATAGACGGCATAAGACACAAGGGTGTTGCTCACCCCCACGACTCCAAATTTGGCAAACTGCAGGAACGTCGCAAATGCTTCATCCGACAGTTCCCTGCCCATAAGATGAAAAGCAAATTTTAGTGCCGTGTGCAGCGCCTTTTCAAGATTTCCCCAGATCCTGTTCCCCAAGTGCTTCATGCCGCTATCCTTTTTCGCCATCCTTTTCGTCATTTACAGTTCCAAAAACGCGCGGATCTGGCGATCCATGCATGCGCCAACATCGCCATTCTCAAGATAAATTTTCGACCACTCCACGATCTTCTCCATGGCCGTTTCCACATTCCACTTGGGCTTCCACTGGAATTGATTCTTTATTTTTGCGCAATCCAGTTTCAGGAAATTTGCCTCATGCGGCCCGCCATCGCATACTTTCTTCCACGACAAGGCCTGCCCGGTTGCTTTGCTCCATTTGCTGCAGAACAAGTCCACCAGCTCCCCCGTCGTGTAGCAATCCGCGTCATCCGGGCCGACATTGTAGCATCCCGCCAGTTCCCTCTCAGAATACTGGGCTTGCGCAATCATAAGGTACGCTGCGACCGGCTCCAAAACATGCTGGTACGGCCTAGTGGAATAGGGATTTCTCACCACAATTTCCTTTCCCTCCTGCACTGCCCGGACGCAATCCGGTATGATGCGGTCGTTCGCAAAATCCCCGCCGCCGATGACGTTCCCCGCCCGTGCCGTGGAAATCGCAACATCCCGGTCTGCGAAAAAAGAATTCTTGTAACTGCTGGTCACAAGCTCGGAGCAGGATTTTGAATTGGAATATGGATCGTACCCATTTAATTCCTCATTCTCGCGGTATCCCCATTCCCATTCCCGATTCAAATAAACCTTGTCCGTCGTCACATTCACAAAGGATTTCACGGAATCCGTAAGCCGGACACATTCCAGCACGTTCACCGTGCCCATCACATTCACGTCATAAGTATACACCGGGTCTTTGTACGAATCGCGGACAATCGGCTGCGCGGCCATATGGATGACGATGTCAGGCTGCCTTTCTTTGAAAATGTTTTTTAACTTGTCCAGATCCCGAATGTCCCCCGAAACAGAGCGCATCTGTGACGAAATATCGCAAATCTCAAAAAGGCTCGGCCTTGTGGGTGGCTCTAGCGCATAGCCGGTTACGTTTGCCCCCGCCATTGCCAGTGCCTTGCACATCCAGCTGCCCTTAAAGCCAGTATGGCCCGTAATCAAAACCTTTTTATTTTCCCAAAACAACTTGTCAAACATCCTCTGCCTCCATCACACATTTTCGCTGTCCGCAATCGGTTTAATATACAAATTGCTTAAAAGCTCCTCATGTGGCAAAAATGGCGCCAGATCTTCCAGTGGCGGGCTCACCAACGTTCCGTCTGCCAGCCTCTTTGTGCTGCTCTTTGGCTCCCATACCTGCGCGGTGTCGGTAAAAACTTCACAAAATACAAATCCCGGCTGCGCCAGTGCCACATCTACCATTTTTTTCATCTCATCATTACTATGCGCGCGATAATACGGAAATCCAAAAGCGTCCGCTATCTTGCGAAAATCAGGGAATGACAAATCGTGGGACTCTGGGCCGATGCCCACCTTGCTGTGCTGGCTAAAAAGGTTTGTCTGCGTGATACGAATCGAGTGGTAACCCTGATTGTTGATTAAAAACAGCTTAATCGGCAAATTGTTCGTGGCAATCGTCTGTAATTCCTGGAGATTCATCATGATAGAGCCATCCCCCTCCAAGCAGATGGTCTCTTTGCGCTTTCCAGCCAGGCAAAGACCGATTGCCGCCGGAAGGCCATAACCCATACTTGCAATCGCACTGTTAATAATAAAACGGCTCCCCTTTTTTATCATGTAATTCTGATGTCCCACCACACAGCAGGCGCCATTCGATACGGCTGTCAAACTGTCCTCGGGCAGCCTACTGCTCAGGTGGCGCACAAAGGCATAAACGTTTGCATAGCCATCCTTTGCATCCCAATGGCGCCGCAAGGTAGCCGGATACTTTTCCTTCCAATCCTGGCATATCTTGATCCATTTTTCGTTTTGGAAAACCTTCCCCTTTTCCAGAGTCAGATTGCGGTTCAAGGCCTGCAAGAAATCCTTGGCATCCGCCCAAATTGGCATGTCCACATGTATCGTATGCTTCTTCATTTCCGCGCGGTCAATATCCACCATGATTACTTCCGCCTCGCGCGCCCATGTTTCAAAGCTATAACCCGTTTGCCGGATCGAAATCCTTGTTCCGATTGCAAGCAGCAAATCTGCGTTTTGCACCGCAAAATTACCTGGTCGGTCGCCCATATTTCCGCCTCGCCCGACAAACAGCGGATGCTCATCTTCGATCAAATCTATGCTGTTCCAATACGTTGCAACCGGCACACTCAGCTTTTCAACAGCTTTTCGGAATCCCTCAAATCCCCCTGACAAACGAATGCCACCGCCCGCATAAATCACCGGTCTTTGCGCTTTGCGGATCTTGTCCAAAATGGTTCGAATGGTATCGTCTGACACCTGCGGCGGAAGTTGTGCGTCATCCTCTGCCGGGTCATACCCTTCTAACGCATCCGTTTCAATAAACCCGCCCTGGTAATTTACCGGAATGTCAATCCAAACTGGGCCCGGCCTGCCTGTGGTGGCAATGTGCCAGCCTTTTTCCAGCGCATGCCGAATCTGTTCCGGCCGCTCGATCATCACAGCATATTTGGTCATCGGCTCCACCGACTTCACAATGTCATACTCCTGATCCCCCACCGCGCGCAGAGGCAAGCCCTCTGTAAATTGTTCATGATAACGCGCGGTCGTGTCATAACGCACCTGGCCGGATATCACAAACATCGGAATGCTGTCCAACCATCCCCCAACCACTCCGGTAATCGCATTTGTCCCTCCCGGCCCAGTCGTAACACACACCGCCGCAATTTTATTTTCCAGCCTGGCATAAGCCTCCGCGGCCATCGCGCACGCCTGTTCGTGGTGATTATATGTCGTATGCAAGCCCGCTTTGTGCCCCAAGGCGTCATTCAAGTGCATTGCTCCGCCGCCCACAACGCTAAAACAGTCTGTCACGCCATGCGCAACCAGAAAATCCGCCACATAATCTGCCAGTCTCTGCCTCATCTTTTTATCCCTCCAGCCCTTACCCAATCAACCGTTTCCCGAATCCCCGCCTCAAAATCCACCGTTGGGACAAACCCCGTGTCCCCCTGCAATTCCGAAATATCCGCGCGCAAATGCATTACCTGTTTCTCGGCATAGGGAATCGCCCCGATCTCCAATTTCCCATGCGCGTCCACGGCGTCCCGCAAGCAATCAATATACTCTTTTAGCATCCGCGTTTTTCCGCTGCCGAGGCAATACACCTTGCCATTTTTGCCCTTTTCCCCGAGCAGCAGCATGGCTTTCGCCGCGTCCTTGCTGTACAGGTAGTCCCATTGCTGCTCCGCTTTCGTGAACTTCGGCGCCTCGCCCCTTAAAAGCTGGCGAATCGCGGACATAATCATCGTCTTGTCGCCGTCGCCCGGGCCGTAAACGCTTAGGATTCTCGCCCAGACATGCCTCATCCCGAGCTGGCCGCACAGGATCCGGGACATCTGGCCCGCGCACAGCTTTGCAATGCCATAGCCGTTTTCCGGAAATGCGGGCGTGGAAGGCGAGAGCGTGCCATCCACCCTCCCATATTCCGCCTGGGAGCCTGCCCCGACAAACGTGCGGCACCCCAGCCTCTGCGCCAGGAGGACCGCGTCCAGCGCATGCCCGATATTGCCATGCTGCACCCGCACGTCATTCCTTGCGTCGCCAATCGTGCCATTCCATGCGAAATGGTAAAAAACATCATATTTCCCCAGTGGCGCATCCGGAACATACGTTCCGTATTCAGACAAGTCCAGCTCCAAAATTTTCACAAATTCAGAGATGGGAAGCCGCCCCGTCCGCTTGGAATGCCTGTGGCATATCGCCAGCGCTTCGACCTGGTTTTTTGCGCATTCCTCCAGCAGCGCCATCCCAATTGCCCCTGTGGGGCCGGTAACCGCAATCCGCATGCCATGCCTCGCAAATCAAAAATTTATTCGTTCTTCCTCTATCACCAAGGGGCGGTTCATCACGCGCTGGTTGATGCTGCTCACGTATTCCCCGATAAGGCCGATAAAAAACAACTGCACCGACCCCAGAAAAAACATCCCGATCAACACAGGGGCCATACCCGCCGCAAAACGATCCCACCAAACCAGTTTCAAAACCAAATACACGATGCCAATGGCGGCGCTTACAAGCGCGCAAATCATGCCTGCAAACGTGCACAGGCGCAGACCAATCTTCGTGTAGGAAGTGATGCTGAGCATCGCCGCGTCGTACAGGCTGTAGAAATTGTTTTTGCTTTTCCCCGCGCGCCGCCGCGGCTGCTCATAGGGGATCTCTTTCCTTCGGTAGCCCAGTTCCGCCACGATCCCGCGCAAAAACGGCGTCGGGTCTTTTAACTCCCTCAGGATTTCCACAAAGTCCTTGTCGTACAGCCCGGAACCCGTGAAATGCTCGATCTGCTCCACGTCAGAAAACTTTTTGACCAGTTTGTAATAAACGCCCCGCAGCCAGTACATTGCCTTGTTTTCCTTGCTGCTTGTCTTTATCCCAATTACAATTTTGTATCCTTTTTCCCATTCCGCGACGTACTTGGGAATGAGCTCCACCGGGTCTTGGAAATCGCACACCATGGTAACCGTGCAATCCCCCGTGGTCTGGAGCATGCCGTAATAAGGCGAGTTGAACTGGCCAAAGTTTTTCGCGTTAAAAATCGCCTTTACCCGCGGGTTCTTTTTGCAGATGTCCCGTAAAATATCGCGCGTCTTGTCTTTGGAATCGTTGTCTATGAACACCAGCTCGTAGTCATACGAGGCCAATTCCCCTTGAAACAGGCGCACGATCGCCTCGCTCATCGGCCTGACATTTTCCTCCTCGTTATAGCAGGGAATGAGTATGCTGATTTTCTTCATCTGCCTCCACCTGATTGGGCAACCGCCTCTTTGAGCACCTGCGCCATGTAATCCACCATTGCGTCCGTCATGCCAGGGTAAACGCCAACCCAGAACGTGTCCCTCATGATGCGGTCCGTGTTTTCCAATTCCCCGACCACGCGGTACCCCGTCCCGGCCGCGCGCATCTGGTCAAAGCAGGGATGCTTGGTAATGTTTCCCGCAAACAGCATGCGCGTCTGTATGCCATGCCCCTCGACGTAAGGGACCACTTTTTCCCTGTCCACGCCCTCCCGGCAGGTGAGCGGAAACCCAAACCAGCTCGGCTTCGCGTGCGCGCACGGTTCCGGCAAAACCAGTTTTTCCTCCGTCCCGGCAAGCGCGGCCAGTAGACGCTCAAAATTACGCCTCCTCTTTTCCACGAACGACGGGAACTTCCGGATCTGCGCGCACCCAATGGCCGCCTGCATGTCGGTCGCCTTCAAATTGTAGCCAAAGTGGGAATACACGTATTTGTGGTCGTACCCCAGCGGGAGCTGCCCGTACTGCCTGTCAAACCGATGGCCGCAGAGGTTGTCCTGCCCGGACGCGCAGACGCAGTCGCGCCCCCAGTCGCGGAACGAGCGGATGCACTTGTGCAGCAACGGGTTGTTTGTGTACACCGCCCCTCCCTCGCCCATCGTCATGTGGTGGGGCGGGTAAAAACTGGACGTCCCGATGTCGCCAACCGTGCCGGTAAGCCTTTCCTCCCCATTCAGGGCATACACCGTCCCCAGCGCGTCGCAGTTGTCCTCAATCAGCCAGAGACGGTGCTTCTCGCAAAACTCCTTGACCGCCGCCAAGTCGAATGGGTTGCCCAGCGTGTGCGCCGCCATCACGACCTTCGTCTTGTCTGAGAGCGCAGCCTCCAGCTGGGTGACATCCATGTTGTATTGCGGAATTGTCACGTCCAGAAATACCGGCACCACGCCATACTGGATCGCGGGCGTGACCGTCGTCGGGAATCCCGCCGCCACGGTGATCATCTCATCGCCCGGCCTCACCTGGCGTTCCCCCAAAAGCGGGGAGGTGAGCGCCATGAACGCATTCAAGTTCGCGGAAGACCCGGAGTTTACCAAGGAGCAGTACCTCACTCCCAAATAGTCCGCAAATTCTTTCTCAAATTCGCTTGTGTACCGGCCGGAAGTAAGCCAAAATTCCAGCGCGGAATCGACCAAATTGCACATTTCCTCGTGGTCATATACCCGCGACGCATAATGGATGCGATCCCCTGGCGCAAATGCCTTCTTTTGGTTGTGAAACCTGTCGCAGTACTCCGCAACCGCCGCCAGGATTTCCTGTTTTGCCTGTTCCTCTGTCTTGTGCTCGAACATGACCTCTCGCCCTCCCATCCTCTATTCCCACACTTTCCAAGGCGCTTGCCCGCTTTCCCACAAAGCCTCCAATTTTTCCCGTTCGCGCTTTGTGTCCATGCACTGCCAATACCCATTATGGGGATACGCCTTTAATTGCCCCATGGATGCCATCGTCTCCAGCGGCTCTTTCTCAAATACCGTCTCATCCCCGGAAATATAGTCAAAGATCTGCGGGTTCATCACCATAAATCCGGCATTCACGCGGCTGCCATCTCCCTCAGACTTTTCCCGAAAGCTCTCTATCGTGTTGTCCGCGTCAATCCCCAATACCCCAAAACGCTGCGACACCGTGACCGCGGAGATTGTGGCAATCTTCCCATGCGCTTGGTGGTAGGCAAGCAGTTCCCTTATGTTAATATCCGAGACCGCATCCCCATAGGTGAGCATAAATGCCTCATCGCCGATATATTTTTGCACGCGCTTTATGCGGCCGCCCGTCATGGTATGCAGCCCCGTGTCCACCAAGGTGACCTTCCACGGCTCGGACACGCTGCTGTGCACGACCATCTCGTTCCCGTGCGCAAAGTCAAACGTGACATCGCAATTAAACAAATAATAGTCCGCGAACCACTCCTTGATAATGTGCTGCTTGTACCCGCAACAAATAATAAACTCGTCAAAGCCATAATGGGAATACAGCTTCATAATATGCCATAAAATCGGCTTCCCGCCTATCTCGATCATGGGCTTGGGCCTCAAATGGCTTTCCTCGCTGATGCGGGTGCCAAGGCCGCCCGCAAGGATTACGACTTTCATAAAACCTCCAAAATTTTGTCGATTCTTCATCGCCGCCGTGTTTCATTATAAACATGAGCGAATGGTTTGCAAAAACTATTTTGGAATTTGTTCAAGTAGGTTCCTTTTCAAGATCCGTTTACTTTTTCACACGCCTCTTCGTAATAATCATTTCTAACATAAACACATGCCGTGTTCGGGAATTGGGTATAATGATTTTTTATAAATTTAATCACTTTTGGTGCATAATCTTTTAACATATACCCCCACACTACATGTTCCTCATCCATAAGCGCAACTCTCGGCATATCTTTTTTGAGTTTGGAAAACTGCTCTTTCCCAAGTCCCTCCCACGTCCACGGCGTTGTTGGTGCCGCACCAACCGGTATGCGATCACTTTGCATCAGAATGTTATTTGCAAACATCACCGTCCATATGCCCTCTGACTCTTCGGTAATCGCATGGACGATTTTACTTCCTTCTGACTGTTGTGACATCCCCTGCACACTACTAATATCAACTGTCATGTTTATACTGTTCAAATATCCACTTGCAATAAAAACAACTGCCATCGCCTCTATGCCAAGCAACAAACTTGCTCCTTCTCTTCTGCGAAAACGCATCCTCCCTGCCACCAACACGCTGGTCGTCATGAAAGCCATGACTTCCGTTCCCGCCGTGCTATGATAAGTAAAAAAACCGCGCACATGAAAAGAAAGAACAAACATTGCAATTGCAATCGCCGTAACCATTCCCTTTTTTCTACATATCATCACAATGTATAGAATACTTGCCATTACGAGCAAGGTATTTAATACCAGACCATACGAGATACCTGATGGAATACTGTTCATGGTATTAAAAATGTATGATCCGAGCATTTGCAGTGGCGTGAGAAATAACGTTTCAAATATGTTCCCACCAAACCCGCCCGTATATTTCGGATAAACTTCTCTGTTCAACGTATATGCGCTCTTTATAAAAATGCGAAAAGAATTCGTTGACACATAATAAATGACTAGAACGATCCATGGTAAGGCAATTATCGCAAAAAGAATACTATACTTTCGTACCATATAAACCATCCACGTTCCAAGTCCTTGCCGCTTCGCATCTATTTTCCAACAGATTTCCTGTCCGAGAACACCTAACGCAATATAGAAAATTGGAAATATAGCGACAAAGATCGTACCAAAAGTCAATAATATCGCAATTGAAATACGAACACAATTTTTCAGTCCAAATTTACATTCCTTTCCAAAAATCAAAAATTCAAGCAATAGAAGAATTGCACCTATTCCTGCCAAATGCTCCGAGAGGATCTGTGTCCCACTCACAATGTTCTGTATAACACAACAATGAACAATCGGATAACAAATCAAAATCTTTTGGTCAATATATTTTTTATACGAAAGAACAATACCTGACCAACAAAGAGAAAAAAATGCATAAAATGCAAGCCTTTGCTGTACGACAGTTACAGCTCCCAGATTATCAAACAGAGCACTTATATAATACGAAATCGGCATATGCTGTGAAGTTAAATCTTTGTACAATAATTTTCCTCGCGCAATCCCCTTTCCCAGTACCATAATGTCCTGCTCATCTGTGATAAACCATGTGACACCCAAAAACTTAAGCTGTATTAAAAAATAACATGCCAGTAGCAATCCAAACAAAAGCACATCATTTCCCAGTAAGCCGATTTTTTTCCTCAAATTCACACTCCATCCTTTCATACTTCAGCTAGCAACTTGTAGACAGCCTCTATTGCGGAAAGTCGCAGAGAGCACGATCGAACGAAACAAGTCATGATCCAAACGATTCCGCCCGAGTTGAAAATTGTTGAGAACGAGCGAACCAACGGATTACGATGTCCGATTATGTGGACACTTTGCACATCACACGATCAGCTGGGTAGCTTTTCACGGAGCAAGTATTGCTTCGTTTTGCGCTTTGCCTTTGCGCTTTGCTTGAATTTCACACGAAAAAATGCTTTACAAACCATTCGCTAATGCCTATAATGATAGCCATTCGGAAACGAAAACCCTTGATTTTCCTGCGTTTCATGAACTCCCATT
>CAYVVW010000048.1:0-13514 GCA_964455335.1 uncultured Marvinbryantia sp.
AACTGGAACTGAACCATGAGGGCTATCAAGTCAGCAAGGCGGCGAACGGCCGCGCTGCCTTGCAGATGGCTCTGGACGGAACTTACGATCTGATCCTCCTTGATATTATGCTCCCCGGATTGAACGGACTGGAGGTGCTGCGCCGCCTGCAGCAGGAAAAGAACGTGCCGGTCATTTTGCTGACCGCGCGCGACGCGGTGATGGATAAAGTGGCGGGGCTGGATGCCGGGGCGGTGGACTACATCACAAAGCCGTTTGCCATTGAGGAACTGCTTGCGCGCATCCGCGTGGCGCTCAAGCTACGCGCGGGGGCGAAAGGCGCGGGCGCGGGAGGCGAACGGGAGGACGCGCTTTGCTGGGGGCGTCTGCGGCTGATCGAAACAAAACACCAAGTCACCTGGGAGGGGCGGGAGATCGCCCTCACGAACCGCGAATTTCAAATGTTGAAGATTCTGCTGGAAAACCAGGACACGGTGCTTACGCGGGACGTGCTGCTCGACAAGGTGTGCGGCTTTGATTATGTGGGCGAGACCAATGTGGTGGATGTCTACATCCGGTATCTGCGGTCGAAAATCGATGAGGTGTGCGGCGTGAAAATGATACAGACGGTGCGCGGTGTGGGGTATGTGATCAAAAAAGACTGCAGCGGAAGCGGCAAGGGGGCATGATGGAGCAAACGAGGGAGAAACACGCGTCCGCGCGGCGCATGACATCTATCGCGAGAAGGCTTCACTGGTCATGGATTGGGAGAAAGATCGGGGTCTATGCGGGATGCGACTTCCTTCTGTTTTTGCTGTCTCTCATCGGATGGATCGTGCAAAGCGAGATGGCAAAACTGGGGAAGCTGGATGTGTCGTACCACCGTTACCTGTCGCACGTTTTGCATCTGAGCGATCTCGCCTACTGCGTGGCGGACGAAAAAAGAACGGTGCTTTTGGAACTGAGCCTGTTTCCTGCGCTGCAGGCCATCGGCTGGGTGCTGCTGGTTCTGGCGGCCGTGCAGCTGTTCAGCATTTGCGCTTCCTATGTGGGCGAGGAGCGAAAAATTCGCCAAATCCTTGCGCCGATTGATGAGATCGCCCTGCGGGCGGAGGAACTGAGCCGCATGACGTTCACAGAGGACAAATACCAGCAGATCGAGGACGCGATTTCGCAGCTTTCGCCGGATAAGGCCGACCTTTTGTCGTTTGGCGATGCCGATCTGCAGGGGATTGAGGCCGCCATGAACAATCTGCTTTTGCGTATGCGCGAATCCTACCGCCAGCAGGCGCGCTTCGTCAACGACGCCTCACACGAGCTGCGCACGCCGATCGCGGTCATCGAGGGGTACGCGAACATGCTTGCGCGGTGGGGGAAAGAAGATGAAAAAGTGCTTGACGAGTCGATTGCGGCCATCCGTCAGGAATCGGAGCATATGAAGTATCTGGTGGAGCAGCTGCTGTTCCTTGCGCGCGGCGACAGCGGGAAAACGCGGCTTGCGCCGGAACCGGTGTCGCTTAACCAGCTGATGCGGGAAGTGTATGAGGAATACGACATGATCGACCAAAAGCACCCGTACCGCTTTGAACCGGCGGACGAAGAGCCGGAAACGCGGGCGGATGCGGCGCTTTTGAAACAGGCCGTGCGCATCCTTGTGGACAATGCGGAAAAATTCACAAAAGAAGGGGGCGCGATCGCGCTTTGCGTGGGGCAAACGGCAGACGGGCGCCCCTATTTGCAGATCCAGGACGAGGGAATCGGCATGGCGCAGGCGGACGTGGAGCATATGTTTGAGCGCTTTTACCGCGCGGACGACGCGAGAAACTACCAGGGCACGGGCCTTGGGCTTTCCATCGCCAAGTGGATCGTGGACAAACACAAAGGGCATTTTGAAATCCTCTCCCGCGCGGAACTTGGCACGCGCATCCGGATTCTCCTGTAGGGCGGCAGGGCATTTCTTGCGATTGCCGTCTTTTTTCCAAATGATTGAAATTCTTCAAAACCAGCAAAGGTAGCAACTGTACAGCTTCTCGCTTGCCACCAAATCAAAACCGTGGTATTATCGTGAGGGGGGAACGCAGGTTATCCAAAACCTGAAATCCCCCTTAAGACAGGCGCAAGGAAGGGGGAGACCTATGGTTTATGGGCAAAGTGCCCGCAACAAAGCGTACATGGAGCGTATCCGGAACTTTACGATTATGAGCGATGCCTTTATGCGCAACGTACTGAAAGACAAAAGGTGCACGGAACACATCCTGCGGGTGATTCTGGGCAAAAAGGACCTGGTGGTGCGCGAGCAGACCCTGCAGGCCGACTACAAGAACCTGCAAGGGCGATCCGCCATCCTGGACTGCGTGGCGCAAGATGGCGACGGGCGGCTCTTCGGCGTGGAAATCCAGCAGGCCTCGGAGGGGGCAAAGCCCAGGCGCGCCAGGTATTATTCCGGACTGATGGACATGAATGCGCTTGGTGTGGGGGAGGAATTTGAGAATCTCCCGGAGACGTACCTCATTTTTATCACAAGGGACGATGTCCTTGGGTACGGGCTTCCGATCTGCCACATCCGCAGAAGGATCGGCGAGGTGGACAGGCCATTCGAGGACGGTTCCCATATCATCTACGTGAACTCTGCCATGCAAGGGGACACTGAACTCGGGCGGCTGATGCATGACTTCCACTGCAAGTCGTCTGATGAAATGTACAGCGGTGTGCTCGCCGCGCGGGTGCGCGAACTAAAGGAAACACCAGAGGGGGTGGCTAGCATGTGTAAGGAATTGGAAGACATCTATAACGAAGGCCGAAACGAGGGAAAACGGGAAGCTGCTTTCAACTTGTCCAAGCGGGGGATGAAAGAACCGGATATCGCGGACATCCTCACGGTAAGCGTGACGATGGTCAGGGAGTGGCTGTCAAGTGGAACCGGAACCGACGCGACGCTCGCGCCGCAACATACCTAATCAAAATACGGTGTTCTTCTCCAGGACTTCGCAGAGAGCAGCGATGCCGATCGGCGGGTAGTTGGCACGGTGTTCCATCGTGCCAAGCCCCACCGAAATGCAAGCATGTCGTGGGAAAGGCGTGGGAAAGGGATTTCTACCCTGGCATCAAATCATTGAAATCTGTAAAAATTTGTGGTAGGATGGGGGAAATGGCGCGTTTTGCAAAGGAGGCAGGCGATGGTTCAGGTGTTGATTGTGGAAAATGACCCGATGGTCGCCATGCTCTACGGGCAATACCTCAAAAAGACCAGGCGCTTTGAGGCGGCCAAGATTTGCGCGAATGGCGCGGACGCCCTCGAATTTCTCAAGTCCGGCGGCGCGGAGCTGCTCCTTTTGGATATTTGGCTGCCCCTGGTGGACGGCCTTACGCTTTTGCGCAAGGTGCGCGGGCAGAAGATGGCGGTGGACGCCATTTTTGCGACGGCGGCGGGCGACTGCCAGCTGTTTGAGGAGGCGATGCGCTTGGGGGCAGTGGACTATTTGCGCAAGCCGTTTACGTATGACCGCTTTCTTGTGGCGCTGGAACGGTACGCCGCGCGCAGGGAGTTTTTGGGCGAGGCGCAGACTTTGAGCCAGGGCAGCATCGACCGCTTCTTGGAGTGCCCTATGCAAAGAGGCGGGAAGCGGCTCCCAAAGGGGATACAGGAGCGGACGATGCAATCCATCCTGGAGTCTTTAAAAGGGGAAGCGGGCAGCTGGATGACAGGCAAGGAGATTGCATCCCGCAGCGGCCTCACGAGCGTCACCGTGCGCCGCTATATGCACTACCTCGCGCAGTCCGGCCAGGTGCTCTGCGAGATGCACTATGAGACAGGGGGCAGGCCCTGTATGCGCTACCGCGACGCAGATCCGGAAGGGGAGGCTCACGGATGAGCGCTGCCCGAAGAACGAACGCTGCCCGAAGCATGAGCACTGCCCGAAGCATGGGCGCGGTGCCTGTCGGGAGGCGGGCATTGCCCCGAAGGTTGGGCGCGGCACTTGTCGGGAGGCGGGCATTGCTCCGAAGGGGCGCACGTCCCCGGCGGGTGTTTTCGGAAAAATCAGGAGAAAGGACAAGGATTTGGCCATGCCTTACCAATTTCAAAGCCGCATACGCTATAGCGAGGTGGACGAGACGGGCACGCTCTCATTGCCCGGCATCGTCAATTATTTTCAGGACTGCAGCACGTTCCAATCCGGGCAGATCGGCCTGGGCGTGCAAGCGCTTGCCGCAAGGGCGCGCGCATGGCTGCTCGTGTCGTGGCATATTCAGGTGCGCAGGCGGCCGGGCTTAGGAGAGCTGGTCGCTGCCGAGACATGGCCGTATCGCTTTCAGGAATTTTATGGGGAGCGCAATTTCCGCCTGGCCACAGAGGCGGGCGAGGAGCTTGCCAGCGCCGCCTCCATTTGGGTCTACCTCAACACGGAGACAATGCGCCCGTGCAAAGTGGACAGGGACGTGCTGGAGCGCTACCAGCTGGAGCCTTCCCTGCCGCTTGGGCGGATCTCGCGCAAAATTCAAGTGCCAAAAGGCGGGGAGGAACGGCCGGCCATCCGCGTCGCGCCAAGCCAGATCGACACCAACCACCACGTGAACAACGGCCAATACGTCCGCATGGCACTCGACTGCCTGCCGGTGGGGCTTCCCATTTGCCAAATTCGGGTGGAGTACCGCAAGGCGGCGGTTTTGGGGGATGTCATCGTGCCTGTGGTGTCCGCGGGAGACGGCGCATACATTGTCAGTTTGCAGGCGCCGGACGCGACAAGCTACGCGGTGGTTTGCTTCTCTATGGAAGGGATGGTTTCCAATGATTGAGATCGGAAAGACGAAAACATTAAAAATCGTAAAAGAAGTCAGTTTTGGGGTGTACCTCGCGGAATCGGCAGACGATCCCGACAAGGTGCTTCTCCCCTTAAAAGAAGTGCCGAAGCACGCGAAAGCCGGCGACGCGGTGGAGGTCTTTCTCTACAGGGATTCCGAGGATCGGCCGATCGCGACCATGAAAACGCCCGCCGTGCAGCTGGGCGGCGTGGCCGTTTTGCGCGTGTCGAGCGTGACGGGCATCGGCGCGTTTTTGGACTGGGGACTGGAGAAGGACTTGTTTTTGCCATTTAAGCAGCAGACACGCAAAGTGCGGGTGGGCGACGCCTGCCTCGTCGCGCTCTATCTCGACAAGAGCGGGCGGCTCTGCGCCACCATGAATGTCTACCCTTACTTGCGCGCCGATTCTCCCTACAAAAAGGACGACCGCGTGCAGGGCACGATCTACGAGACGAGCGGGCAGTTTGGCATTTTTGTCGCGGTGGACAACGCCTACCTGGCCATCATCCCAAGAAGCGAGGCATCCGGCACTTACCGCGTCGGGGATGTCATTTCGGCGCGCGTGACGAGTGTCCGCCCGGACGGCAAGCTCAACCTGTCCACCAGGGAAAAGGCCTATCTGCAGATGGACGCGGACGCGGAGCTGGTCTATCGCGCCATCGAGGAGCAGGGAGGGGAGCTGCCCTTCACGGACAAGGCGTCGCCAGAGCGGATCCAAGAGGCCTTTGGGCTGAGCAAAAATGCGTTCAAAAGGGCCGTGGGACGTCTCCTAAAAGAGGGGCGCGTCACCATCACGGACCAATCCATCCGAAAAGTCAAGTAAACGCCGCTCCGCTGCCACAGTTGGGCGAAAAAAGGGAAGAGGGCCGGGATGAACTTCGTGCACTTGCATGTCCACACGGAATATAGCCTGCTGGACGGATCGAACAAAATCACGGAATATGTCTCCAGGGTAAAGGAACTCGGCATGACGGCCGCGGCCATCACGGACCACGGCGCGATGTATGGCGTCATCGATTTTTACCGCGCGGCAAAGGCGGTGGGGATTCGCCCGATCCTGGGGTGCGAGGTCTACGTCTGCCCGGGGTCGCGCTTTGACAAGGAGGCAGGGGGCGGGGAGGACCGCTATTACCACCTGGTTCTTTTGGCGGAAAATAACCAGGGGTACGCCAACCTCATCAAGATCGTCTCGGCAGGGTTCGTGGAGGGGTATTACTACCGCCCGCGCGTCGACCTGGAGCTTTTGGAGAAGTACCACGAGGGGATTCTGGCCTTGAGCGCCTGCCTGGCGGGGGAGGTTTCCCGCAACCTGGTGCGGGGCTTTTACGAGGAGGCAAAAGAGGCGGCATTGCGCTACGCGCGCATCTTTGGCAAGGGCAACTTCTTTTTGGAACTGCAGGATCACGGCATCCGTGAGCAGCGCCTGGTCAACCAGCAGCTCTTGCGCATGAGCCAGGAGACGGGCATCGGCCTTGTGGCCACCAACGACGTGCACTACACCTACGATACCGACTGGGAGGCGCACGACATTTTGCTGTGCGTCCAGACGGGGAAAAAGCTCGCCGACGAGAACCGCATGCGCTACGAGGGCGGCCAATATTATGTCAAGTCCAAAGAAGAGATGGCGGAGCTGTTCTCCTATGCGCCGCAAGCCCTGGAAAACACGCAAAAGATCGCCGACCGCTGCGAGGTGGAGATCGCGTTTGGCATCACCAAGCTGCCGCGCTTTGACGTGCCAAAAGGATTTTCGGCCGAGGACTACCTGCAAATGCTCTGCCGCGAGGGACTAAAGGAGCGCTATGGAGACGCGCCCGAAAAATCCCTGTGGGATCGGCTATCCTATGAGATCGGCGTCATCCAAAAAATGGGGTATGTGGATTACTTCCTGATTGTCTGGGATTTCATCCGCTATGCCCGCAGCCAGGGCATCGCCGTGGGGCCGGGGAGAGGGTCCGCCGCGGGGAGCCTCGTGTCGTACACGCTTGGCATCACGAAACTCGATCCGATCAAATACAACTTACTGTTTGAGCGTTTTTTGAATCCGGAGCGCATCTCCATGCCGGACATCGACATTGACTTTGAGTACGAGCGCAGGCAAGAGGTCATTGACTATGTGATCGGCAAATATGGCAAGGAAAAAGTGGTGCAGATCGTCACGTTTGGCACCCTGGCGGCGCGCGGGGTCATCCGCGACGTCGGCCGCGTGATGGACATTCCCTACAGCGTGGTGGATTCCATCGCAAAGATGGTGCCGCAGGACGTGGGGCAGGGGCAGAGGATGACGCTGGACCTGGCCTTAAAGGAGATCGGGGAGCTGCGCGAAATCTACGAAAACGACCCGCAGATGCACCGGCTCATCGATATGTCAAAGAAGCTGGAAGGGCTGCCTAGGCACACGTCGACGCACGCCGCGGGCGTTGTGATCTGCCGCGAGGCGGCGGACGAGTACGTGCCGCTCTCGCGGGGAAGCGACGGCACGATCACCACCCAGTTCCCCATGACCACCTTAGAGGAGCTCGGCCTTTTGAAAATGGACTTCTTGGGGCTGCGCAACCTGACCGTCATCGCGGACGCGGTCAAGGCCATCCAAAAAGACACAGGGAAAACTCTGGACATGGATCGGATCGACTATGGGGACGCGGCCGTGTTTGCCGCCCTTGGCACGGGGAAAAATGACGGCGTCTTTCAGCTGGAAAGCGCGGGCATGAAAAGCTTTATGAAAGAGCTGAAGCCGCAAAACTTAGAGGACGTGATCGCGGGCATTTCCCTGTACCGCCCGGGGCCGATGGACTTTATCCCGAAATACATCCGGGGCAAGAATCACCCGGATTCCATCACCTATGACTGCCCCCAGCTCAAGCCGATCTTAGAGCCGACGTATGGCTGCATCGTCTACCAGGAGCAGGTGATGCAGATCGTGCGCGACCTGGCCGGCTACACCATGGGCAGGAGCGACTTGGTGCGCCGCGCCATGTCCAAAAAGAAAGCGTCCGTGATGGCAAAGGAGCGGCAGAACTTCGTATACGGAAACGAGGCGGAGGGCGTGCGCGGGTGCGTGAACAATGGCATTTCCGCGCAAGTGGCCAACAAGATCTTCGACGAAATGACCGATTTTGCGCGCTACGCGTTCAACAAATCCCATGGGGCTGCCTATGCGGTCGTCACCTACCAGACGGCGTGGCTCAAATACTACTACCCCCTGGAATTTATGGCGTCGCTTTTGACGTCCGTCATCGACAATCCGGGCAAGATTGCGGCGTATAGCCTCACCTGCCGCCAGATGGGCATCCCTATTTTGCCGCCCGACGTCAACCGCGGGGAGAGCGGGTTTTCCGTGGAGGATGGCAAAATCCGCTATGGGCTTTCGGCCATCAAGAGCATCGGCCGTCCGGTGATCGCGCAGCTGGTGGAGGAGCGGGGGCGGGGCGGAAAGTTTACTTCCCTGCGCGACTTGGCGGAGCGTATGCCCGCGAAGGACATCAACAAGCGCACCATGGAAAGTTTTATCAAGTCGGGCGCGCTCGACGGCCTCGGGGGCAACCGCCGCCAAAAGATGATGTCTTACGCGGCGGTCATCGACGAGGTCAACCGCGAGAGAAAAACGATGCTGCAGGGGCAGATGAGCCTGTTTGACTTTGTGGACGAGGAGCAAAAGCGCGACTATGGGGTACGTATGCCGGACGTGCCGGAGTTTGAAAAAGAGGAGCTGCTCGCCTACGAAAAAGAAGTGCTCGGGTTTTACCTAAGCGGCCATCCCCTGGAGGCCTATGAAACCCTGTGGCGCAAGCACATCACCAACGTTTCCTCTGACTTTGCGCCCGACGCGGACAGCGGCGTTCCCATTGTCAAGGACGGCGCGCGCGCGACCGTGGGCGGCATGGTTACGGATAAGAAGGTCAAATATACCAAAAATGACAAAACCATGGCGGTGCTGACCATCGAGGATTTGGTCGGCACGGTGGAAGTGGTGGTTTTCCCGCGCGATTATGAAAAATACCGGAACTTACTGACGGAGGACGCAAAGATTTTTGTCACGGGGCGCGTTTCCGCGGAGGACGAAAAAGCGAGCAAGCTGCTCTGCGAAAGCGTGCAAAGTTTTGACGGCATTCCGCGCGAGGTGTGGGTCCAGTTTCCGGACAAGGCCGCCTATCAGGAAAAGGAGGCCGGCCTATACCAGATTTTGCGCGAGTCGGACGGGAAGGATCGCGTGGCGATCTACATCCGTTCCCCCAAAGCGGTCAAAAGGCTTTCGGAAAATTGGGCGGTCGATGCCAACGACGCGCTGCTTAGCGCGCTCTCGGAGGCATTCGGGGAGGAAAATGTAAAAGTTGTATAAGGAGGTCAGAGGGTTATGAAAAAGGAAATCCAGACGATCGGCGTCTTGACGAGCGGGGGCGACGCGTCGGGCATGAACGCGGCCATCCGCGCGGTGGTGCGCAAGGCCATTTTCAAGGGGAAAAAAGTCAAGGGCATCTACCGCGGGTACAGCGGCCTGCTCAATGAGGAAATCAAGGATCTGACGGCGCGGGAAGTCTCGGACACCATCTCCCGCGGCGGGACGTTTCTGGGAACGGCGCGCTGTGCCGAGTTCCGCACGGAGGAAGGGCAAAAATACGGCGCGCAGGTCTGCCGCAAGCACGGCATCGACGGCCTGGTGGTCATCGGGGGCGACTGGTCGTTTGCGGGCGCGCAAAAACTGGCGTCTCTGGGAATCAACACCATCTGCGTGCCGGGCACCATCGACCTGGACATCGCCTGCACGGAGTACACCATCGGCTTTGACACGGCCATCAACACGGCCATGGAGGCCATCGACAAGGTGCGCGACACCTCCACCTCGCACGAGCGGTGCAGCATCATCGAGGTGATGGGCAGGCGCGCGGGCTACATCGCGCTTTATTGCGGCATCGCGAATGGCGCGGAGGATATTCTCGTCCCGGAAAAATATGATTTTGACGAGCAAAAGCTGATCAACAACATCCTGCGCAACCGCAAGCGCGGCAAAAAACACCACATCATCATCAACGCGGAGGGCATCGGCCACTCCACGTCCATGGCGCGGCGCATCGAGGCGGCGACCGGCATTGAGACACGCGCCACCATTTTGGGGCATATGCAACGGGGCGGCAGCCCCACGTGCAAAGACCGCGTCTACGCGTCGATGATGGGATCGTATGCGGTTGACTTATTGTGCGAGGGCAAGTCCAACCGCGTGGTGGGGTACCGGCACGGCGACTTTACCGATTTTGACATTGACGAGGCGCTGGCCATGCAAAAGACCTTCTCCGAGAATATGTGGGAGACGGCATTTGCGCTTTCTGTGTAGCGGGTGCGGCGTATGATAGAGAGCATTTCAAACAAACAAATCAAGCACTTGGCGCAGCTGCAGACAAAGGCAAAGGCGAGAAGGGAGGAGGGGCTTTACGTCGTGGAGGGCGTGCGGATGTTCCGCGAGATCCCGCGGCCTCTTTTGGTCAAGACGTATGCCTCGTGGTCCTTCTTAAAGAAAAAAGAAAACCGCGACCTGCTCGCGGGGATGGACGTGGAGGAAGTGCTGGACGGCGTTTTTTCCTATGTCAGCGCGACAAAAACCCCGCAGGGGATCTTGAGCGTGGTGCGGCAGCAGACGTATGCCTTATCCGACCTGTTCCAAAAAGAGCCGCCGCTTTTGCTGCTTTTGGAAGGCATCCAGGACCCGGGCAACCTGGGCACGATTTTCCGCACGGCGGAGGCGGCCGGCGTCTCGGGGATCGTGATGACGGGCTGCGCGGACATCTACAACCCAAAGACCGTGCGCGCGACGATGGGGGCGCTCTACCGGATGCCATTTGTGTGCGCGGGCGATTTTCGCGCGGCATTTGACGCATGTCGGGCGCGTCAGGTTCGCATCCACGCCGCGCAGCTGCAGGGCGAGTGCGCCTATACCCAAAAAGACTATCGGGGCGGGTGCGCCTTTTTGGTCGGGAATGAGGGAAATGGGCTGTCGCAGGAGGCGGCATCCCTGGCGGACGGGGCGGTCAAAATCCCCATGAGCCAGGGGGCGGATTCCCTCAACGCGGCCGTGGCGACGGCGGTCCTGCTATTCGAGGCGAAGCGGCAGCGGGATGCCGTGAAAACTTTCCATTGACAAAGGTTTCGCATTGGTATACAATGGGAACGTAACAAATTTAACAAATTTGTAATAATTGTTGCCAGGGTGGAAAGCCCTTTCCCACGACATGCTTGCATGTCGGTGGAGAAGGGTACGATGAAACAGCGTGCCAAATGCTCGAAACAATCCGTAGGGCATACCGCAACATCATTACAATATGGGAGGTTTTCGCGTATGCTTAGCAAAGGGAAACAACCGGTTTTTCTTCTGGTTTTTGCGTGCCTTTTGGCGTGGGTTGCCCCATCGGTGGCCATGGCTGCCGGAAACAAGTGCGGGGGATATGACGTGGCGGTGGCCAATGTCGAGGACTCCCTGCTCATTCGCGACGTTTCCGACACCAAAGGCGCGGTGATCGGCTACCTGCCGGCCGCGGCGGGCGTGCTGGTGCGCGACATGGACGAGGCGTGGACCAAGGTGCAGTCCGGCGGCGTGACAGGGTATGTCAAGACAGAGTTTCTCGCCTTTGGCGAACAGGCCGATGCGCTCAAATCCGTCTATGGCGTGGCGGGGGCTGTCGCGTCCTGGGATGGGGTCAAGGTCTTTGCGGATTATACGGACACCACTTCCGTGATCGGCATGATCGACGCAGGGGAGGGGTATGCCGTGCTCGGCAGCACCGCGAACTGGGTGGAAGTGCAGCTCTCCGATGGCAGCGTGGGCTACCTTGCGGCAGAGGACGTGCAAATGACCACCGTGCTCGACACGGCAGTTCCGATGGATGCGACCTTCCAGATGCCGGCGGAGGAAATGGCTGATGGGGATGGCAGCGGCGGCACGGGCGATGGCAGTGACGCCATCGATGGAAGCGATGGCTATTACGATGGAACGGACGGCACGGGCAGTTCCGGCGATGGAAGCGGGTACTGGGATGACAGTGCGGACAGCGGATATGCCAGCGGTTCTGGTTACGAAAGCGGGTACTGGGATGGCGGCACGGACAGCGGATATGCCAGCGATTCGGGTTACGGAAACGATGGCTATTACGATGGAACGGATGGCACAGGCAGTTCCGGCGATGGAAGCGGCTACTGGGACGGCGGCACGAACAGTGGATATGCCAGCGGTTCGGGTTACGAAAGTAGCTACTGGGATGGCAGCACGGACAGCGGATATGCCAGCAGTTCCGGCGATGGAAGCGACTCCTACGATGGTGGCACGGGCGACGCGTCTGGCAGTGGCGGATCGTCCAGTGGCGGTGTCGCGTATGCCGGCACTACCCAGTCGGATTTGGATCTTTTGGCGGCTCTGATTTATTGCGAGGCGGGCAACCAAAGTGCGGAGGGGAAAGTGGCAGTCGGCCAGGTCGTCTTAAACCGCGTGGGCGATTCCAACTTTGCGGACAACATCCACGACGTGATTTATCAGAGCGGCCAGTTCACGCCGGCATCCACCGGATGGCTGGATCAAGTGATCGGTAATGCGCCGCAAGACTGCTACGACGCCGCGCAGGCCGCATTGAACGGAGAGGGCACTGTGGGCGGCAGCTTGTACTTTAATGGTGGAACGGGGCAGGGGCTCCAGATCGGGGATCACCAGTTCTATTAGGATTCTCAGTTCTATTGGGATCAACCGTTCTAGGAAAGGATGCCCAGAAAGGGAGGTGGGAGTTTGAAACCTGTTTATTGGCTGATTCTTTTTGTCCTGCTCCTCGTGATTGAGGGATTCACCATGGGGCTTACCACGATTTGGTTTGCCGGCGGGGCCTTGGTCGCAATGGCGGTCAGTATGTTGGGCGGGGATATTTGGGCGCAGTGCATTGCCGGGCTGGCGGTGTCCCTTGTGCTCCTTGTCTTTACCAGGCCGTTTGCCTTGCGCTATATCAACCGAAACCATGTCAAGACAAATGCGGACAGCCTTGTCGGACAGACTGCCGTCGTGACGGAGACGGTCGCAAACTTGCAAAACACGGGAACCGTGCGAGTGCGGGGGCAGGAATGGACGGCGCGTACCAAGACGGACGACCAGACCATCGGTGTCGGGACGCATGTGCGCGTGGACGCCATCGAGGGGGTCAAGCTCATTGTGGAAGAAGAGGAGAATACGTAAGTGGCGATTATTATTTTATTGGTCTTTTTGGCGGCATTGGTTTGCGCGGGCTGCATCAAAGTCGTCCCGCAGGCATATGGGTATGTGATCGAGCGTCTGGGCGGTTACCAGACCACGTGGGGCGTCGGCATTCATTTCAAAATGCCGATCATCGACAAGGTCGCGCGGAAAGTGATTTTGAAAGAGCAAGTGGTGGACTTTGACCCGCAGCCGGTCATCACGAAAGACAACGTGACCATGCGCATCGACACGATCGTCTTTTACCAGATTACCGACCCGAAGCTCTATGCCTACGGCGTTGACAACCCGATCATGGCCATCGAAAACCTGACGGCCACCACCCTGCGCAACATCGTGGGCGAGCTGGAACTGGACGAGACGCTCACCTCGCGGGATGTCATCAACACGAAGATGCGCGCGGCCCTCGACCTTGCGACGGACCCATGGGGCATCAAGGTCAACCGCGTGGAGCTAAAGAGCATCATTCCCCCGGCGGCCATCCAGGAAGCCATGGAAAAACAGATGAAGGCCGAGCGCG
>CAYVVW010000049.1:0-13291 GCA_964455335.1 uncultured Marvinbryantia sp.
GGCTTTGACATGCCGCAGGAAATCCTTGACGCGCTCGTGCCGGGCAGCGTTGTGGATATCTGCTACGCCAGCGACACGGGCGACATCTGGCTTGTGATGCCGGACGCGACGGCGGGCTGGATGCGCGTGGGACAGCCAAGCGAGGACGGCAGCACGGAAAGCGGCATCTTTGACGGCAGCAAAGCGTACATCACCTACGAGCAGATCGCTGCGCTGTGCGGCGACGACGTGTCCGCCTGGGGCGCAAGGATGCAATGCGAGGCCTCTGGCGCGTGGGAAGTCTTTGGCGTGAAGGTTGGCACAAAGACCGAGCTTTTGCCTGTCAAGAATCCGGTTGCGTTTGCCGATTTTGCCTGCAAGGGCGACGGCTGGGCGCAAAATGGCTTTGACATGCCGCAGGAAATCATCGACGCGCTCGTGCCGGGCAGCGTTGTGACCATCTCCTACACGAGCGAGAGCGGCGACATTTGGCTTGTGATGCCGGCAGCGGAAGCGGGCTGGATGCGCGTCGGCCAGGGCAACTTAGACGGCAGCGGCGCGGCGCCCGCGGCTTACAACGGAAGCACCTGCCAGGTGACGTATGAGCAGATTGCGGCCGTGTGCGGCGACGACGTGTCCACCTGGGGCGCGACGATGCAATGCGAGTCCTCGACCGCGTGGGAAGTGTTCAGCGTGTCCGTGGGACAGGCGCAGTAACAGGTTTTGGAGTGCGTAGGCTTTCTACCCTGGCATCATGGGGTAAAATGCCTCATGGAAATGAAAAATGAACGTGAGAAACAAGAGGAAAGGATGGAGATTTGTATGAGCAAAAAGTATCTCGCACTTGGCCTTGGCCTTTCGATGACGGCGGCGCTTGCGGTGACGGCGAGCGCGGGCGACGAGCCAAGGACGATTACCATTGGAACGTGGTATGACCATTACTATGACAGCACCAACACGGATATTTACGATGACCCGAGCGTTGCCGACGAGGAACTGGCGCAGAAGCACTTCGACGTCGTAAAGGAAGTGGAAGAGAAGTACAACGTGAAGCTGGAGTTCGTGAACCTGACGTTTGCCGGCGTGCAGGAGTCCATCAACAACTCTGTCCTGGCGGGCGCGCCGGACTGCGACATCTACGAAGTGGACTTGAGCTTTGGCATCGGCTCTGCATTGAATGGCTTTGCGACGAACTTAGAGGAGATTCTTCCCGCGGACCATGACCTGTTCAACGACCAAATGGTCTTTAACCAGGTGGACATCGGCGTGGACGAGGGCGTGTACCTGTTCCAGGCAAACAGCGCGGAGCAGCTGCTCGCGGGCACTTACATGATGGCGTGGAACAAGCAGATGCTGGACGAGGCCGGCTTGGAGGACCCGAACGCGCTCTATGAGCGGGACGAGTGGACTTGGGACAAGTGGAGAGAGTACCTGCTGGCGCTTACGCAGGATACCGATGGCGACGGCGTGACAGACGTGTACGGCTATGGATCCCGCTGGGATTTCCTGGTGTTCAACCTGCTGATGAGCAACGGCACCGGCATCGCCATGAGCCCGACCGAGACGCTTTCCAGCCCTCAGGTGACGGAAGTGCTCGACTTTATCTACAATATGTACAATGTGGACCACGTGGCAAATCCGTGGAACTCCGAGGACTTCAACTACAACCAGAACTGCTACATGGACGGCAGGGTTGCGAACTGGATCACCGCGGCGTGGATTTCCGACGCCAACAAAGACGTGGACCTTGGCTTTGACGTGATCTGGAGCCCATGGCCGATCGGGCCGAGCGGCAACAAAGAGACGAACATGTTCAAGAACGTTTCCTCCGGAAACGCGTACATGATCCCGACGGGCGTGGAAGATCCGGAACTCGTGTTCAACGTATTTTATGATTGGCAGAACTGGTACCACGGCGATGTCGACCTGCGCGACGGCGACCTGACCTGGTGGGAAGATTGCGCCATCACCGAAGAAAACTATGCCGTTATGGAATATATGGGCGAAAGGGGCGGATTTGACCTCTGGAACTCCCTTGGGCTGGATTGGGATTGGTCGCTGTTGCTAAACGGCGAGATGACCGCCGCACAGTTCCAGGAAACCTACAAGCAAAACGTGCAGGACGCACTGGACAGCTTCTATAAGTAGGAAAGGGAATCGGGACTGCATTAAGAATGGAGGTTGGGCGCGCCGCCGGCAGGCGGCGCGCCTTTGTGCCGTGGAGGGTATGAGGTGGACGGGAAGTTTAGCCGTTTTATGAATCGTTTGTGGGAGATTTTGTTTGTGGGGCTTCTCTGGCTTGCGGCATCGCTGCCTTTGGTGACGGCAGGGGCAGCCACTACGGCGGCTTATTTTGCCATGGCGAAGTGCGTGCGCCATCGGACGGGCTATATTTGGAGAGAATTTGTGCGGTCGTTTCGGCTGAATTTCCGCCAGGCCTTGCCGCTCACGGTGCTGTTTTTTGTGGGTGTCGCCGTGTTTTTTGCTGATTTTTGGTATTTGTGGGAAAATGAAAGCAACCAAAATAATGCCATTTTTATGATTTTGCTGCTCGTGGCGTTTCTGTTTGCGGGGGTGTCTCTGTATGTGTGCCCGCTGCTTTCGCGTTTCGAGAAGAAGAACCTGGAGTTGCTGCGGATTTCGGCGGTGCTGGCGTTTCGCTTTTTGCCCGTCACGGTTTTGCTGATGCTGCTCATCGTGTTTTCGGCGGTGGCTGCCTACCTGATGCCGTGGGCCGTTTTTGTGCTCCCAGGGGTCACGTTGTATGTCCTGTCGTATCCCATGGAGTGGATTTTGCGCAAATTGGCACCGAAGGCGGAACAGGACGGCGAAGAAGCCGAAAAGTGGTATTATCAGTGAAGAAGGCTCTTGTGTGCAGGATGGACAAACCATGGAGAAGTTTCGGTGAAGTTTCTGATAATCGCCCTTGCAATACGGCGAAAGCCGTGGTAGAATGACCGCGGGTGTCACCAAGATGGTGGACGGCTGGCCCTCTTCGGAGGGGATGCGACCCTCCGATTATGCGAAAACCCGAAAGGGAATCTGGGAAAGGAGGGCGATGCTTATGGATATACTTGGATTCATGGCAGTGTTGAGCTTCGGTTTGACCTGCTTCGGACTAGGTTACTCTATGGGCAAAGATATTAACAAAACGCAAAAATAGCCGCCCCAAACCGAAAAGATGAGCGGCTATTTTGCGCTTAACTTTAGGCCAGCCGTCTGTCGGTGGCACCTTCCACGCAATTACTTTATCACACATTTTTTGCTTCTTCAAGTCCTATTTTTCACATTGCGCATAAACGTTGCGCCCGACGTACAGCAATTTGCGTCGAATTTGCGTTGCGTAAGCAGCATGATTCCGTAGTAAATTCGTGCGCATCCCCCAGAGGGGCTATCGTAAACGGCAAATACTTTTGTCGTTTACGATAAGTACGAAGGGAACAGAAAAGGAGGGTGTTTCAACGGAACTTGTGGAGTTTCTCCGTTATGTCGAGGAGACAACAGATGCGGTGGCGGCAGGGAGTGCGAGCGATCGGATTCGCCGAATACATGAGCGGGTACGGCAGGTGCGCGCAAGCGAGGAAGTCGGGGTGAGATATTTGCAAGCTTGGGAAGAGAAATATTACGAGTGGGAACGCGGCAAGGAGGAAGGCAAGGCAGAAGGCAAGGCAGAAGGACACGCGGAGGGCAAGGCGGAGAGCGTCTTAGAACTTCTTGGAGATTTGCCAGGCACGCTGCCAGAGGAAGTGTGCGACCGCATTTTGCAAGAAAAGGATCTCGTCGTTTTGAAACGTTATCTGAAGCTAGCGGCATCCTCTGGAACGGTGGAAGATTTTATCCGCAGGATGGAGGGTTTCTAACGGATGCTGACGTAGCAGTCAACCAACGTTTGCATGGAAAGGTGAGGAGTATTATGAGAAAATTTGTATGGATGTTTGTCGCGGTGTGGGGTCTGTGGCTGGCGGATGGATCTTGCCACTCCATGGCGCAGGCAAGCCAGGATGCGCAAAGAGTGGTAGGGCAGGGAGCACAAGGAGTGGTAAGCCAGGCAAGCCAGGATGCGCAAGGGGCAATGTCACAGGAGTCTGCGGCACTGCCAGGCGCGATGCTGTCGACAGAAGCGCATGCGGAGGGCTGGGATGGGGATAAGTATTATAAAAATGGCGTTCCCCTGACGGGTTTGCAAAAAATTGGCGGGAACCGGTATTATTTTTCCCAAGATGGAAAAAGACAGACCGGCTGGCACAAGATTGGGGAGCGGGTCTACTATTTCAGCAAAAAAGGCGACATCGGCGCGGCGTATGTCGGCAAAAAGCGCATCCAAGGGGAACGCTACTATTTTGGGAAACAGGGTGTCTTGAAAACAGGCTTTCGGAAACTGGATGGCAAACGGTTTTATTTTCGGGAGACGGGGAAACTCGGAACGCTTGGCAAGACTTTGCAAGGCCTAAAGAAAGTGGGCGGAAACTACTACTATTTCCGAAAGGGCGGCGCCGTGACAACGGGGTGGAAGTCTTTTGCGGCCGGAAAGTCATATTTTGACGGCAAGGGCGTGCGCGTGTCCGGTGTGCGAAAGATAGATGGAAAGTGGTATTTCTTTGACAAAAAAGGCATCTTGCAGACAAAGACGGACAAAGAGGCAGGCGTTACTTATTACATCAACGCGGGCGGGTATCTGGAGGCGTACCAGAGGGGCCAGTCGTACTTTCACCCGGATGGGGAGAAAATGGACGCGTTGCAAAAAGAGGATTACGTGACCTTGAACCGCGCCAGGGCAATCGTCAGGGAAGTGACGACCGCGGGCATGAGCCAGGAGCAAAAATTGGAGCGGTGCTTTGCGTGGGTGATGAGCAAACCCTATATCATGCGCAGGCGTTTTCAGCCAAATCCGGGCTGGCCTGCACTTTACGCAAATGACCACTTTGTGCGTGGCGGCGGGCCCTGCCATGCAGATGGCGCTGCATTTGCTTATTTGGCACGCGCCATAGGGTATGAGGATGTCTATGTTTGCCTGGACGGAAGGTCAGACCAGTCACACGCATGGACGGAAATCAATGGGAAAGTGTACGACCCGCTTTTTGCGCAGGCCAAGAGTTATGCGAAAAATTATGGCGCGAGCTATGCGGTCTATGGGCTCTCCGCCATCATGCGGTTTCAGGTGGCCGTGGGATATGAACCGTGAGCGGAGAGGCACGCATTTGCTTTGTATTGCCTGTACGGTAGCATAAAGCAGGGAAAAGCGAAAGGAAAAAAACGAAAAAATTCGAAAAAATCTGACAGATTCTTTGAGTTAGGATAGACTTTTTTTCCGCAATGTGCTACGATAATGGTGGTTCAAGCGTCAGGCGGTTACGCGCAGAAAGTCACGCGTTTCGTGTTCGTATGGGAAGCAGAAGCAGAAGCAGGAGCATAAGCAGAAGTATAGGAAAGCGTGACGTTGGGACGCTCAAACCAACATCATCATAGGACATAGGAGAGGGGGATTCGATGGACAAAGACAGTCATCTGTCCAGATTTTATCTGGACACCGCAGGGCTTCTGGATTTTGAGCCGTTGGTAAAAGCCGAGGAGTACCGGCACCACGGAGGGGAAAATACGCTGATGGCGCATTTGATTCGCACTGCGTGGTGTGCCTACTGGATTTGCCGCATTTTCCATGTGTCTGAGGAGCATGAGGAGGCTGCGGTGCAGGCGGCGCTGCTGCACGACCTGTTTGGCTACGACTGGCATGAGCGGCCGGACAGCAAGCGGCTGGTTCCCAACATGGAGGGGATACGGCACGCTTTGTTCCACGGCACGGAGGCGGCGGACTATGTGGGGGAGCGCGTGCAGATCACGGAGCGCCAGCGCGACGCCATTCGTTCACACATGTTTCCCCTGTACCCCATCCCCCCGCGCTTTTGTGAGGGCTGGGTGCTGACAGCGGCTGACAAGCTGATCGCCATCAAGGAGCTGTTCCGAGAGTTTGCGTCAAAGTTTGGCTACAAGCCCAAGCAGTCGTTCATTCTGCGGGCATTGGTGGCATCCCAGGCGGCATAGGGGGTTCAGAAGCAAAGCGTTCGATTTGGCAATTGCCAAGAAGTGGGGACCAGAAAGTCCCGAAAAATCTGCGATGGCTAAGTTTCGCCGAAGACGGTTGGTTTTTGTGCGGGCAGTGCAAAAACCGGGCGCGGCGGGGTCACCGCAGATTTTTTTATAGGCGAAAAGTCTGCGCCCGGTCTTTCCCGGCGAAATCTGAAAAGGAGGGGTTCGGAAAAGTGCGTGCGAACAACAAGCCAAAAAGGAAATGGAAAAAAATGCTTTTCGGATTCTTATTGCTGGTGGCCGTGGTTCTGGCCTATTTTGTGGTCGGGGTGCTGGCTGCCTACCACCGCCAGCCGCCGGTCAGCCAGGCGTACAAGGACAGCTTTCGCGCGGCGGATTTCTACGGGGATGCGCCGTCGTGTGACCGCGCGTGCGTGATCGAGGACAACGAGGACGGCCTTTTGGAGCGCCTGCGGATGATCGAGCACGCAAAGGAGCGCGTCATTCTCTCCACGTTTGAGTTCCGCGCGGACGAGAGCGGAAAAGACATGCTTGCAGCGCTGCTTGCGGCGGCCCAAAGGGGCGTGCGGGTGCAGGTCGTCTCCGATGGGATGCCCGCATTTTTGCGCATGAACCGCAACGCGTATTTCCATGCGCTGGCGGCGCAGGAGACAGCCGAAATCAAGGTTTACAACCGCCTCAATTTGCTTCTTCCCTGGAAAACGATGGGTCGCTTACACGACAAGTATCTGATCGTGGATGATGATTTGTACATGCTCGGCGGCAGAAATACTTACGATTTCTTCCTGGGGAACAATGGGTACAAAAATTACGACCGCGACGTGCTGGTCTACACGACAGACCCGCAAAATAAGCAGAGCTCCATTTACCAGGTGGAGGCGTATTTCCAGAAAATCTGGAATGGGAAAGAATGTTCCGCTTTGCGCCCATGGGGCGAAAAAAAGATTGCGGACGCAAAGGCGGAGCTGGAAGAACGCGTGAAACAGCTGCGGGAGAAATTTCCCATTTTGGAAGAAGCGGCGGATTATGAAAAAAAGACATTTGAGACAAACAAAGTCACGCTGCTTTACAACCCCACGCACGTGTATGCCAAGGAGCCAACGGTCTTTTACGCACTGACGGAATTGATGAAACAGGCAGAGGGCGACATTTTGATTCACACGCCGTACATCATTTGCAACAATTGGATGTATGATTCTTTTCGGGAAGTCTGCGAAAGCAACCCCAATACGTCCTTGATGACGAACTCCGTCGCCAATAACGGAAATCCCTTTGGGGCATCGGATTACCAGAAAAACAAGGGGAAATTGATCGAAACCGGTCTGCAGATACACGAATACGAGGGCGGCATTTCCTACCATGGGAAGAGCCTCGTGCTCGGCGACCGCCTGGCGATCGTGGGGTCTTTTAACATGGACATGCGCAGCGTCTACCTCGACACGGAATTGATGCTTGTGGTGGACAGCGCGCAGGTGACAAAACAGCTGCGCGGTTACATGGAGGGGTATGAGGCGGATTCCGTAAAAGTGATCGACAAAGACCACTACGAAATACCGGAAGGCGTGGAACGTCAGGAGTTGACTTTGCAAAAAAAAGCGCGCATTTATGTCCTGCGCCTGATCAACTGGTTCCGGTTTTTGATGTAAAGAGGCAGGATTGGGAAAGCGCGAAGCGCGAAACAATCCGCAAGGTATTTTTAAAAGCCGTAATCACGGCATGAGAAAGGAAACTGTTCGCGATGAAAAAGATTATTCGACACATACTGACCATTTTGCCCGCCGTTCTTTTGCAGGTCCTATGGCTCTTTATCCTCTTTAAGTGGCTTGCGCCTTGGACAGTCGTCATCGACCTGGCATTGTCGGTGCTGGCCTTCCTGTTGGTGCTTTACCTCATTTCCAAGCAGGAGGAGAGCACGTACAAAATCCTCTGGCTGCTGGTGATTTTGACATTCCCCCTGCCGGGCGCGCTGTTGTACCTGTGCTTCGGGAACAAGCGCACCACAAGGCCATTGAAAAAGAAGCTTGACGCTGCGCCAGAGCCGCCAAGGGACACAGTCAACACGAAGCCCATCTATGCGGAATTGGAACAAAAAGACAAGCGCCTGGAACAGACTTTCCGGCTTTTGCAAAAGCAGACGGGTTTTGTGCCGCACCGCAACGTGAACGCAAAATATTATGCGCTCGGAGACACGATGTTCCCCGATATGCTGGAGGACTTAAGGCAGGCCAAACGGTTTATTTTTGTGGAATATTTCATTGTCGAAAATGGGAAAATGTGGGATTCCATGGTGGAAATCCTCGCGGAAAAAGCCGCAGGCGGCGTGGACGTGCGCGTGATGTACGACGACCTGGGCAGCATTTCCACCTATGGCAAAAAAGAAGTGGAGCAGCTGCGCCAAAAAGGCATCAAATGCGCGCCGTTTAACCCGCTCGTGTTTGTCAAGGGAACACTCAATTACCGAGACCACAGAAAGATGCTCATCGTTGACGGAAAAGTGGCCTATAGCGGCGGCATCAACCTGGCGGATGAGTACATCAACGCATTTGCCAAGCACGGCCATTGGAAAGACATCGGTTTTCGCCTCACGGGGGCTGCCGTGGGCAATTACCTGCGGATGTTTGCCAAGTTCTGGGATGCGTTCGTGGGGGACCTGGTTCCAAAAGAGTATTTTTCCATGGTGGAGCCGGAGGCAAAAACGACGACAGATGGCATTGTCCTAAGCTACTATGACTCGCCGATCCGCAGCTATGCGGCGTCCAACGAATTGTACATTGACCTGCTCTCCCAGGCAAAGGAGACAGCGTGGTTCTACACCCCGTACCTGATGCCGGGAGATGCCTTGCGCGACGCGTTTGTGCGGGCCGCAAGCCGTGGCGTGGATGTGCGCATCATCATGCCGGGCATCCCGGACAAAAAGTTGATTTTCCGCATTTCGCGCAGTTTTTACCGCGTGCTTTTGGAGGCGGGCGTCAAAATCTACGAATACACGCCGGGCTTTGTCCACGCAAAGGCCTGCCTGGTGGATGGCAAAATCGGCACCATCGGCACGGTCAACCTCGACTACCGCAGCCTGTTTTTGCATTTTGAAAACAACTCGCTGTTTTATGACGCGTCCGTTTTGCAAGACCTGAGGGCCGACTACCTCTCCACGCAGAAAAAGAGCCGCCAGCGCACGCTCGACAACCTGGAAAAAGGCTTTGGCAAGTGGTTGATCGACGGCATCCTGCGCATCTTTGCGCCACTTTGCTGACCAACAAAACAATCGGAAAAAGCGGGGAGCTTGCCCCGCTTTTTTGATATCTGTATTTGTATGTTTTCAAACGTGCGGAGGTGCCATTTTGATGGAAATATAAAAATACAGGTCAGATCGAGCATCTAGTCCATAGGAGTCGGATCACTTATGAAGAACATCGAGAACCTTTTTTGAAATCTTTCCAAACTCAACAAATGGTAGATTCGAAACGATTGCTCCCATCTTTGGTATATCTAAATGAATCAGATGACCATTTTGCGGATCTCTATCGTGAACGACAAAATATTTGCCATTTACGATAGCCCCTCCGGGGGATGCGCTCAATAATTTTCCGCGCGTACCTCAAAATAGCTCTGCGGATGATTGCATACCGGGCAGATCTGCGGCGCTTTTTTGCCCATGACCAGATGGCCGCAGTTTCTGCATTCCCACATTGTCATCTCGCCTTTTTCAAAGACCGCCTGCATCTCGACATTGTGCAAAAGGGCGCGGTAGCGTTCCTCGTGCGCCTTTTCGATCTGGGCAACCATGCGGAATTTTGCCGCAAGCCCAGGAAACCCTTCCTCCTCGGCCTCTTTTGCGAAAGTCTCATACATATCTGTCCATTCATAGTTCTCGCCCGCCGCGGCAGCCGCAAGATTTTCCGCTGTGGAGCCCAGTTCTTCCAGCTCTTTGAACCACATTTTCGCATGTTCTTTTTCGTTGTCCGCCGTCTTTAAGAACAGGCCCGCGATCTGCTCAAACCCCTCTTTTTTCGCCACGCTTGCGAAGTAGGTATACTTGTTTCTTGCCTGACTTTCCCCTGCGAATGCCGTCCTTAAGTTCTGCTCTGTTTTTGTTCCTTCATACTTGTTCGCCATTGTGTTTTCTCCTTTTTTTGTCTGTTTTCGTTTGGTGGGGCAAGAGGAAGTTTGGAAAATGGATACTTTCTGGTGCTTCACGCACAACGCTTATGCGCGCTTGGAATCGCCATATTTGGCGCGGCATTTCGGGCAGACGTAGTGGATGTTCAAATCATATCCGGTGATTTTTGTGCCAACACGCTTTTCCAGGTCTTTCGCGAAATCTTTTAGCGTGATGTCTGAAATCTCTTTGCAGCAGTCGCACACCAGGTGGTCGTGCACCGACACATTTCCGTCGAAATAATCCGGCCCGCAGACATTGCGCATGCGCCGAATTTTCCCCTCCGCTTCCAAGGTGTTTAAGTTGTTGTACACGGTCGCCATCGCAATCGCGGCATCCTGCTTCTTTGCTTCGAGGTAAATCTCCTCCGCGCTAAGATGCCTGTGGTTTTGATATGCCTCCTGCAGGATATTCCAGATAAGTAGCCCTTTTTTCGTCATACCTGTCCTCCTTAACCCCGGAATTAGAATGATTCTAAATCCAAATACGAGTCTACCACGATTCTGTATGCCTGTCAAGCGGTCTTGGAAACATATTTGCCGAATCTTTGGAATCCTGGAAACCTTTTTGCCCATCCTTGCAAAATCCAAACGTCGCGAGTTTATGCATGGGTGGTGTGCTGCATTTGTGGTGCGGGAACTTTTTTACTTGACGCGCAGCGTGTAATATAATAGAGTTAGAATAGTTCTAATTCTAAAATGAAAGGACGAGGTAATGATATGGGAAATCAAGAAGCAGGAACAAAGAAATGGGAATATCAAAATGCCCACGCTGACACGCGCGGAGGAGGTGAAACAGATGCTGGGAGAAGGCAAGCCAAGACGTTGGAAATGTAGTGTCTGCGGCTATATATTTGATGAGGCCGCAGAAGGCAAACGTTATGAGGAGCTGGAGTTTTGTCCGTTTTGCCATCAGCCGAAGGAGAGGATGACGCTGCTGGAACGTGAAGAAACGCCGGAGAATCAAGGGAGGGCGTCATCCGAAGCGCAAACGGTTCTGGAAGGGCAGATGGCACCCAAAGGGCAGATGGCGCCCGAGGGGGATCTTTCGTATGACAGCCGTTTCGCGCGGCGGGATGAAAACTGCCGCTATATGGCGGAAATCCATGAGATGGCGGTGACAGGAAAAAGCATTCATGCCGCGATGGGCACGCGTATGCCGATGCCGTCCTGGGATGAGATTTTGATTCTGGGCGCACAGTTAAATCCCATGCTGCTCGATGACGGAGACTTTGTGTCAACGACGACGGTAATCGGGAAAAATGCCAAAAGGCCGATGGTGTTGGAAAGCCCGGTCTACGTATCGCATATGTCGTTTGGCGCGCTTTCCGCCGAGGCGAAAACAGCACTCGCAAAAGGGAGTGCCTACGCGCGCACGGCCATGTGCAGCGGCGAGGGCGGAATCCTTCCGCAAGAGAGGGAAAACGCCTACCGCTATATTTTGAGTATGTACCAAACTTGTATAGTGTGACGGATGAAAATTTAAGAAATGCGGACGCGATTGAGATCAAGATTGGGCAAGGCACGAAACCCGGCATGGGCGGCCACCTGCCGGGCAGCAAGGTGACGGCGGAAATTGCGGCGGTGCGACCGGCTCCAGCCCGCTGCTTTTGCGCGACGCATCCAGCGTTCCCACGGTTTATGCGCTTCACCGCGCGCGCAAATACCTGGACAGCGTGCGTTCGGACATGGAGCTGGTCATCACAGGCGGCCTGCGGGTATCTTCTGATTTTGCCAAAGCACTCGCCATGGGCGCGGACGCGGTGGCCATCGCAAGTGCAGCTCTGATCGCGGCCGCATGTCAGCAATACCGCATCTGCGGGAGCGGCGGCTGCCCCATGGGCGTGGCCACGCAGGAGGAAAGCCTGCGGGCGAGGCTGCCGGTGGAAGCGGCTGCGACGCGCGTGGGGAATTTTCTCAACGTCTCCAATGAGGAACTGAAAACGTTTGCCCGCATTACGGGGCACGGCAACGTGCACGATTTGTCGTTGGCAGATCTTTGCACGATCAGCCGGGAGATTTCGGAATACACGGATATTCCCCACGCGTAAATGGTCGGAAAAGTGGGGATGTTTCCGAGGGATTGTGTAAAAGCAAAGCGCAAGCGGCCGTGTTGCGGCCGATCCTTTGCCATGGCCGCTCACTTGCCGATCACGACATTGCACCTTTTTCTGTAGCACCCAACCCCATACGTCCAAATCTTCTGGACGCTCGTGTCTTGGAAGGCATCCATGTACCGACGCTCGTCGATCTGGGCGATGGCATCCGCGCATGCCTTGTCCAGGTCGCCGTCCTGCGCATATTTCAGCTCGATGACGATGCCTGTCACTCCATCCCCCTCATCCTCCGACTGTGCTAGGATGTCCGCATACCCCTCGCCCGCCTCGCGGTTGGAGACGACGCTTAAGCGGGCATTTGCCATCAGGACGCCGAGCAGGGTGCTGTGGTAGAAGCTCTCCTTCCTGCCGTCCGGCACGGCGTTGTCGCGGATGCTGATGGATTTTTTCAAGTACTGGGAGAAGATCCGCCCCACCGTGCGCGCATCCCCATTTTGCAAGGCAGCGCAAAAGGCGCTTAAGGTGTCCGTGTCCGTCCTGACGCGCTCCTGGAAGTATTCCCAGATCTGATCAATGAATACGTCGCGCACTTCCAGGTTTGGGATTCTGAGTTTTAACAACCCCTCGTCTGTCCTGCCCTGCGATGTCAGGTAGCCGGTCATGTAGAGCAGGCTCCACAGGTTGTCAATGCTGTCATACATGTCGGCGTAGGTGAGATCCTCTCGGATTTTCTTCTCGATCGTCTCGCCCGCCACCAGGCACTCGATTTCATTCCTTGTCCAGTCGTTCGCCAATGCGACAAAGCGCCTGATTGCGTCGTTGCTGCTGGTGTTGCTCCAGTAGTTTTTCGGCTGCGCGGTCGATGAGGCCAACAAGGCATCGCAGTAGTTCAGCACGTCCCACGGGCAGTACAACTCCTGGTTTCCGAACCGGTAGCCGTCATACCACCGCTTTGTTTCTTCATAGCACGCGCCAATGCCGTAGTACGCGAGGAGTTCTTGCACCTCGCCGTCCGTAAAGCCAAAATATTCCGAAAAGCGGACATCCGAGATGGA
>CAYVVW010000050.1:0-4178 GCA_964455335.1 uncultured Marvinbryantia sp.
TAAAAATCGAATATTATTTTGCGGTTGTTACCGGTTCGCTGGAAATTTACGTTTACAAATCCGCCCGCATGTTTTATAATGGCGGCACGAGCGCCAAAAGACCTTTTGACACAAGAATCATAGGAAAATCATAGGAAGAAGTCACTTGCCGAGCTTGGAAGGAGAGGCGAATATGAAGAAGAGAACGAAATTTACCTTATGTGCGGCGGCTGTCTTGACCGGCGCGCTGGTGGCGTACCAACAATACAAAAAGACGCACGTGGTCGAGGCGGAAAGCCCTGCCGTGGACGCGCTTGCCACCCCGCAGACGACGGGCGCGCTGCACGTGGAGGGCAGCCACTTGGTGGACGCAAACGGAAAGACCGTGCAGTTAAAGGGCATCAGCACGCATGGCATCGCCTGGTATCCGCAATACGTCAACGAGGAGTGTTTCGCGCAGTTCCGCAAGGAGTGGAACGCCAACCTGATGCGCATCACCATGTATACGGACGAGGAGGGCGGCTATTGCACCAACGGAGACAAGGACGCCTTAAGGAAGCTGGTGCACAAGGGCGTGGCGTGCGCGACGAAAAATGATATGTATGTGATCATCGACTGGCACATTTTGCACGACGGCAACCCGCTGACGAACATCGAGGAGGCCAAGGCGTTTTTCCAGGAGATGTCGCAGACGTATGCGGGCGCGAACAATGTTTTCTATGAGATCTGCAACGAGCCGAACGGCGGCACGACCTGGGAGGATGTCAAGGCTTACGCAAAGGAAATCATCGAGGTGATCCGCGCGAACGACGAGGACGGCATCATCATCGTGGGCACGCCGAACTGGTGCCAGTATGTGGATCAGGCGGCGGCAGATCCCATCACAGGATATGAAAATATCATGTATGCGCTCCATTTTTACGCGGCGACCCACAAGGACGATTTGCGCCAGAAGATGGTTGCCGCCATGGACGCGGGCCTGCCCATTTTTGTGACGGAGTATGGCATTTGCGACGCGAGCGGAAACGGCGTTTTGGACATTGCGCAGGCAAATGCGTGGGTGGAGGCGATGGACGCGCAAGGCATCAGCTATGCCATGTGGAATCTGTCCAACCGCGACGAGTCGTCCGCCATCGTGAAGCCGGAATGTGAGAAAACGGCCGATTTCACGGATGAGGACTTGCGAGACAGCGGGAAATGGGTGCGCGCCATGTTAAAGGGCGAGGAATCCCCGGGCGCGGATCTGGCGAGCGCGGGCGGCACGATCACTTGCGGCGCGATCGAGGTGCAGATCGTGCCGGCCAACCGCTGGGAGGCGGACGGGCAGAGCGTGTGCCAATATACCGTCACGCTCACCAACACCGGCGATACGGACTGCGCGTCCTGGGAAGTGGAGATCCCATTCTCTGACGCCATCACGTTTTCCGATGGCTGGAATGGGGATTACGCCGTGGAGGGCAACACGCTGCGCATTACTTCCAAGGAGTACAACGGCGCGATCGCGGCGGGCGCGTCCCTGGGGGATGTCGGCTTTATCTTGGCGGGGGCGGGCGAGCCTGTTTTGTGATGCCTGTTCTGTGATGTAGTAGTGGTACAAGCTTTGGCACGATGGAACATCGTGCCGATCGTGGGAAAGGGCTTTCTACCCTGGCATATAAAAAGAGAAGTGAGGATTTCTTAAATGGAGCATTTTGATTATTTGGTTGTGGGCGCGGGCCTGTATGGCGCGGTGTTCGCGCAGGAGACAAAGCGGGCGGGGAAGTCCTGCCTGGTGGTGGACAAGCGCGGCCACATTGCGGGAAATGTGTATACAAAAGCGGTCGAGGGCATCAATGTGCATGTCTATGGCGCGCACATTTTCCACACCAATGACCGCGAGGTCTGGGCGTATGTCAACCGGTTTGCGGATTTTAACCGCTTTACAAATTCCCCGGTGGCGAATTACCACGGCGAGCTGTATTCCCTGCCTTTCAATATGTACACGTTTTACCAGATGTGGGGCGTGACGACCCCGCAGGAGGCGGCGGCGAAAATCGAGGAGCAAAAACGGGCGGCGGGCGTCACCAACCCGCGAAATTTAGAAGAGCAGGCCATCAGCCTGGTGGGAACAGACATTTACGAAAAGCTGGTGAAAGGGTATACCCAAAAACAGTGGGGGCGGCCGTGCGACCAGCTGCCCGCGTTCATCATCAAGCGTTTGCCGGTGCGCTTTACGTTTGACAACAATTATTTTAATGCGCTCTACCAGGGCATCCCGATGGGAGGGTACACAAAACTTGTGGAACACTTGCTGGAGGGCACGCAGGTGCGCCTGGGGGTGGATTACCTGCAAGACAAACAGCACTTGGACGCGCTGGCGGATCGCGTGATCTACACAGGGCCGATCGATGCCTATTTCGATTATTCCCTTGGCGCGCTGGAGTACCGCTCGGTGCGCTTTGAGACGGAAGTGCTGGATATGCCCAATTTCCAGGGGAACGCGGCGGTGAATTATACGGATGCCGAGACGCCGTGGACGCGCATCATCGAGCACAAGTGGTTTGAGTTTGGCACGCAGCCAAAGACGGTCATCAGCCGCGAATATTCCTCGGAGTGGAAGCCGGGCGACGAGCCTTATTATCCGGTGAACGATGAGAAAAATAGCGCGCTGTACGAACAATACCGCGCGTTGGCCGACGGGGAAACACAGGTGGTATTTGGCGGACGTTTGGGCGAGTACAAGTACTATGACATGGATGCCGTGATTGCGTCCGCATTGCGGATGTGCAAGGCGGAACTGTGATCCATGCGCAAAGCCTAGATAAGAACAAGGAGAAAAGTAATTCATGTGCACGCAGACAGAAACAGGCAACGCCCTGGTGATCATGGCGGCGGGCCTTGGCAGCCGCTTTGGCGGGGGGATCAAGCAGTTGGAGCCGGTCGGCCCGAATGGGCATATCCTCATGGATTATTCCATTCACGATGCGATCGCGGCCGGTTTTCGCAAGATTGTTTTTATCATTCGGAAGGACATTGAGGCGGATTTTCGGGAGGTCATCGGAAACCGCATCGAGGCGGTGTGCGAAAAAGCGGGGGTGGAGGTCGCCTATGCGTTCCAGTCTCTAGACGCGCTGCCGGACGGCGTCGCGCTTCCCGCCGGGCGCACAAAGCCTTGGGGCACGGGGCAGGCCGTGCTCAGCTGCAGGGATGTCCTAAAAGAGCCATTCGTGGTGATCAATGCGGACGATTATTATGGGAAGGCGGCATTTTGCAAGCTGCACGATTTTTTGCGGGGCGCAAGCCGCGCGGAGCCTTACCGTTTTTGCATGGCGGGCTTTTTGCTCAAAAATACCTTGAGCGCGCACGGCGGCGTGACGCGCGGCATTTGCGCGGTGGACGAAAACGGCTACCTGACGGACGTGCGGGAGACGCACAATATCGTGCGCACGGCGCAAGGCCCTTGCGCGGACGGGCGACTCATCGACGGGGATGGCTACGCCTCAATGAATATGTGGGGGCTGACCCCGGAATTTCTCGACTTGCTCGACCGCGGGTTTGCGGAATTTTTCCAAAACCTGGGCGACGGGGGAGAAAAGGAGGAATTTTTGCTGCCCACTTACATTGGCCAGCTTTTGCGGCGCAAGCAGGTTTCCGTGCGCGTCCTGGAAACGGCTGACAAGTGGTTTGGCATCACGAGCAAAGAGGACAAGGCCGGCGTGGCGGAGGCGTTTCGCAAATTGACAGAAAATGGCGTCTACCAGGCAGACTTGTATGGGGATTTGGCATAGCGCAGGCGACAGGGATCAGAGGGATGGAGTGGATGGAAATGCGAGGCAGCGTAATGGGAAAAGCGGTGTGGGCGGCATGTTTGCTCGCCATGTTCCTTTTGTGCGGGATGGGAGCGGCGGCAAGCGAGGCGGAGACGAAGCTGACAGAGACGGAGCTTGCGGAGGTCATTTTGCCGGACGAAAAGGAAGTCTACCAGCTGTTGTTGATCGGTTCGGACAGAAGGGACGACTCGTGGAATGGAAACTCGGACGTGATGATCCTCGTCACTGTCCAGGCAAACAACCGGCGCATCATCATGACATCGTTTATGCGCGACTTAAATGCCGAGATCCCGGGGCATGGGACGGCAAAGCTGAACCACGCGTTTGCCGTGGGCGGCGCGGAGCTGCTCCAGGAGACCCTGGAGGACAATTACGATCTGGACATTGACA
>CAYVVW010000050.1:4188-13200 GCA_964455335.1 uncultured Marvinbryantia sp.
GATCGTGGACTTTGACTCCATGGCGGATGTCGTGGATCGCATCGGCGGCGTGCAGATCGCGGTGACGGACGAGGAGTGCGTCATCTTAAACCAGTACCTGGAGGTCATGGGGGCGGCGGAGAGCAGCCTGCCGTGCGGCGGGGATTACCTGCTCAACGGCTATCAGGCGGTGGCCTATATGCGCATCCGCCACGTGGGCAACAACGACTACCAGCGGACACAGCGGCAGAGGGATGTCCTAAGCCAGATGTTTTCGCAGGCGCAGACCCTGGGGGCGCAGGACTTGCTGGGGCTTGCGGCCGACTTGATCGAACAGGTGGAGCACGACATCGACCCGTTTGACTTGCTGCAGCTGACGGCATCCGTTCCCGGCATGGCGACATTTGAGCTGGAAGAAAACCGCGTCCCCTACGACGATATGTACACGTCTAAAAGAGGGCGGCTCATTCCGACACAGCCGGATACGACTGAAAAGTTGCACGAATTGATCGATGGGTGATCCTGCGGGTAGGGTGGCGCACAAACGTGAGGATCGTTTGCGCCTTGAACGTTGCGATCGTTTCATGTGAATGTGGAGACTGTGTCACCCATTCAAGGCGAAAAGGGTAGAGCCGCCTCCTAGCAGAAGCGGACGTTGGTCAAGTTGGAATGTGTGTTGGGCGTAGTTTTTGGGCAAAAATAGAAACGAACGCTTGAAAGATGGGGCAGGCTGTCCGAAAACCTAGACGTGCATTTTGCAAGTGGGGGATGGAAACCGGAATCTGCGGCGAAATGTCGCAAAAGTGGAGACATCAAGGGACAATCGCGTACACTTGGAGCGGAAAGTGGGAATCAATGACCGCCGCGAGATAGTTTTCGGACGGCCTAGGGGAACAAAAAGGAAGGCCGGCAGGTAACGATCCTCCGGCCCTTGTTTTCCGCGCTGCGGGACAGCAGACCCCGCAAGTATCGGCTTTTCTTATATAGCAAACGACAAAACGATTTTCGTATTGCCGTTTACGATAGCTGATTGACGAGTTTGGCTAAGCGGGAAACTTTCCTCGCCGCAGTGTTCTTGTGATAGACGCCTTTTTGCGTGGCTTTGCCGATCACAGAAGTCGCGCTCGTCAGGGCGGCGCTTGCGGCCTCCTTGTCATTTGCGGAGACGGCGGCCTCAACCTTTTTGATGGCCGTTTTCACGCCGGACTTGATGGACTTATTGCGGTCGGCTTTTTTCCTGTTCACTAAGATGCGTTTCTTTGCGGATTTAATGTTCGCCATCTGTAACCTCCAAAGTAATTGTTTTAACGGTTTTTGTTATGTCAAAGCCGGACACGGTCGTCTCAACATAAACATACCCCTTTATTTTAGAGCATTCATTGGTCAGTGTCAATACAAAATTCTTACTTTTTCCACACACTTTTCTCACGAATTTGTGGTACAATGGCGAGGCAATGGGATCTTTTGGGTGAAGCATAGGTGGAAAATGAAATATCGGGAGATTTTATGGTTACGAATGTACTTTCTTATCTGGAGAGGTCTGCCGCGCGCTTTCCGGACAAGGTAGCTTTTGCGGGCGCGGGCGAAGCGGTTTCTTACCGCGAATTGGCGCGGCGGGCAAAGGCGGTGGGCACGCGCGTCGCCCGCACGGGTATGCGCAAGCGTCCGGTGGCTGTCGTCACGGATCACACGGTGCAGTGCCTCGTCCTTTTTTTGGGCGTTGCATACAGCGGGAATTTTTATGTGCCGATAGACAAGAAACTGCCGGCTGCGCGCATTGCGGCCATCCTGGACGTGGCAAGGCCGGGCGCGGTGATTGCGCCGGGGGATGCCGCAGAAACTGTGAAGGGCTGTGTGGCAAATTGGGAAAAGGACGGCCAGCCGGTTTTTTTGGCGCGCGAGGGGTTGGCCGACGGGCCTGTGGACGACGCGCTGCTCGCCGCCATCCGCAGGGGGCATTTGGACACTGACCCGCTTTATCTGATGTTCACGTCGGGGTCTACGGGAACGCCGAAAGGGGTGCTGATTTGCCATCGCTCGGTGATCGATTTGGCGGAGCAGTTTGCGGACGTGTTTGGATTTGACGAGACGGACGTGTTTGCCAACCAGGCGCCGTTTGACTTTGACGTCTCTGTAAAGGATTTGTATTGCACGTTGCGCAATGCGGCATCGCTGGTTCTCGTGCCGCAGGCCATGTTTTCCATGCCCAAAAAGCTCGTCCCCTTTCTGAACGAGCACCGTGTGACGACCTTGATCTGGGCGGTGTCGGCATTGCAGATCCTGTCGGTTTTGCGCGTGCTGGATCACGCGCTTCCGGAAACCTTAAAAAATGTCATGTTTTCCGGCGAGGTCATGCCCGCAAAAGTGCTCAATGACTGGAGGCGGCATTTGCCGCACGTGCGCTACGTCAATCTTTACGGGCCGACGGAGATCACGTGCAACTGCACATATTATGTGGTGGATCGCGCATTTTCCGAGCGTGAATCTATCCCGATCGGCGCGGCATTTCCCAACACGGAAATCCTGCTTCTTGACGGGCAGGGGCGCCCTGTGCCAGACGGGGAGACTGGGGAAATTTGCGTGCGCGGAACGTGCCTTGCGCATGGGTATTATCGAAATCCGCAGGCGACCGAGGCGGCATTTACGCAAAATCCGCTCAACGACGCCTACCCCGAGCGGATTTACCACACGGGCGACTATGGGCGCAAAAATGCGCGCGGGGAATTGCTCTTTGCCGCCAGGCGCGATTGGCAAATCAAGCACATGGGACACCGCATCGAATTGTCCGAAATCGAAAATGCGGCTAATGCCATCGCGGGCATCGAGCAGTGTTGCTGCCAATATGACGAAAAGCGCGGGAAAATCGTCCTCGTTTACCAGGCGCGGGAGCAGATGGATGCCGTGGTAGTAAAGGAATTGCAGAAGTATTTGCCCAAATATATGTGCCCAAACCGGCTGGTGCATTTGGACGCAATCCCACGCAACACGCGTGGGAAAATCGACCGCATGGCGATTCGGGCGCGGGTGCTTTCCTAAGCGCATTTTGCGCCGCGCCAAATGATTTGCGTGGAGTTTGTCTTGCGCAGTGGAAAAAAGGGATTGCGCAGTGGTAAGCAAGGATCGTGCAGTGGAAAGCAAGGATTGCGCAGTGGCAAGGAAGGATAGATACACGTGCAGTGGCAAGACAGGATCATGCAGTGGCCAGAATGGACGAGAAGGGATCGGATGTGTTGCAAATTGGGGAAAGTGGTGGTAGAATGGCAAAGGAATTGGTCACGGGGGCCGCGCAGTTTGCGCGCCTTGTAAAGGAATGGAAGAAAAGAAACGGCAAGGCGCAGACGAATTGCACGCTATTGCCGAGCGAGGTGGAGCAGCTGGCGGCGCGCGGGAAACTCTCTGTGCGCGAGGACGGCGCCCTGTGTTTTTTCGTTGGGGAGTCGGATTGCACCCGTCTGTATTACTACCAGGCGGCGGAGGGGGAACTGCCCGACGTGTCGGATTGGCCGCGCCCCGTCGTGATTGACTGCGTGTTTCGCGGGGATGAGGCGGCGGCTCGAAAAAAATGCGGGGTGGACAAGTGGGTCGCGTGCGGGTTTGCGCCCCATCAGCGCAACCGGCGCATGGAGTGCGCAAAGGCAGACTTTGTCCCGCCTGCCGATGCCGCGGAAAAAAACAGTCAATTTCCGGTAGTGCCCTTGCTTCCAGAGGATTATTCGGAGGCGGCGCGCCTTTGGAGGGGCAGCCTGGACTATCGCAGCGCTACTTTTTTTGGGGAGGAGGAGTTTGCGCGTGCCTGCCGGAAGGGCGAGCTGCTGGGCATTCGGTTGGAAGCGGGCCGCCTTGCGGCCGTGATCGTGACGCTGCCGCGCGGGAAAACAAGTTTTATGGAACACCTGGTGGTAGACCCTGCCCTCAGGGGGCGCGGCATGGGGCGCACGGCGTTTTGCGGCGGGAGCGCCTACCTGTTTGAAAAGCATGGGGCAGAGAAAATCAATTTTTGGGTGGACGAGACGAACACACATGCCATAAAGCTCTACGAGCGGATGGGGTACACGTTTGACGGCACTGTGTCCGTGCAGTATCTGCTGGGGTGAGCCTTTTTCCCCGCTGGACTGCGATGGTGCTGTGGCAAAAAGATGTTGTGGCGGTGTTTTGCTGCTTCACAAGGCTCCGCTGACCCGCTGACATCATGAAAATTTAGAAAAACATATGAGGAGAGACGAGATGGAAAAATTGATGGAAATTTTGGAAGAGTTGCGTCCGGATGTGGACTTTGGCGCGGAAACCGCGTTGGTGGACGACGCCATTTTGGATTCGTTTGACATTGTGACGCTGGTGGGCGAACTCAATGACGCGTTCCAGGTGGAGATTCCGTTTGAGGAGATGGAGCCGGAAAATTTCAATTCGGCAGATGCCATTTACCAGTTGATCGAAAAACTGCGGCAGGGGGCGTAGGATGACCGTCAATTCGCTGTATTTCCTGTTGTTTTTGACGTGCCTTTTGTTTGCGTATTATGTGTTTTGGCAAAAGTACCGTTTCGCGGCGCTGCTCGCCGGAAGCGTGGCATTTTATGTCCTGGCGTGCGCGACATCCCCCGTTTACCTGTTTTTGACGAGCCTGAGCATTTGGGCGGCCGGCCTTTGGATGGATCGGCAGGAGCGCTTATGCGCGCAGCTGTGCGAAAAGGACAGGGAACACGCCGCCCAGTGGAAGCGGGCTTGCAAGAAGAAGAAAAAGGGGGCTGCGACAGTAGCCACGCTGCTGAATTTGGCGATTCTTTTGACGCTCAAGTATGGCGGGTTTTTTGGGGAAATGGCAAATGCGGTGCTCGGGTGGGCTGGGATTTCCATTGCGATTCCGCAATTTTTGGCGCCGTTGGGCATTTCCTATTATACCCTGATTGCCATCGGCTACGTCATCGACCTTTACAAGGGAAAATTTCCGGCGCAGAAAAATTATGCAAAGCTGTTGCTGTTTCTCGCGTATTTTCCGCAAATGACGCAAGGCCCGTTCAACCGCTACCAGCCGATGGCCGCGCAGCTGTACGAGGGGCATCGGTTTTCCTATCACAATTTTTCGTATGGATGCCAGCGGATGCTGTGGGGGTTTTTCAAAAAAATGGTGGTTGCGGACAATCTGCAGCCTGTGTCGCAGGCCATTTTTGACGGATTTCGGGAGCTGCCAGGGCCGACGTGCTTTGTGGGATGCGTTGCCTTAACCGTGTCCATGTATGCCGATTTTTCCGGATATATGGACATCGTGGCAGGCGCGTCGCAGCTGTTTGGCATCTCGATCGCCGAAAATTTTGCCAGGCCGTTTTTTTCAAAATCCCTGGCGGAATATTGGCGCAGGTGGCACATTTCCCTGGGAAGCTGGTTTCGCGATTATGTGTTTTACCCGCTTGCGGTCTCCAAGCCCGCGGTGAAATTTGGGAAAAAAGGGCGCAAGTGGTTTGGCCCGCGCGTGGGGAAATTGTTCCCATCCCTGTTTGCGCTCACGTTTGTTTGGGTCGGAACGGGGCTGTGGCATGACGCGAGCTGGCGGTACATTTTTTGGGGATTTGCGAATGGCGCGGTGATCATGGGCGCCATGGTGCTAGAACCTTATTTTGCGAAAGCAAAGGAAAAACTGTCCATCCGATCGGACGCGAAAGCCTGGCAGTTTTTTTGCATGGCGCGCACTTTTTTGCTGGTTTGTTTGCTGAAAATCTTTCCAGGGCCTGCCAGCACGGCCGCGTCCGTTGCATTCGCAAAGCGGTTATTTACCGCATTTTCCATGCCAAAGGGACTCGGGGAATGGCTGCCGGGCATCGGAACAGGGGATGTCATCTGGCTGTTTTTTGCCATTTTTCTCATTTTTTTGGTGGATGCCCTGGAAGAAAAGCAGGACATGCGGGATATGCTTGCAAAAAAGCCGGTTTGGGTTCGCTGGGGCGCTTACCTTTTTCTTTTGGTTTACCTGCTGGCGGTAGGAAAGTGGAACACATCGGGAACGGGGGGATTTGCCTATGCGCAATTTTAAGAAGATTTCCGTGCGCGTGGCGGTCGTTGTTTTGGCGGCATTTCTCTTTGAGTGGGCAGTGCGCCTTTGCTATGAGCCGTGGAACGACTACACCTGCGTTTCCAAACGGGCGCGCGCGGAATTGGCGGGCACATTGGACACGCTTTACATCGGGACATCGCTGACGTACCGATCCATCGACCCGCGGATTTTGGACGAAAAGCTCGGCACAAATAGCTTCAATTTGGCGACGTCGGCGCAGCCCTTGATGGGCACATATTACCTTTTGCGGGAGGCGGTGGAGGAAAACCCGATCAAAACCATTTACCTGGGCATGGCGATGCCTTCCCTAAAACAAAAGCAAAAGGACATCCGGTATGTGTCCGCTTATGAAAACCTGCGGTCCTGGAAATGGAAGCTGCGCTATCTGCTGGCGGTGCACCAGGAGAGCGTGCTCACTTCGTCTGTGCTGTATTCCACGCGCGTGGAGACTTACACTCATTTTTCCGCCGTGCGAAGCAACCTCCGGCACAAAATGCAAGATGCGGCAAATACGTCCTCCCGCTATGAAATGCGCGGATTCCGTCCGGTCGACGAGACCTATCGCGGGGAATTGCGGGAAAACCGCAACCGCAGGGTCAATTCCTGGATCAAAAAAAGGGGAATGGCACAGACGCAAAAAGAGTCCGTGAAGTATTTGGAAAAAATCGCAAAGCTGTGCAAGGACGCGGGCATCCAATTGGTTCTGTTTGTGCCGCCGACCACGCAGGATTATCTGGACGCCGCGGGAAACCTTGCGGATTGGGATCAGTTTTGCCAGTCCTTTGCGGACGAGTGGGGCGCCACGTGCTACAACTTTTTCAACTACAAAGACCGCGCGCGGGATTTTCCGGACGAGGTATTTCAGGACGAAAAGCACCTAAACGGAAAAGGGGCGGTCGTATTTTCGAACCTTTTGGCCGAAATCGCGGCGAGCGAAAACCCGCAGGAATATTTTTTGGGGGCTTCGCCCATGTGAAACAGGAACGAAAAGAGAGGGAAAATGAAAGGAGAGGGAATCGGATGGGACTGACCACGCTATGCTACATCGAGCGGGATGGGAAATATCTGATGATGCACCGCACCGCAAAGGAAAAGGACATCAACAAAGAAAAATGGATCGGTGTGGGCGGGCATTTTGAGGCATACGAAAGCCCAGAAGAATGTCTTTTGCGGGAAGTAAAAGAGGAGACAGGGCTGGATCTTGTGCGCTACCGCTTGCGCGGCATTGTGACGTTTGTCACCCATATAGGGCAGGATGCCTGGGTGTCGGAATATATGTTTTTGTACACGGCGGACGCATACACGGGAACGCTTGCGCCCTGTGACGAGGGAACCTTGGAATGGGTCGAAAAAAGCAAGATTTTTGACCTGAACATATGGGAAGGGGATCGGATCTTTTTTCGGCTTATCGAGGAAAACCGCCCCTTCTTCTCCCTAAAACTGGAATACGAAAAAGACAGTTTGCGCGTGGCCTGCCTCGATGGGGAGGAACTTCCAATCTTGGAAACGCGCATCTGAAAATGAGAAGGAATTTCAAACCTTGGAAGTAAGCGCGCATCTGAAAATGGGAAGGAATTTCAAAGCTTGGAAGTAAGCACCCATTTGGAAATGGAAAGGAAATTCAAGTCTTGGAAGTAAGCGCGCATCTGAAAAATAAGGAATGTGGAAAGGACGGGTGAAAACGGAGATGGACAAGAAAGAAGTTGCGGAAATTAAGAAACAATTTACGAGCGAGCGTTGCCCCATCAGCCGCATTTGCGGCTGCTATGTGGATGCCGACAAGCAGGTGCGCACGCAGTTCCAGGAGGCTTTTTTGTCGCTTCCGGAGGAAGATTTTTTTAAGTATTTGGCGATTTTCCAAAAATCGATGTCGGGCACGCTGGGGAAGAATCTGCTTTCCCTGGATTTTCCGTTGGAATCGGAAAAAGAGGGCGGCGCCCAGGAGCGGTTGCTGCAATTAAAATATTCCGGCCTGCAGGACGACGGGCTGCTGGAGGAATTTTACGAGCAAGTGATTGCGTCCTTTGATTGCGAGGGGCATTACCTGATTTTGCTTGGATATGGCGTATATGACATCCCTGGGAAATCCTTGGATAACCTGGAAATGTTTGACGCGTCGGATGAGGTATATGAGCATATTGTCTGCTGCATTTGCCCGGTCAATCTCTCGAAACCAGGCCTGTCCTACCATGAAAAAGACAATTGTTTCGCAAGCAGGGATCGGGATTGGATCGTGGAAATGCCCGCCATCGGCTTTTTGTTTCCCGCGTTTTGCGACCGGAGCGCGGACATCCACAGCGCGCTTTATTATACGAAAAAACCGGAAAAGCCACAGGCTGAAGTGGTGGAGCAGGTACTGGGCTGCACGCTCCCTTTGACAGCGGGAGACCAAAAAGAAACATTTCAGGCTTTGGTTCGCGAGACCTTGGGCGAGACGTGCGACTATGACACGGTGCGCACCATTCACGAAAACTTAAACGAGCTGATTGAGGAGCAAATCGAGGAACCCGCACCGCTTGTGCTTGGCAAAGAGGATGTGAAGCGGCTCTTGGAGAGAAGCGGCGTCGCGGAAGAAAAACTGGCCGCGTTTGACGACCGCTTTGAGGAGGAGGCGGGCGAGGAGGCCTCGTTTGTGGCGGAAAATGTGGCAAATATGCGCAAATTTGAGATCAAGGCGCGCGACATCGTCGTGCAGGTCAACCCCATGCGGAGCGACCTCGTGGAAACGACGGTGATCGACGGGCGCAAATGCCTTGTGATTGTGTTGACAGAAGATGTGGAAGTAAATGGGATTGCGATACGGTGACAAGGGGGTGCGCATATGCCAAGGACAGTGGACATCGGGGAGGATTTTTTTTCGACGCTCCGGGAGAAAAATTCATTTTATGTTGACAAGACGGACTTCATTCGCCAGTGGTGGGATGGCAACACGAAAGTGACGGCCATCATGCGCCCGCGCCGCTTCGGGAAAACCCTGGCCATGGACATGG
>CAYVVW010000051.1:0-12994 GCA_964455335.1 uncultured Marvinbryantia sp.
TCTTGCATTGACGTGTGCGCCGCGCCAGGGGGGAAAAGCCTGCATTTGTCGGACAAGCTAAAAGGGAGCGGCTTTGTGGAGGCGCGCGACCTGACAGAGCACAAGGTGGCCCTGATGCAGGAAAACCTGGAGCGCTCCAAGCGCATCAACCTGGCGGCGGTGCAGATGGACGCGACGGTGTTTGACGCGGCCTCGGTGGAAAAGGCCGATATTTTGCTTGCGGACGTGCCCTGCTCCGGGCTTGGCGTCATCGGGCGAAAGCCGGACATCAAGTTTAAGATGACCCCGGAGCGGCAGCAGGAATTGGTCAAGCTGCAAAGAAAGATCCTCGACACGGTCTGGCAGTATGTCAAGGTGGGCGGCACCCTGATTTACAGCACGTGCACCATCGGGGCGGCCGAAAACCAGTACAATCTCAAGTGGTTTTTGGACCACTACCCATTCCAGCTGGAGGACATTGACCCTTACCTTTGCGCGGAGCTGCGGTGCAGGACCACAAAGGCGGGGTATCTGCAGCTGTTGCCGGGCATCCAGGAAACCGATGGCTTTTTCCTGGCAAAGCTTCGGCGCGCGCGGTAGCGCAAGGTGGAGTGCATGGAAGATATCCGATCCTTAAGTTATGGGCAGTTGGCGGACGCGCTGGGGCAGATGGGGCAAAAGCCGTTTCGCGCATCGCAGGTCTATGGGTGGCTGCACCAAAGCATGGCGGACGGGCCGGACGAGATGACGAATCTGCCGCTGGCCTTGCGGGAGGCCTTGCGCACGTCGTTTGCGTGGGCCAATTTGCGCCAGGCGGCCGTAAGAGCGTCGCGGGACGGCACGCGCAAATACCTGTTCGCCCTGGAGGACGGATCTTTGATCGAGAGCGTCTGGATGCGCCACCGCCATGGGAACACGGTCTGCATCTCCTCTCAGGTGGGCTGCCGCATGGGCTGCCGCTTTTGCGCGTCCGGCATCGGGGGGCTTACGAGAAATTTGCTTCCCGGCGAAATGCTCGGGCAGGTCTACCGGATTCGGCGGGATGTCGGGGAGCGCGTCTCCCACATCGTCGTCATGGGCATGGGGGAGCCATTGGACAATTATGCCAATCTCGTGCGATTCCTGCGCATGATAAGCGATGAAAAGGGGATGCGCATCAGCCAGCGCAACATCACCGTGAGTACGTGCGGCATTGTGCCAAACATCTACGCCTTGCAAAAGGAGCAGTTGGCCATCACCCTGGCGCTCTCTTTGCACGCCCCGACGCAAGAGAAGCGAAAAGCGCTGATGCCCATTGCCAACCGGTATGGGCTTTCGGAAACCATCGATGCCTGTCGCGCCTATTTTGCGGCCACGGGGCGGCGGGTCACGTTCGAGTATAGCCTCATCCGGCAGGTGAATGACACGCAAAAAGACGCACGGGAGCTTGCGGGGCTGCTTTGCGGCACGCATGGGCACGTCAACCTGATTCCGGTCAACCCGATTCGGGAGCGCTCCTTTCGCCAAAGCGACCGCCGCACGGCCATGCGTTTCCAAAAAGAGCTGGAAATGCGGGGTATCCCCGCCACCATCCGCCGATCCCTGGGGCAGGACATCGACGGGGCGTGCGGGCAGCTGCGCAAGTCCTACCAGGAGTCGTCAGGAGATGTTCGCGATGCTGAAAAAAATCAACGCCATCCTGACGTTGGCAATCTGCCTGATTGCTGTGCTTTTTCTGATCAAGAAGCGGATACGGAGGTGAGAGAAAAATGATATTTGTGGAATACCCGAAGTGCACGACTTGCCAAAAGGCAAAAAAATGGCTGGAAGCCAACCAAATCCCTTACCAGGATCGCGACATCAAGGAGCAAAACCCGACCGCCGAGGAACTGCGGCAGTGGCGGGAAAAAAGCGGGCTGCCCCTTAAGCGGTTCTTTAACACCAGCGGGATGCGCTACAGGGAACTCGGGCTAAAGGACAAGCTCGCCCAAATGGGGGAGGAGGAGCAATACCGCCTGCTCGCGTCAGACGGTATGCTCGTCAAGCGTCCCCTGCTTGTCACGGATGACGGCGTGCTTGTGGGCTTTCGGGAAAAAGAATGGGAAGCGCGCCTGATCTGATTGCGGGGATGCGAAGCACGGAACAATCCGTAGGGGATCTTTTTACCGTAACATCATATCATGCAAAGAAAGAAAATAGAAAGAAATAGGAGGGTTTCAAGATGTTGTTAAAAGACAAAGTTGCAATCGTGACGGGTGGCAGCCGCGGCATTGGGCTTGCCACGGTGGACGCCTTTTTGGCGGAAGGGGCGACGGTCGTTTTGTTTGCCAGCAGGCAGGAGACGGCGGACGCGGCCGTGTCGGCGATGCGGGAAAAGCATCCGGATGCCAAGTGCGCGGGCATGTGGCCAAATCTCTCTGACGGGAATGCGGTGCGGGACGCCTTTGCAAGCGTCGTAAAGACGTATGGCAAACTGGACATCCTGGTCAACAATGCGGGGATCTCGGAGCGCACGCCTTTTACGGATTACACAGAGGAAGTGTTTGACCGCGTGCTGGACCTGAACTTAAAGGGCGTGTACAACTGTGCCCGCGCCGCGGTGGATTACATGGTTCCCGCGGGCAGCGGCGTTATCTTGAGCACGTCCTCCATGGTGAGCCGCGACGGGCAGCCGGCAGGTATCGCCTACCCGACGTCTAAGTTTGCCGTGGACGGGTTTACGCTTTCCCTGGCGCGCGAGCTGGGGCCAAAGGGCATCCGCGTCAACGCGGTTGCGCCGGGCATCACGGAGACGGACATGATGAAAGCCGTGCCGAGCAGCGTCACAGGCCCGATGATCGCCCAGATCCCCCTGCGCAGATTGGGGCAGCCAGAGGACATCGCCAATGCGCTTGTGTTCCTTGCGAGCGACAAGGCGAGTTACATCACGGGAGTCGTGCTGCGCGTGGACGGGCTGGCGCGGACGTAAAAATGCAAGGTTTCGGTCTCTCTTTCTTTGAAACGGTGCGGCACTGTGGGGCTGCCGTAAACGGCAAATTTACGGCAGGATACATGGGGCAACGTGGGTTGGGCGCTTCTTTCGCGCCCTGGTTTGGACAAAGGGGATAGGGCATGATCTCATACGTATCATATGGCATTACCGACAAGGGGCGCGAAAGAAGCGAAAACCAGGATTATCTGTATGCCTCGGATGGGCCGGTGGGCAGGCTGCCCAACCTGTTTGTGGTTGCGGACGGCATGGGCGGGCACAGGGCGGGCGACCGCGCGTCGAGCTATGCCGTGAAAGTCTTTCTGGACAGCGTCAGGCGGGATCGGGAAAATGGCCCCGTCAAGGTGATCCGCAAGGCGATGGAGTGCGCCAACACGCGGGTGCTCGCGGAGGCCAATGCCAAGGCGCGCTACCGCGGCATGGGCACGACCATGGTGGCGGCCACGATTGTAAAAAATATGCTTTATGTGGCGAACGTCGGGGACAGCCGCCTCTATCTCATCAACAGCGGCATTCGGCAGGTCACGCGGGACCACTCCCTGGTGGAGGAGATGATCCGCGCGGGCGGGCTTACCCGCGAGGAGGGGAGGACCCATCCGGACCGGCACGTCATCACGCGCGCGATTGGCGTGGAAAGGCGGGTTGCCATAGATTTTTTTGACGTGCAATTAAAAAAGGGCGATCGGATCTTGCTTTGTTCCGATGGGCTGAGCAATATGCTGACCGATGAGGAAATGGGCCGGGTCGTGCGGGGAGAGCGCAATTTGAGGGCCGCCGGGAAGCGGTTGGTCGAGCTGGCCAACCAGCATGGCGGGTATGACAACATCACGGCACTTCTGGTCAACGCGCAGACGGATGAGGTGGAAGTATGCTAAAGGAAGGGATGTTCATACAGGGGCGCTACGAGGTCGTCGGCCGGATCGGCACGGGCGGCATGGCGGACGTGTATAAGGCGAAGGACCACAAGCTCAACCGCTTCGTGGCCGTAAAGGTGCTCAAGCAGGAGTTTCGCGATGATACGGCATTCATCACAAAGTTCCGCCAGGAGGCGCAGGCCGCGGCCGGCCTTGCGCACCCAAATATCGTCAATATCTACGATGTCGGCGAGGATCGCGGGGTCAACTATATCGTGATGGAGCTGGTCGAGGGCATCACGCTCAAGGAATATATCGCGAAAAATGGCAGGCTTGCCGTAAGGGAGGCCACAAGCATCGCCATCCAGGTCTCCCAGGGGCTGGAGGCGGCGCACAACAGCGGCATCATTCACCGCGACGTCAAGCCGCAAAATATCATTATCTCGACGGACGGCAAAGTCAAGGTGACGGATTTTGGCATTGCCAGGGCGACAAATTCCAACACGATCAACACGGCCGTCATGGGGTCTGTGCATTACAGCTCGCCCGAGCAGGTGCGGGGCGGGTACAGCGACGCCAAGAGCGACATTTATTCCCTCGGCATCACCATGTACGAGATGCTGACGGGCCATGTGCCGTTTGACGGCGACACCACGGTGTCGATTGCCATCAAGCATTTGCAAGAGGAGATGAAGTCGCCGGAGGCCTATGTGCCAAACCTGCCGAAGAGCACGGTGCAAATCATCTGCAAGTGCACCCAGAAAAGCCCTGACAGGCGCTATGCAAAGATGTCGGACCTCATCTATGACCTCAAGGAGTCGTTGGTCAACCCAGATGGGAATTTCGTCCACATCGTCAACGCCAGCAACGCGGGGCACACCGTCAAGATTTCCAAAAAAGAGCTGGGGGCGATCAAGGAAGGGTACCAGGCGACCGCAAGGGGCGGGCAGTATGCGCCGCCATCCTATCCGCAAGGGGCGGGTGCGCCTTACCAGGGCCAGCAAAACGCGGGGTACGCGGGATATGGGGGCAACCCGGGCAACCAGGGGAATCCGGCAAATCCAGGCGAGCCTTACGCAAATGGGCAGCAGCGGTCGTATGACCCCTACCCGCTCGGCCGCGCGTATGGCAGGCGCGGGTATGACTATGACGCGGAAAAAGAGGGCAGCAGGAGGTACGAGGACGATTCCGATGAGGACAAGGGATTCCTAAACCCGCGCCTGGAAAAGCTGATGACGGCCGGCAGCATTGTCATCGCCGTTCTGATCGCCGTGATCTTTTTGGCCTTGGTGGCAAACGCGGTGGGGCTGGTTCGCCTAAACCTTCCCTCTTTTTTGCGCTGGCGCGCGCAGACGGAAGGGCAAACGCAAACAGAAAGCCCGATACAGATCGTGGAAACGGATGCCGTCGCGGAGACGCAGCCGCAGACGCAGGCACCCCAGACAGAGCCGCCGACGGAAGCACCGACAGAGGAGCGGCAGACGGAAGACACCTTGCAAAACGACACATTCTTTGTGGAAGATGACGTTTCCGTCACGGTGCCGAACGTGGTCGGCCAGGATTTCCAAACGGCGCAGGACGCGATGATGTCCGCCGGATTTTACGTGGAGCGCGCGGACGCGCCAAGCGGCGAGTATGCCATGGGGGTCGTGATGGATCAGAGCGTCACAGGAGAGGCATCCCCAGGGTCGACCGTCCTTCTGACCGTCAGCGCAGGGGCGGAGGGGCAGGTGAGCCAGCAAGATGCGGGCACATGGACGTGCAACGCCCTGCTCGACGCGGTTCCCGGGTATCAGGGAGAGATGGTCAAACTCGAGCTGGTGCAGGGAGACACGACGAAGGTCTTGCTGGAGGGGCAGTCGATCACGTTCCCCTATACCCTGCAGACGGAGGGTGTTCCGGGCATGGCCGAAGGGGATGTGATCTTGTACCGGTACAACAGCGTGACGGGACAGTATGAGTCGTTCGCGACCTATCCTTCCGTGCCATTTGAGCGGGTAGATGATTGAGCTTATGCAGGGAAAAATCGTCAAAGGGATTGCGGGATTTTACGAAGTGCGCACGGGGGGCGCGCGTACCTATGTGTGCAAGGCGCGCGGGATTTTCCGAAAAGAAGGGAAAAAGCCTCTGGTCGGCGACAATGTCGAGCTGGAGGTGCAAAGCGAGAACCCTCCGGAGGGAAACATTGTGCGCATCCTTGCGCGAAAAAATGCCCTGATCCGGCCCGCCGTGGCAAATATCGACCAGGCATTGGCCATCTTTGCGGTGCAAAGGCCAAAGCCAAACTTCAATTTGCTGGACCGGTTCCTCGTCACGATGGCCTGGCAGGGCATCCCCTGCGCCATCTGCTTTAACAAACAGGACGAGGCGGAGGAGGGGGCGTGCGCGCGGCTGCGCGGGATTTACGAAAAGAGCGGGTGCGGGATTTATTTTTCCAGCGCGAAGGAACAGACGGGCTTGCGGGAGCTGCGCGCATTTTTGCGCGAAAAGACAACGGCCGTCGCGGGGCCGTCCGGCGTGGGGAAGTCCTCCCTCGCCAACTTGCTTGTGCCGGGGGCGCGCATGGAAACGGGCGCGATCAGCGAAAAGATCGGCCGCGGCAGGCACACGACGCGGCACAGCGAGCTTTTGTGGGCGGGGGAGGGCACGTACCTCTTTGACACGCCGGGGTTTGGCGTCCTGGATTTGCCGGACATGGAGGACGCGGAACTGAAAGATTGCTTTCCGGAGTTTTCGGGCTGCGGCGACTGCAGGTTTCCCGGGTGCACCCACACGCACGAGCCGGGGTGCGCCATCAAGCGCGCCGTCGCGGGCGGAACGATCAGCCGGCAGCGGTACGAGAGTTACCTTGCGCTGTACGCGGCACTGGGAAGGGTCAGGAAGTATTGAGGCAGGATTGTGAAAACCGGCACGACAAAAAGTTTGGAAAGTGACGAGGGACAAGTGACGAAGAACAAGAGGAGGCGGACGATGCGAAGGTTGCTGGCGCCATCCATTTTGGCGGCTGATTTTGCCATCTTGGGGGAACAGATTCGAAAAGTAGAGGAGGCGGGCGCGGACATGCTGCACGTCGATGTCATGGACGGCATGTTTGTGCCGAGCATTTCCTTTGGGATGCCGGTGGTGCAGTCGATCCGCCCCATCACGAAGCTGCCGCTGGACGTGCACCTGATGGTGCAAGACCCTGAGCGCTACGTGGAAACGTTTGTGCGCCTGGGCGCGGACGCGATCACGGTCCATGCGGAGGCATGCCGCCACCTGGACCGCGTGCTGCACGAGATCCGGCAGCTCGGCATCCGCGCAGGGGTGGCGTTAAACCCCGCGACGCCGCTGGCATTTCTGGACTATGTGATGGACAAGGCGGACGCGGTGCTTCTCATGACGGTGAACCCGGGCTTTGGGGGGCAGGCGTTTCTGGAGAGCAGCCTTTTGAAGATCCGCACGCTGCGCGCGCGCTTGGAAAAAGAGAGGCGGGAGACGGACATCGCGGTGGATGGGGGCATCCACGCAAAGACCCTGGCGCCCGTCCTGGAGGCGGGGGCAAACGTGATCGTGGCGGGGTCGGCTGTTTTCCGAGGCGACATCGGGCAAAACGTGCGGGCGCTGAAGTCTGTTTTGTACCCATGACACATCGTAGGCATTTTTTTGCCGTAACAGAGGAGTGACGAGATGAAGTTAGGTATCGTGGGATTGCCAAACGTTGGCAAGAGCACACTGTTCAATTCCCTGACAAAAGCCGGCGCGGAGTCGGCGAATTATCCTTTTTGCACGATCGACCCGAATGTCGGCGTTGTCGCGGTTCCGGACGCGCGGCTGGATCAGCTGGCGGATCTGTACCATTCCGCAAAAGTCACGCCGGCGGTGATTGAGTTTGTGGACATTGCAGGGCTTGTGAAGGGCGCGTCAAAAGGAGAAGGCCTCGGGAACCAGTTTTTGGCAAATATCCGCGAGGTGGACGCCATCGTCCATGTGGTTCGGTGTTTTGCGGACTCCAACGTGGTGCACGTGGACGGCACGGTAGATCCCGTACGCGACATCGAGACGATCCAGCTGGAGCTGCTGCTCTCGGATCTGGAGGTGGTGGAGCGCCGCATGGCACGGACGGCGAAGGGGGCAAAAAGCGACAAGGCGCTCCAAAAGGAAATGGTCCTTTTGGAACACCTAAAATACCACATGGGGGCGGGGAATCCCGCCAGTTCCTTTTTGGCCGACGACGAGGAGGGGCAGGCCATTCTTGCGGGGCTGAACCTGCTCACGGCGAAACCGGTGATTTACGCGGCGAATGTGGGGGAGGGCGACTTGTCAGACGACGGGGCCGCGAACCCCTATGTGCGGGACGTGCGCGCCCTTGCGGCAGCGCAGGGGAGCGCGGTGTTCGTTGTCTGCGCGCAGATCGAGCAGGAGATTGCGGAACTTTTGGACGACGAAAAAAAGATGTTCCTCGAGGATCTGGGCATCCAGCAGTCCGGCCTGGAAAAACTCATCCAGGCGAGCTACCGCCTGCTGGGTCTGATCAGCTACCTGACGGCGGGGGAAAAGGAAACGCGCGCCTGGACCATCAAGGAGGGCACCAAGGCACCGCAGGCGGCAGGGAAAATCCACTCTGACTTCGAGCGCGGCTTTATCCGCGCCGAGGTGGTCAACTACCAGGACCTGCTCGACTGCAAAGGCCTTGCGGCCGCGCGGGAGAAAGGGCTTGTGCGTCTGGAAGGCAAGGAGTATGTGGTACAGGACGGCGACGTCATCCTGTTTCGTTTTCACGTGTGAGTGCCGCGCAAGGGGGTGTGGGCGTTATGTCGGACGCGTCGATTCTGTTTCCGAACCTCGGCATCGTTTTGCGAAACGTGGGCCAGGAGCTGCACGTGTTCGGGTTTCGGATCGCCTATTATGGGATTGCCATTGCGGCCGCGATGCTTGCGGGAGTGCATTTGTCGCTCTTTTTGGCGAAAAAAAGCGGGCAGCGGGAGGAGGATTATCTGGACTTAAGCCTTCTGGCCATCGTCTTTGCGCTCGTTGGCGCGCGGCTTTATTATGTGATCTTTTCCTGGGAGGATTACCGGGAGAACCCCTTGGAGATTTTCAATTTCCGCGGGGGCGGGCTTGCCATCTATGGGGGCATTTTGGCGGGAACGGCCACGGTCTGGGCGGTCTGCCGCAAAAAAAAGCTCTCCTTTTGGAAAGTGACGGACACGGTCTGCCCAGGACTTGCCTTAGGGCAGGCGATCGGCAGGTGGGGGAACTTTTTCAACCGCGAGGTCTTTGGCGGTTACACGGACAACCTCCTTGCCATGGCGCTGCCCGTCCGCGCCGTGCGGGAGGCGGACGTCACGCAGGAGATGGCGGCGCACCTGTTTGTGCGCGACGGGGTGACGTTTTTGCAGGCGCACCCGACCTTTTTGTATGAGTCCTTGTGGAATGTGGGGCTTTTGGCCCTGCTTTTGTGGCTGTTTCGGCGCGCGCACCTGGATGGGAATGTCTTTTTGGCCTACCTCGCGGGATATGGGGCGGGGAGGGCCTGGATCGAGGGCATCCGCACGGACCGGCTGCTCATCCCCGGCACGGGGATCGCGGTTTCCCAGGCGCTCTCGGTGATCCTTGTGGTGGTCTGCGCGGGGGCATTGCTTGTGCGCCGGAGGCGCCGCGCATCCGCGCATTTTCCGCGAAAATAGCCAACTGCCCGCGCGCCGCGCTTTTTCACGCGCGCATTTGGGGCGTTGGATACAGTTGCTTTTCGAGCCGAAAGAGGGCACGCTTTTTCGCGCGCGCAGTTGGGCGCTTGTGTCATCAGAAAAGGAACGCTTGCCAGGCAGGCGTTTTTTTTATGTCCAAAAGCAAAAAAAGGGCTTGTCAATTTTGGGGATCTGGTCTATTATGGGTATGTGAGTGGAGGAAAGTGGTAGATTGTGGATCAGATTGGAGTGTTTTCCCACCACAGCTACCGACCGCAAGCGGGGAGCGCCTTGCGGCAGGAAAGTAGGTGCGTCTGATGTTCATGGGGGAGTACAATCACGCGATTGACGCCAAGGGCAGGCTGATCATCCCGTCAAAGTTCCGCGAGGGGCTAGGTGACGAGTTCGTCATCACAAAGGGGTTGGACGGCTGCCTCTACGCGTATCCCATGGATGAATGGCAGGCATTTGAAAACAAGCTGCGCACTTTGCCTCTCACGAACAAAAGCGCAAGACAATTTTCCCGTTTCTTTGTGGCGGGAGCCACACCATGCGAGATAGACAAGCAGGGGAGGATTCTCTTACCGGCATCGCTAAGGGAGTTTGCGGGTCTGGAAAAGGAGATTGTGCTGGCCGGGATGCTCGACCGGGTCGAGATTTGGAGCAAGTCGCGGTGGGTGGAGACCACTTCCACGGACGACATGGATGTGATTACGCAGCAGTTCTCAGATTTGGGCCTATAGCCTGGGGAGGGCGATATGGAGTTTTGTCATCAGTCTGTGCTGCTTGCGGAAACCATCGAGGCACTTCAGATTCGGGCGGACGGCACCTATGTGGACGGCACGGTCGGGGGCGGGGGGCATGCATACGAGATATGCAGGCACCTGGCCGGGGACGGGAGGCTGATCGGGTTCGATCAGGACGGGGCGGCGATCGAGGCTGCCCGGGAGCGCTTGGGGGAGTTTAAGGATAAAGTGACACTCATCCGCGAAAATTTTTGCGAGATGAAACAACAATTGGCTGGCATGGGAGTGACATCAGTCGATGGGATACTTTTGGATCTTGGTGTCTCTTCCTACCAATTGGACACGAAAGACCGCGGTTTTACTTACCGGGACGGGGATGCGCCGCTAGACATGCGTATGGACCAGAGGCTGGCGCGCACGGCAAAGGACATTGTGAACGGATATAGCGAGATGGAGCTCTGCCGCGTCATCCGCGACTATGGGGAGGAACGGTTCGCAAAAAACATTGCCAGGAACATCGTGCGGGAAAGGCAAAAGAAGCCACTGGAGACGACAGGGGAGCTGGTTCGGGTGATCCAGGCGGCGATCCCGGAAAAAGTCCGAGCGGTGGGGGGACACCCGGCTAAAAGGACGTTCCAGGCCATTCGGGTGGAACTAAACAACGAGATGGGAGTACTAGAGGAGTCCTTAGACGACATGATCGGGCTTCTCGGGGACAAGGGGCGCCTGTGCGCCATCACGTTCCATTCTCTGGAGGATCGGATCGTAAAAAACACGTTTCGCAGAAACGAGCATCCGTGCACCTGCCCGCGGGACTTTCCCGTGTGCGTGTGCCAGAAGCGGCCGACGGGGAGAGTCCTCACGCGCAAGCCGATATTGCCGACGCAAGGGGAGATTCGGCAAAACAGCAGGGCGAAAAGCGCCAAGCTGCGCGTGTTTGAGAGAGAATGGGAGGAGCGGGAGAGCGGATAATTTTTAAGGAGGGGGAGACATGGCCGCGCGCGGACATTACCGGGGAGAAAACGGCAGGCACTTCGCTTCGATAGACGGCAACGTTGTGCGCCGCGCAGAGGCAAGGCCAGAGACGGGGCAGCGGACGGCGCGGCCAGCCCCAAGGCGGGCGAGCGAACGCGCAAGGAAAAACAGGGAGAAAGCCCTGCACATGACCTTGCCGTATGTCGCGTTTCTGGCGGCGGCGGCCGTCGTGGCGGTGCTGCTGTGCGTGCAATACCTGCAGCTGCAGGCCGCGGGAACGGCCTACCGCGGGCGGATCGCGCGCTTAGAGGGCGAGCTGAACGCCTTAAGGCAGGCGAACGACACCGCCTACGAGGAGGCCATCTCCTCCGTGAGCATGGAGCAGATCAAGGACATTGCCGTGCACGAGCTTGGCATGGTCTACGCGGATGAGGGGCAGGTCATTCGCTACAGCAGGCAAAATGGCGATTACATCCGCCAATATGGGGAAATCCCAAGGGAGTGACCCTTGCCCCGTTGCGCGGGCAAGGGAGGACAGATGGCAGGAAGACGACCGCGCAGGAAACGTGCGCCGCTGAAATTCACAAAATATATGCAAATCAGGCTGGTGGCGATTTTTGTCGTCGTCTTGGCGCTGCTGCTTGCCCTGAATATCGTCGTCGCGTACATCAATGTCAGAAGCGGCGACCAGTACGCGAAGCGCGTATTATCCCAGCAAATCTATGACAGCAGGTCCATTCCCTACCGCAGGGGCGAGATCTTGGACCGCAACCACAACATCCTCGCAAAAAGTGAAAAAGTCTATAACGTGGTCTTGGACTGCCTCGCGATCAACAGCCAAGAGACGTACCTGGAGCCGACCATCCGCGCGGTGTCCGAGGTCTTTGGGATCGACGCTGCCGAGGTGCGCGACCGCATTTCGGGCGAGGAGACCAAACAGAGCCAGTACCAGGTGATCAAAAAGGAGATCCCGCTCGAGGAAAAGCAAAGATTTGAGGAATATACCGATCTCTCGCCGGAGCGGGAGCTTTCGGAGACGCAGCGCCTGGAACTGGAAAATGTGCAGGGCGTCTGGTTTGAGGAGACGTATATACGGACCTACCCCATGGGCACTGTGGCCGGGACCGTCATCGGGTTTGCGAACAAGGACGACAGAGGCCTTTTTGGGATTGAGTCCTATTACTCCGACATCCTAAATGGCGTGAACGGGCGCGAGTATGGCTATCTGGACTCGGATCTGGACTTGCAGGAAAACATCGTCAGCCCGACAAACGGCAGCAACGTGGTCTCGACGATTGACCTCAACATCCAGCAAGTCGTGGAAAAATACATCGCGAAATTTGAGGAGGATCACAAAAACGGGCCGAATGACGCGACAAAAGGCCGGGCGAGCAACAACACGGCCGTCATCGTGGCGGACCCAAATTCCGGCGAGATCCTCGCGATGGCGACAGACCGCGTGCAAGACCCAAACGACCCTTATAACCTTTCCAAGTGGCATACGGAAAAAGAAATCGAGGCGATGGAAGATGAGAAATACAGTGAAGCCCTAAGTAACGCCTGGTACAACTTCTGCGTGTCCGAATCCTTTGAACTTGGATCCACCTACAAGCCGCTCGTGGTGGCCTCCGCGCTCGACAGCGGGGCGGTGGACACAGACTTTGGCGTGACTTGCATCGGCTATTTGCAGCCGATTGCGGAGGAGGAGCCGATCAACTGCACGGGCACGCACGGGGAGGAGAGCTTAGGGGATGTGATCAAAAACTCCTGCAACCCCGGCATGATGACCATCGGACTTGCGAT
>CAYVVW010000052.1:0-10178 GCA_964455335.1 uncultured Marvinbryantia sp.
CGCCGCTCTGCGGCACGATGGCCTTGAAGCGTATGTCAAAGTACACGGTGCCCTCCCGCTGCGACTTGTCCTCCGTGGGCTGCCCAGCTATCCTTTCCCGATCCGGGTGGTCCTGGTGGACGGCCAGGGTGGCGATCTCCGGCTCGCCCTCGATAAATTTCTCGGCAATCTCTTGCACGGTGTATAGCGCATACTCCGTAAGCGAGCTCTTCAGGACATAGGCGAGGATGGATTTCTCCGCTATCAGCTTTTTCGCCGATGCGTCAAAGCGCGCGGATGCGTCCTCTTCCGCGACTTTTAAGTTTTGTGCCAGCTCGTTTGGCACGGTGGTTGATTTTTCATCCATGCGAATCCTCCTTGTGTGCTACTGTAATCATTGTTTCCCTATATGTTGTAATCTCTGTTTCCTTGCATAGGATGATCCCTTTATCCCTGTTTTCTAGCGCATGATCATCCCAGCTGCCTCGCACACGGCAATCCCTATCCGTAAGATACCACAAAATCGGAAAAAAGCAAAGGGAAAATCCATCGTCAGCTATCATACAATCATAAGCAATGATAAGCCAATGAGCGTGTGTCCGCGTTTTCAGGCAGCATCCCCACGATCCACAATTGCCCCCGGCACTTGGCAGAGGGCAATGTGGGGTAGATTTATGTTGTAGAGGTCAGCTGGTGGTCTTTGACCACCACCATGCCCGTGCCTACCGCGCGGAATATTTCCAAGGCTTTCTGGATCTCCTCTGGTTGTAATTGGCCATTCTGTTCTGTCTGTTCGATCCGTTTTATCCAATCAACCTGTTCGGTCTGACCGTCTTGGTAGAATGGCGCAGTTTGCATAAGCAGTTCGGCGCATGTGCGCTCCCTGGCGTAAGCAACCAGGCTCTCCGCCCCCGCGCGCGGCAGTCCGTCCTCGCAGGAGAGATACCATGTTTTGCGCTCCCCTGATTCGGTGACGTAGACGCGGTTTTTGTCCATTTCACTGACCGGGAAATTGCGGTAGCAGACAAATGTCATTGGAGGCGCATAGGTCAGCATACTGATCGAAACAGCGCGGTTGTCCACCCAGTCAAAGATGTTCAAACGATAGGTGTCCGATGTGTCCTTTGTGCCATCTGTCACGGATGGCGCTGTGGCGTCGTCTCCTAGCGTTACGGATGGCACAACGGTGTCCTCCACCAGCGCAACGGATGGCTCGGCAATGTCATCCTCTGGCGTTACGGATGGTGCGGTGGCGTCACTTTGCGCAGCAGCGTCCAGGTTGCGGATGTATCCGTCGTAACTGGAAATGCTCCCATGGGTGTGCCCCGCCTGTGTCAATGCCTCTGCCAGGTAATCTGCCACAAAGGCGTTCTTCATCCAGCCCAAATCCAGAGCACCGCCCAGCCCCTCCTCTTCCAAGAATGTCTGGTACTCGTCAGACAGGCGCAAGATGGCCAGGTTGTCGCCCAGCAGCTCCACTGACACACTGCCCGGATCGTTCGCATAGGACGCAATGCGGGCGAACAAGTCTTTGAGGGCAGGATTTTGCTCTGGGTCAAAATCGGCAAGCTGCCAGTCCGCGGTGCAGGTAAACAAGCCTTGGTAAAGGCGCGCGGCAGGCCCTAGGTACGCCGTGCGGTTTCCATACTGCTCCAGCAGAGAAAATGCGCCATATAGAGCGGGATGCAACTTCACCTGCCGATTCGGCAAGCCATTGAGCGCCGCCAGCCCGCCGGCATACACCGATCCATCCCCCGCAGCAACACCACTCACAGTTCCATCCCCCGCCCCAAAGATCTCTTCTGCCTCCTGACATGCCCTGGAGTAGATTTCCTGGATTTCGCGCCTTTCCGCGCGCGTGCCGTTCCCGTCTCTTCCGAGGTCATAGGTCAGAACAAAATCGGCCGCGGCGGCAGCCGCGTCCGCTGTGGGCGCAATCACCTGCCACCCTTTTTCGCCGGCCGTCCATTTTGCGATGCCGTAAGCAAAGGCCGCGGCCGCGATGGCCAGGCAGAGCAGTGCGGCGAGGATGCGCCATTTTAAGTGCTTATCCGAGATCGTGAGTGTTTGCCCGCCCCTCCCATTTTTTCCGCGCATTTTAGAGAACCGCCAGGACGAGCAGCAATGCGAACAGCGCCACGATCACGCCCAGCACGATGAGGCCGGCGATGGCCCCTTTTTTGCACATCTTGTAATTGCGGATGTAGTTGGCGCGCCGAAAGAGGAATGCCGCCAGCAGTCCCAAAAGGGGCAGGAAGAAGGACAGCACCGCGTAGGCCTTATTTCCGGTGTCGTGCACGGGCGCGGCCAGAAATTCTTCCTCGGCCGCGGCGTTGAATGCCACTTTTTCCCGAAATTCCTGGAGTTTTTTCGGGTCGTGCGTGATGGTGATGGCCTTGATCGGCTCATTTTTTTCGCGCAGGGCGCGGTATTTGCGGATCTCCTCCTCGTTCCCGTAGACCCAGTGGTCATGCCCGATGTTGACAAACGAGGGCGCATGCACGGAGTAGTCGTGGATGGAGGGGTCGTAGGTGTAGAGCACCTTGTGTTTCTCCAGCCGCGGGTCTGGGATGGGGATCGCGGAAATCAGGGAGTGCGTGTAGGGGTGCAGCGGGTAGAGGAACAGTTCTTCCGCGGACGCCACCTCGACGATTCTCCCCTTGTAGATCACCCCGATGCGGTCTGAGATGAAACGCACCACCGACAAGTCGTGGGCGATAAACAAGTACGTCAGGTTTTTCTCCTGCTGGAATTTTTTCATCAGGTTCAGCACCTGGGCGCGGATGGACACGTCCAGGGCCGAAATCGGCTCGTCCGCCACGACCAGCTCCGGCTCCATGACCATGGCGCGCGCGATGCCGATGCGCTGGCGCTGCCCGCCGGAAAACTCATGGGGGTAGCGGGTCAGATGCTCCGGGAGCAACCCCACGTGCTCGATCATTTCCTCCACTTTCCGGACGCGGTCCGCCTCATTTTCGTAGAGGTGGAAGTTATAAAGCCCCTCGGAAATGATGTAGTCCACGGTAGCGCGCTCGTTTAAGGACGCCGCCGGGTCCTGGAACACCATCTGGATGTTGCGGATGACCTCACGGTCGAGCGCATGGGGGATTTTGCCGGAAATCCGCGTCCCGCGGTAGTCAATCTCGCCCGCCGCCAAAGGGTTGACGCGTATGACGGCGCGGCCGATGGTCGTCTTTCCAGACCCCGACTCGCCCACCAGGGAAAAGGTCTCCCCGCGGTAAATGTCAAAGGACGCGTCTGTCACTGCGCGCACCGCGCTGTCGCCCTTTCCAAACGTGATGTCCACGTGCTTGAGGCTGAGCAGCACCTCCTTGCCGTTCTCGTCAACGGGGCATTCGCCCAGGAGGCTTTTCTTCGTTTCTGTTCGCATATGGCGTGGCCTCCTTTCCTAGATTTCTTCCACGTTGTAGGCCGCCAAAATTTTCTCGTGGATATTTTGGATGCCCTCGGGCTTTTCGATTTTCGGGGAACGCGGGTCCAAAAGCCAGGTCTTTGCCGCGTGCGTTTCCGTGATGGGGAACATCGGCGGCTCTTCCAAGGTGTCGATTTTGAGGCAAAACGGGTTGCGCGGCGCGAAGGCATCGCCCGTGATGCTGTTATACAGCGAGGGCGGCGTGCCCGTGATGGAGTAGAGCTTCTCGCCGCTTCTGGCCAGCTGCGGCAGGCTCGACAGCAGCGCCCAGGTGTAGGGGTGGCGCGGGTCGTAAAACACTTCCTCCACCGTGCCAAGCTCCACCACCTGCCCCGCGTACAGCACGGCCACGCGGTCGGCCACATTGGCCACCACGCCCAAGTCGTGCGTGATAAAGACGATGGTATAGCCAAATTCTCTTTGCAAGTCCTTGATCAGCCGCAAAATCTGCGCCTGGATGGTCACGTCCAGGGCCGTCGTCGGCTCGTCGCAGATGAGGATTTTCGGCTGGCAGGACAGGGCGATGGCAATGACGATGCGCTGGCGCATCCCCCCGGAATACTGGAAGGGATAATCGTCAAAGCGGCTCTGCGCGTTCGGGATGCCCACTTTTTGCATCAGCTCGATGGCGCGCCGCCTGGCCTCGACCTCCGAGCAGCCCTGGTGGCGCACGATCACGGACGAGATCTGCTTCCCGATGGTGACAATGGGGTTGAGACTCGTCATCGGGTCTTGGAACACGGTGGCGATGCGCCGCCCGCGTATCTGGTTCCAGTCGCCGGCAAACCGCACGTTCGCCAGGTTCAGGATGCACGTGCCATGCAGCTTTTCCGGTGTCTCGTCGAGATAGCGCACGCGGAACGCCACGTTGTCAAAGACTTTGTTGCGCTGATCTTCGTCGTCTAAGTCCACGCCCATGGTCATCGCCTTTTTGAGCGCGCCCAGCAGGCCGTGCATCAGCTGAAAGCGCTTGTGGATGCCATAGCGCCCGATCGAGAGGTAGATCTCCTTTGCCAGGATCTCGTTGCGCCGCAGCATTTTCTCATCCGGTTTTTTGGCGATCTCCTGCTTGTAGCGCGCTTGCAAATCGGCCATCTGCTGCTCATAGGCACGCGCGTCCGCGGGGGAGATCGTCTTTTTCGGCTTTTTCTTTTCCTGCGCCTTTTGCTCCTTGATTTTGCGATCCAGCTCCTTCATCTGCTCAGATGCCTTGCGGATCTCGTCCCGCTGGGTCTTGGGGTCAAAGGTCTGCTTGGCGTTGTACAGCGTAGTGCGCGCGTCCGTCAGCTCTTTTAAAGCCTTTTCCTGCGCCGCGCGCTCTTCGGGAGATGGACCGAGGCTCTGCTCCCGCTCCTTTTTTTTCCGCTCGATCTCCTGCCAAGTGCCCGCGCCAAACTCCAGGCTCGCATAGTCGTCTAATTTTTTTTGCGCGTGGCTGATGAACCGCTTCGCCACCCGGCCATAGGCCACATACGTATCCGCCAGCTCCTCATCGGAAAAAATGAGGCTGCCCTCGGAAATAAAGCCGTTGGAATCGAGCATGCCCGCAAACGTCTTGGTGAAAACGGACTTCCCCGACCCGGACTCTCCCACGATGGCGATCGACTCGTTTTCATAGATATCCAGGTTGATTCCCCGGATGGCGGTCAGCACCCTGCCGCGGACGCGGAACTTGACACTTAAGTCCCGCACGGACAGCAACACGTTCTTTTCTTCCATCTTCTTCTGCTCCTTATGGCAAACAACAAAACGATTTTCGTATGGTCGTTTACGATAGAACTGTACTTTGCGGCGTGCTCCCTACATATGCGTCCTCGGGTCGGACGCGTCGCCTAAGTTTTGCCCGACGATGTAAAGAACGACGGTGATCACGGAAGCTACGGCCACGGGTGTCCAAAACTCCCAGCCCCAACCCGGGGTGGACATGGCGTTTTGCGCCTCCTGGATGAGCCTGCCCAGCGTCGCCTGGTTGATCCCAAGGCCGATGTAGCTCAAAAAGACCTCGTAGGAAATATATCCCGGAATGGCGGCCGCCACTTCCAGCACAATGACGGAAGTCATGAAGGGCAGGATATTTTTGACGGCGATCTTAAAGATGTTCGTCCCCAGGCAGCGCGACGCCAGGTTGTACTCGTGGTCGCGGATGATGATGACGCGGGTGCGGATGTAGTACGCGATGGACAGCCAGCCGATGACCGTCATGGCAAAGACCAGCGTCCAAAAGCTCGGGGAAAACACCAGCACCATGACCGAGATCAAAAGCGTCATGGGGATGTTGCCAAGCACGTTGTAGACCTCGCTCATGACGATGTCCACCTTGCGCGAAAATCCCCAGATGGCGCCGAGCACGATGCCAATCGTCATGTTGATGGCCGCGCAAATGACCGCAAGCATAATGGAGAGGCGCGCGCCATACCAGATAGAGTCAAACGTGGACGCGCCCTGTCCGCTCGTGCCAAAGATCCACTTCAAGTGGAAGCCGAAATGGTCGATGGCCTTTTTGGGATTCAAGTGCTGCGCCGCCATGTCGGTCAGGTTGATGTAAGGGTTCACCTCCGGGTCATAGCCGATGGCCGCGGGGTAGAGAAACGCGAACGCGACCAGCACCGCGAGCAGGGCGAGCATCACCACATTGACACGGTTGCGGAAAAACACGCGGAACACGGATTTCCAATAAGAATAGCGGGGCGCGGTGATCTTTTCGGAGTCCAGATCGCTGTGGTTGACAACCGAAAAAAGCTCCGCGTCGGACATTTGGTATTTTTTTGCAAAGTCTTCCATCGCCTTACCTCGCTTTCTCCGTAAAGGAAATCCTCGGGTCTACCATCGCCATCAAAACGTCGCCCAATATCAGCGACACCACGGACAGCGTCGCGTAGAACAATGTCACGCCCACAATGACAGAGTTGTCATATTGGTTGATGGCGTCGATCAACAGGCCGCCCGCGCCGGGAACAAGGTACACGCGCTCGGTGATGAGCGCGCCCGTCATGGCGAGCAGGATGGTGCCCGGAATCCCCTGCACGATGGGAATCGCCGCGACTTTCATCACGTGCTTAAAGAAGATCTCTGTCTCCGACATGCCGCCCGACCGGGCAAATTTCACATAGTCCGAATTCATCTGGTCGATCATGTAGCGGCGCATCCACTTCATCATGCTGGCGACCGACGGCAATGCCAGCGAGACGACGGGCAGCACATACATGAGCTTTGTCACGTGGTCCATGTCAAACATGGTCGGCAATCCGACGGAGCTGCCGATGCCGCGGAACAAGAAGATGTAGGCGAGCGACGGCACGGCCGAGATGAACATAATGTAAAACGTGCCGACCTTGTCCAAAATCCCGTCCTTAAAGCGCGCCATCAGCACGCCGATGGGCAGCCCCAGCACATAGGTCAAAATAGAGGCAATGATGCCGATGAGGAAGGAATACCCGAGCCGCGAAAAGCTGCCGCGCACCGTCAGGACATTGGTATAGTCGTCCGTAAAGCGGGCCTGCAGCATCTCGCTGGTGGCAAGCGACCCCTCCACATAGGTGGCGGTGTGCAGATTGTCCGCGCTCATCTCCGAAAGCCCCGTGGGGTAAGTGACGGGCGACTGCACCCAGGACCCCTGGCTCTGGGTCATGGTAGTGAACACGTCCAGCCCGCGCGAGACAGAAAAGCTGACCCCCAGGTTGATGGTGGCAAGATTTTGGTGGACATACGGAAAATGCTTGTCCACATAAAACAAATATTTATGCTTCGTGCCATTGCCCAAAATGGCCGGCGCAATCTTCTTCCCGCCGTAGAGCGGGTCACGCCACGTGAACGTCAGCTTGCGCTCCCCGATGTCCACATAGTCGGGCACGGCATGGATGTTGTCAAACTGGACGAGCTTGGTAAAATACGTCCAAAGGCGCTCCAAAAGGGAGTGGTCCTTGTAGGCAAACAGGGCAGGCTGCCCCCCGGCGGCGATTCTCCCCCTGGAGACGACGGCGCCGAGCCGCTCCACCGTATATCCCTTGGATTCGTAGTGCGCGATGAACTGCGCGACATATTTCTGGGTGAGTTCCGCGTCGTCGCTCCCGTCCTGCTGGCGCCCCAGCTTGACGGCCTCGGCGCGGGTCTCCTCGTCGATCTCCTCATTTTGGCGCAGCGACAGCATATAGTCCGCGTAGGGAACATAGTCCAGGTAACCGAACAACTCCCACTGCTGCAGCATGTAGGTGCGCCGGTTGTTGTTGGCCTGCTTGCCAAAATTCCCGTCCTTGGCAAATACCAAGTCGCGGTTCATCAGCCCATAGACCAGCACCATGACGATGAACACCACCAAAATGATGGAAAAAAGGCCGTGCAGCAGTCTATTGCATACGTATTTTCCCATAATTCATCCACTCTCCGCATTGGATTTTCGCCGACAACCCCCAAAAGGTTTGCGCGAAAGGGGGCAGTGTGATCGCTGCCCCCTCCGGCTCATTTCTCATTCCACAATGTTGCGGTAAAACGATGCCTTACGGATTGTTTCGTGCTGCGCACGCCCAATCCTGGGCATCATTCCATCACCACAGGCCAAGCGCGTAGGTCATATAGCCATATGCCACGAGCGTATCCAGATAAGTCTGGGCATCGCCGTAATCTGGGCCCCAACCCGTGTTTCCGCCGTAGTCGTAGTTCATCTGGTAGCCATACTCGCCATAGTAAGCGGCATAGCTCTGGTTGTCTTGCGACACGGTCGGCACCAGGTTGATGATGACCTTTCCGCCCAGGTTCTCTTCTAAGATCTGCTTCTGGGCCTGGTCGGCAGCGGATTCTGTCGTGCTGAAATCCCCATAAAGCATGTCGAGGTAGATCGGGTTTTCCTCAGAGATCTCCACGCCTTCCGCAGCCAGCTCTTCGATGGCCTTGTCAAGGTATTCCGTGGCCTTCTCAGGCAGGTACCACCCGTCATAGCCCGTGCTCGCGCCAGCGCCGTCGCCGCCTTCCGGATCCCACACCTTTGCGGGGAACTCGTCCGCCGTGATCTGGTCTTGCAAAATCTGGCCGTAGAACGTGCCCGCCGGGTAGGTGGTGTCCGTGCCGTTGATGGCAACGGTGATTTCCTCGGACGTGCTGATGAAGTTGCCCGGCACATAGGAGTTCGTCAGGCGCGCCGCCTTCAGCTCCTCGCCCCGAACGATGGCGTTGACCGTCGCGCGGTCATTGGCGAATGCCAGCGCCAGGCGGAAGTTCTGGTTGAGCATCGCCGCGTGGCTGCGATCCGCCTGCTCTTTTGTCTTTCCGGACACAACCTGGGTCTCATCGTTGAAGTTCGCGTAAGCATAGCGATCCAGGTTCACAAAGTTCACGAAGGATGTGGCGCTTTCCGTGACCACATAGGCATACTTGTCAAAGTAGCTCTTTCCATCGGCATCATCCGGCACCGCCGTCGCCTTGGCCTGCTCGAGCGCCTCGCTGCCAAGCCCAACGCCGCCGTTAAACGTGCCGTCCATGAAACCATTCCAGGCAAACAGGCCGTCCGTGCCATCGTTGTACTTCAACGTAACTGTCTGGATCTGAACCTTGTCCGCATCGTAGTAGGCGGGGTTCGCCGTCAGCACGATGGTATTCTGGTAGGTATAGTTGCTCACCAGATATGGGCCGCAGTAGACGATGTGCTGCGCGTCAGAGCCATAGACGTAATCGGCCGCGGAAGCGTCAAACTCCTCGCCGAATTTCCCGCCCTGGGACTCGTAGTAGCTGCGGCACAGCGGAGCCATGGCAGAGTAGCCAAGCACCGAGAGGAACCATGGGGTCGGCTCGCTCAACGTGTATTCTACGGTGTAATCGTCCAGAGCCTTTACGCCCACTTCCGCAAAATCGGTGATCTCGCCGTTTGCGTAGGCTGCCAGGTTCTCGATGCAGGAAACCACCGCGTACAGACCGCCGTCCGGCGTGTCGCCAACGTGCTGCAAGGCCGCGACAAAGTCGTCCGCCTTCACTTCGGCAACTTCCGTTCCCTGGTAGCTCACCCACTTCACGCCCTGGCGCAGGTGGAAGGTGTAGGTCAGGCCGTCCTCGGAAATCTCATAGCTTTCGGCCAATGCCGGCTGCTGCACATTTTCCGCGTCGTAGCGAAGCAGGCCATCCCATGTTGCCGAGAGAGTCTTGCCGTCCGCAGTCTTAGAAGAAGACAGGTAATCCCAGGTCGTCGGCTCGTCGTTGGAATTGGAAGAAAGCGAATAGCTGTCCGCCAGCGTGACACCGTTGTCGGCCGCCCACTGCCTGGCGTAATCCAACCAGGTGCCCGTGCCCTTTAGCTCGCTCCATTTTCCGGTCAGCTCCTTGCGCTCGTCCGGCGTCAGCAGACGGTCTGCAATCAGCAGCCCGCTGTACGCGCGGGTCTCCCCGTCAAATCCCCACTCAATGGCCGGGACAGTGTGCGGGATGATCCTGCTGATGGCATAGTTGCCCACGTCGTTCACATAGGGGGTCACCGCGCCGGCCTCCAGCAATTTCGCCTCCGCGATGGCCATTTTTGCCAAACGCGCGCTGGTATTGCTCTCCGCGAGCGCCTCCTCGTATGCCGCCGTAAACTCCCCAAACACTGCCTGGTAGATTTCATCGGACTCGGCATCGTGCGCCGTCACGTCGATGTCAGCCTGCTTGTTCAGATCGGCCATCAACGCGCTGCCATCCGCTTCCTCTGCGGATGCCTGCATGCCGCCAAACGGAACCACGGAAACGACCATGGCGCCGGTCAGAAGCAATGCAACCCATTTCTTCTTCATAACCTCTCCTCCTTTTT
>CAYVVW010000052.1:10278-12884 GCA_964455335.1 uncultured Marvinbryantia sp.
TTTGTCGTTTACTTTACAACATCATTCGCATTATGTTGTAGTTTTGCCGGCTTCCGGTTTCGGGATGCAAAATCCTTTTCCATGATAACACTGTGAATTGAAAAAATCAAGAAAAAAAATCCGCAATCCGCGCCCGATTTGCGCTCGATTTGTTTTCGATTTGCGCCTATTTTTCACACAATTTTCTGATTTTATTTATATCTTTCTGATTTTTGGAGTTTATTTTTAGAATATTCTCCGAGCGATTAACAACATAATGCGAAATATGTTGTATTGTCAGACAATATAAAAATTGGAGTGTGCAATGCAAAATCTTGTGAAAGGTATCGCAAACGACAAAAATATCTGCCACTTACGATAACCCCTTCGGGTAAAACAAGCCTGACGGGGGGTTCATGCTGAGCGAAAGAGATGGGGGAATATATCTGACGAAAAATGGAGAAATTTTCCGTTACGAAAAGATAGAGATTTTCATGTACGAAAAAGACGGAGAAATTTTCTGCACGAAAAAGACGGAGAAATGTATGAAAGAGACGGAGAAATTTTCGTGCTTGACAAGAGAGGGGGAAGTGTTTACAATGAAGGAACGCTAGGGGAGCCTATGGCTGAGATTGTGTCTCTGGACGATGGCGTCTTTTGACCTAACCCTCACTACCTGAACCGGATAATACCGGCGTAGGGAAGCAGACCATTTTGAAGGTTCCTCCTGCGAAAAATTTTATTTTTTAAAGGAGGTTTTTTTATGTCTCATTTTCTGAAGGAAGTGGATGGGGATCTGGTCCTAAATGTGCTGGGCTACTGCGTGACCGTTCTCGTGCTGCTGATCCTGTTGGGTGCTGGCACTTGGTTTGCCTGGAAGCTGTGCGGGAAAAAGCGGGGCAGCCTGGCCTTTCGGCAGCTCGCTTTCTGCGCCATGGCCATCGCCCTTGCCACGGTCACTTCCAACATCAAAGTCTACTCGTTTCCGTTTGGCGGCTCTATCACCCTGTGCAGTATGCTCTTCATCTGCCTCATCGGCTATTTTTACGGCCCGGAGTGCGGCTTTTTGACGGGGGCGGCACATGGCGTGCTGCAATTCCTGCTGGGCGCGTACATCCTGACGCCCATCCAGGTGCTGATCGACTACCCGCTGGCATTTGCTGCCCTGGGGCTGTCCGGATTTTTCTGGAAATCCAAACATGGGCTGATCAAGGGATACCTGGCAGGGGTATGCGGGCGGTACTTCTTCGCCGTCCTCTCGGGTTGGATTTTCTTTGGCGAATACGCGTGGGATGGCTGGGGCGCGCTTCCCTATTCCCTGGTGTACAACGCCATCTACATCTTCGCCGAGGCGGCCATCACCGTCATCATCCTGATGATCCCCGCCGTGTCCAAGGCGATTGCGCACGTAAAAGAAATGGCGCGCGTGTAAGCGAGATGCCGGCTGCTGGTGAACCAGCCGCCGGCATCTTTTTTCGTGAACAACACCGTTTTCGTTTCCTGCGCCACGTTTGTACTACGCAAATTTACGTATTGCCTTTCCTTTCTCCACTAGCGCACCACGACTTTGCACTTGACTTTTTTCTTTCCCACCGTCACGGTGATGGTGGCTTTTCCTTTTTTCTTTGCCTTGATTTTGCCACTGGCAGAAACCGTCGCCACTTTTTTGTTGGAAGAAGTATACTTGACCTTCTGCACGCAAGTGATCGGGCTGATGCTAGGCTTGAGCGTGAAGCTCTTTCCCTTTTTCAGATTGACGGTTTTTGCGTTGAGTCCGACTTTTTTGCAGGCAACCGCGCTTTTTTGCACCTTGACCGTCACTTTTTGTGAGATGCCGCTCTTTAATGTGATGGTGATGGTCGCTTTGCCCGTCTTGGACTTTGCGGTAATTTTCCCTTTTTTGTCCACCGTCACGATCTTGGGATTGCTCGACTTCCACGATTTTATCGCGTCTCCCGGTGTCATAAGGGTCACTTTTACTTTTGTCGTGGACTGCTTCACTTTCAACGCAATGCTTTTCACATTCACGTTGATCGTTGGCGGCAGCTGCGGAATTGCTTCCGTTTGCTTTGCGTGGCAAATTTCGCACGTCCTGGTCATCGCGCCGGGATGGAATACCGATGTCTCGCGCGTGACATAATAAGCGCCCCACTTGTGCGTGTGCGTGTCGCCGGCGTTCTGTCCATTGCCAGGTGCAGCATTTGTGCCGCCGTTCTCCGATCCGCTTCCGTTGTTGGAATTGCTGCCCGGCGCACTGGCATTTCCAGAAGCACCGCCGTTTTCGCCAGGATTCCCGTTCCCACCGTTGTTCCCAGGATCGCCATTGTTTCCTGTTCCACCGCCGTTCTCGGTCTCGCCGTTGTTCCCAGGATCGCCATTGTTCCCTGTTCCACCGCCGTTCTCGGTCTCGCCGTTATTCCCTGTTCCTCCGTTGTTCCCGGTCTCGCCGTTGTTCTCCGACTCTCCATTGTTCCCAGAATCGCCGCCGCTGTTTTCCGACTCTCCACTGTTTCCAGAATCGCCGCCGCTGTTCTCCGACTCCCCATTGTTCCCAGGATCGCCGCCGCTGTTTTCCGACTCCCCATTGTTTCCAGAATCGCCGCCGCTGTTCTCCGACTCCCCATTGT
>CAYVVW010000053.1:0-8298 GCA_964455335.1 uncultured Marvinbryantia sp.
CCTCTGACTCGCCGTGCACGGCCAAATCAATCAGCGCGCGCAGCCCATACCTACCCCTCGTGGAAATCTTCACAAGATCACCTCATTGTCTGTTTGATAAATCCGACTCTTTTTGTCGGGTTTCCGAGAGAAACTATACCACTTCGGTAGGGTATTGTCAAGGGCAATCTCGCAAAATCCCCAAAAAGTTTTATTGGGAAACGGGCGCGGAATCTCTCGATCCCGCGCCCATTTGTCATGCCTTTCCCGCGTCCATCTGCCCTTTTTTGTTGACGTGGCGACTGCCCACCCATGTGTCCTCTGCCATGTAACCGGTGCTGTAAAAATAGTACCAGAACTTTTTCCCTTTTTTGTTTGGGACGCACACCCACTCTGACTGCGCGAACGTGCCGTCTGGCTTTTGGTACATCGTGCCTTTCTCGTCCTTTACGAACTTGCCCTTTTCCACATACCCCGGGATCTCCGCCCCGTCTTTGCCATAATAAGCGCCGTTGTGCCACCCGTCCGTGAGCATCTGGCCGTTCCCCTGCAGGTAGTGGCCGTTTTTCGTGCGGTTCTTGAACATCCTCCCATTGGCGTCAAAGTAATACCAGTGGGTCTTTTTGCCGCGCTTGATCTGCTTCCAGCCGACCGCCATCCGCCCCTTTTTGTCGAAATAATAGGTGTAGGTCTTGCCATCCTTGCGGATGTTTTTGAACGTTCCCTTTAGGTAGCTCTTTTGAGAGGTATAATAGCGGTACTTGCCGTTTGGCATACGCCGAAACCCGGCGTTCGCCGTAAGGGCCGGCACCGCCAGCACGCACAAGAGCAAAACCACACACGCAAACGCCCTTCGCATCTTCTTCACCTCTCCCACCTCGCTTTCTGCACTACGCCGGTTTACTGACAGTGATACCATAATGCCAGGGTAGAAAGCCCTTTCCGCGCGATCCTACAGCCAGTTGTACAGCTCGGCGTACTGATCCGCGGATGCCTTCCAGGAGAAGTCCGCCGCCATCGCGCGGTCGATGATTTTGTTCCACTCGCGTTTTTTGTCCACATAGACGGAATGTGCGTAGCGGACGGTGTTGTACATTTCGTGCGCATTGTAGTTGGTGAAGCTAAATCCTGTGCCCGTTCCCTCGTACTCGTTGTACGGCGCCACGGTGTCCTTGAGGCCGCCCGTCTCCCGCACGATGGGCAGCGTGCCATAGCGCAGGCTCATCAGCTGGCTTAAGCCGCACGGCTCAAACAGGGATGGCATCAAAAAGGCGTCGCACGACGCGTAAATCCTGTGCGAAAGCTGCTCCGAGTAAAAGATGTTGGCCGACACTTTTTCCGGGTACTTCCACGCAAAGTGGCGGAACATATTTTCATAGCGCTCCTCGCCCGTGCCGAGCACGACAAACTGCCAGTCCTGCTGGCACATCTCTTCCATCATGTAGCTGATCAGGTCAAACCCCTTTTGGTCCGTCAGCCTGGAAACGATGCCGATCAGGAACGTCTTTTCGTTTTGCCGAAGGTTCAGCTCCTTCTGCAGGGCGGCCTTGTTTTTCACTTTCTCCTTGCGGAAATTGCGCGCGTTGTAATTTTTCGCGATCATCTGGTCTGTCTCGGGGTTGTACTCGTCATAATCGATCCCATTGACAATGCCGCGCAGGTCGTGCGCGCGCGCCGCGATCAGCCCATTGAGGTTTTCACCGTAAAACGGCGTCTTGATCTCCTCTGCGTAAGTAGGGCTTACCGTGGTGATCGCGTCCGCGTAGACCAGTCCGCCTTTGAGGTAATTGGCGTCCCCATAGGCCTCGAGCTTGTCCGGCGTAAAGTAGTAGTCGGGCAGCCCCGTGATGTTTTTGACCGTCTTGACGTCCCACACGCCCTGGAACTTGAGGTTGTGGATGGTCATGATGGACTTCATGCCGGCAAAAAACGCCCCCTCGCGGAACTTGTCTTTCAAAAACACAGGGATCAGCCCTGTCTGCCATTCATGGCAGTGCACGATGTCCGGCTGTAATCCGATCACCGGCAGGGCAGAGAGCGCCGCCTTTGAGAAAAACGCAAACTTCTCGATGTCCTCGTAGATGTTGCCATAGGGCTTGTAGCCGGAAAAATAATATTCGTTGTCGATGAAGTAAAATTGCACGCCGTCGTAGACGGTCTCCAAAATCCCCACATACTGACTGCGCCACCCCAAATCCATGTAAAAATGGCTCACATAGTTCAGGCTGCTTTTCAAATCGTCCCGCATGCACTGGTACTTGGGGAGGATGACCCTCACGTCAAACGCTTCTCTGTCCAAGTACTTGGGGAGGGAACCGACCACGTCCGCAAGCCCCCCTGTCTTTATGAACGGAACCCCCTCGGATGCCACAAAAAGAATTTTCTTCATAAAACCCTCCTGCCATTACGACGTAAGTGTGCCTATAGTATAAACGAAATTTCCCAAAAGGGCAACACCAAAAACAAAAAAGCAAAAACGCCCCCAAACCAGCCCCAAAACCAGGCACCCAAGCCCGGCCTAGCCGGAAAATCCCACGTCTATGACGCACACCTCGGATTTTGTGCCCACGCGCATGTACGGCCCAAACACGCCCACGCCGGACGTGACGATGTTGTGCATCTTCCCTTTTTGCAAATACCCGCAAGGGTTTTCCCATGTGAGGCGCACCAGCAAATTGCTCGGAAAAATCTGCCCATCGTGCGTGTGCCCGCACAAATCCAAATCCACGCCCGCGTCCGCCAGGGCTTGCAGCTCGCGCGGCTGATGGTCGATGACGAGGATCGGCTTGCCCATGTCCAGCCCCTGTGTCAGTTCCTGCGGCGTTTTGCGCACGTCAATGCCGCGCCCCGGCCTGCGCGCGTCCGGGCGGCCATACACATAAAATGCCTCGTCCACCAGCACGGCCTCGTCGCGCAGCAGGCGGATGCCCGCGTCCGCCAAAAGCCTGTCCATCCTGGGGTCGCTCTCCTTTTTTTCGCTGTGGAACGTAAAGCCCGCCAGGATCGGCTCCTCGATGTCGTGGTTTCCATAGCAGGCATACGTGCCATATTTGCTCTCGATGCCGGAGAGGATCGCCGCAAGCCCCGTGGGGTCCTCGATGGCCTCATAGGAATTGTCGAAAATATCCCCCGCCATCACAACCAAATCCACCTTTTCGCGGTTAATGCGATCCACCATTTCCGCAACGGCATCATTTCCAACCTGGTAACCCACGTGCAAATCGGCGACGAGGGCGACGCGCAGGTTCTGGACGGCGCAAGGTTTTTTCACCTCCACCGCATAGCGCGTGACGCGCAGGTTGCGCGCGTTGACAGAGCCCCACACGCACAGGGCAATGGCCGCTATGGCGCAAATCGCGCCCGTGATGACAAACCCTTTGCGCGAAAACAGGTATTCCTTTGGCCCAAAGGGAACGTGCAGCAGCACAAGGCGCAAAAGCAGCGCCAGCCCGATCGTCAATGTCATGTGCAGCAGCACGCCCAGCCAGCAATTGCTGATGACTTTTAACGCGCGCTGCAGGGGCGAGGGCGGCAGAAAGAAGGCGACCACCATGCTCAAGGCAAAAAAAGAATAGACGAGGACGACGGCCGTGCGCATCCAGGACGTGCGGAAAATGCCGTGGCAAGCCCCCATCCAGCGCAAAATCCACACCAGCTGCACCGCATTCCAAAAAACGTAGATCGGAGAGAGAAATACCGCTACCATGCGATCACCCCTTTTCATTTCCCGCGCAAGTGGCAGGGGGCAGGTACTCAGACAGCCTTTGGCGCACGCGCACGTCTTGTTCGAGATAATCCGCGCGCATCTGCCGGCGCGCGGCGCGCACCTCCTCCAGAAGCCCAGCGGCAGAGAGCCTGGCCGCGCCCGCGCCCCAGATGATCGTCTGCTCCAGCGCGTCCGAGGTGGCCACGGTCACCTGGCAATCCCCTTTCAGGGTATGTGCCGTTTTTTCGATATATTGGTCGGCCGTCTCTTTTTCTTTTGTGTAGACAACGTCTATGTTGTGGTATTTTTGCACGCTCCCGACCCCGCCCGCCACTTTGTAGGCATCAAATACCAGGATGACGGCACACTTGCGAAATCCCTGATAATCACAGAGGATGTCCATCAGGCGATCCCGCGCGGCCGCCAAATCCGTCTGGGCGAGGGCGCGCAGCTCCTCCCACGCAAAAATGATGTTGTACCCATCCACCAAAAGGTATGCGTCCGGCTGCCCCTCCCGCTTTGGGGCAGAACGAGCCGGTTCGGACTTCGGATGTCTGGATGCAGATTGGCCAGACCGGGCAGATTTGGTCTCTGGCTGCCTGGGTGCAGGCCGAGCCGTCTGGTCATTCGGCCGCGTTTCGCGCCCGATAAGGCTCTTTCCCCCGATGCCGCCGCCCGTCTTATAGGTGCGGCAAAAGATTTCCTCGAGTTCCCGATCCAGCGCGGCCGCGCGATCCTGGTTTCGCGAACCCGCCGTTGTCTGGCCTTTCCTTTCGGGCGAGGGCCGCATGCCCTCTCCCTGACTTTTCGGGGCAAGCCCGCTTTGCATGGGAGACGCGCTTTGCACAGGGAACCCACTTTGCGTAGGAAGCTCGCTTTGCACAGGAGTACCGCCTTGCGCAGGAAAATCGCTTTGCACAGAAAACCCGCTTTGCGCAGGAAAACCGCTTTGCACAGAAAACCCACTTTGCGCAGGAAATCCGTTTTGCACAGGAAGCCTGCTTTGCACATGCATGTAGTTTTGCACCTGATCCCAAGGCACGTAAAATCCCGCGCCATGCGCGCAAAAGACCGACCCGCTCGGGTGGTCGGCATCCCTGTCCGGATCGTATGCCTTTTTTCCCAGAACCTCGTCCGCGTTGTGGCACGGCCCATAGCCCCGGAACGTGCAATCGACGCGCCCGCTTCCGTGGGTGTAGGCAGCAAGGTCGCGCTGGTAATTCCCCAGAGACGCCACCGGCACAGTTCCCTCCAGAATCAGCCACTCCCCCTCCCCTTTCGGCTCGCCAAACACGGCCTGCATACGGGTAAGGTCAGACATGGCGCGCCCCAGATAGGCGGATGGCACCTCCAGGCGAAAATCATAGAACGGCTCTAAGAGCACACAGTGGGCGCGCATCAGGCCCTGGCGCACCGCGCGGCACGCGGCCTGACGAAAGTCGCCGCCTTCCGTGTGCTTCAAATGCGCGCGCCCCGCAACCAGCGTGATCCGCATATCCGTGATCTCAGACCCTGTGAGCACCCCGACGTGGCGCTGATTTTGCAAGCTCGACAAAATGAGCCTCTGCCAGTTGCGGTCGAGCGCGTCCTCTCCCACCGCCGTGCCAAGCACAAGGCCGCTGCCGGGCTTTCCCGGCTCTAGGAGCAAGTGGACTTCCGCGTAATGGCGCAGCGGCTCAAAATGCCCCATGCCAATCACCGCGTCGGTGATGGTCTCTTTGTAGACGATGCCCCCTTCCCCAAACGCGATCTCTGCGCCAAACCGGCTGCGCACTTCCTCCTGCAAAATCTCCATCTGCACCTCGCCCATGACCTGGGCGTGGATTTCCCCCGTCTGTTCCTCCCAGACGATGCGAAGCAAGGGATCTTCTTCCTCCAGTTGCCGCAGGTGTTCGAGCATCTTGTGGGCGTCACACCCCTCCGGCAGCAAGACGCGATAGCGCAAAACCGGGCTGAGCAAGGGCTTGTTCGCCGCTTCTTGCGCCCCCAGCCCATCCCCTGGCAGAACGTCCGACAGCCCTAGGACACAACAGACCGTCCCGGCTTTTGCCTCTTGTACCGCCTGATACCCCGCGCCGTCATAAATGCGGATTTGGTCGACTTTCCCGGCGGAAGTGACCGCCTTTACTTTCAGGCTTCCGCCCGTCACCTTTACGTGCGCCATGCGGTTGCCCTGCTTATCCCTTGATACCTTAAAGACTTGCGCCGCAAACGTTTCCCCATATGCGGGGCAAAGAACAAGCGCAGACAACGCCTCCAAAAAGAATCCCACGCCCTCGTCCTTTAGTGCCGACCCGAAAAAGCAGGGGAACAGCGCGCGCCGCGAAATTTTGCGTGCCACGTCCTCTACGCAAAGCGTTCCGGTTTCCAGGTATTGCTCCAGCAACTCCTCATCTTGCGTCGCCAGGTTTTCCAGCAATATGTCGCGTTCTGCCGTAAAATCCTCGATTGCGCCGTCGAGGCGCGCCTTTAATTCCCCATACAAACGCGCGTGGTCGCTCGCCGGCTGATCCATCTTGTTGACAAATAAAAAGACGGGAACCTGATAGTGCGCAAGCAGGCGCCACAGTGTCAGCACATGCCCTTGCACGCCGTCCGCGCCGCTGATCACAAGAATGGCGTAGTCAAGGATTTGCAAGGTGCGCTCCATCTCAGCGGAAAAATCCACATGCCCCGGCGTGTCCACCAAGGTGACTTCGTTTGCGCCCAAAGGGAACTGCGCCTGCTTGGAAAAAATGGTGATGCCCCGGGCGCGCTCCAGCGCGTGCGTGTCCAAAAACGTGTCCCGGTGATCCACACGGCCCATAGTGCGGATACTGCCCTGCCGGTAGAGGATATTTTCCGCCAGGGTGGTCTTTCCCGCATCCACATGGGCGAGAATACCGATACAGAGCTTGCCCATCCCTACCGACCCCTCTCCGGGCTTTCCGCAAACGCGCCATCACTGTCGGAATATTCCGCGAATGCGCCCTCGCTGTCGGAATGTTCGACAAATGTCGCCCCGCAGTCAGAAAGCACGCGGAAAAACCGGTCGGCATAGCTGCCCAGGGATTCGCGCAGGCTCTCCACGTCCCGCAACTCCACGCGCACCGGCTCTTTTTTTGCGGACAGCACGTCATGCAAGGCATCCAGATTAGAACCCAGAAAGGCCTCGTCGCCCAATTGCGCCTTGACGGTGGCAAACAGGCCCGCCCTGTCCCTGATTTTCGCCCCGTCGATCACAATTTTCTTTCCCATCTACGCTTCCCCATACAAAAGTGTGAAAGACTCATAATGGTCCTCGGTATAATAGATGAGGCCATCATTGGAGAAAACAATGCGCTTTGCGCCGCGCTTCTTCCCTTGCGTATCAATGTCACACTCTGTGTAAGAACGACCCTCCTTCTCTGGGAGAAGCCCCTCATAATTCCCAAAGCGATCTCCTCCGATCACCATGCCGGGCGCATAATCCTCCAGAGATCCCCCTTCCCATCCAAGAGCCTGTGCCTCTTTCTTTGTCATGTAATTGTGCGGGAGCTTTTGGTATGTGTGGATATACAAAGCAACCTCGTCCTTTGTATAATAAGCGCCGTCCTCCTGGATCTCGCCTGTCTCTTCTGCCTCTGCGGCTGCGTCCTGTGCTCCTGCATCCGCGCTATCCGCACTGTAAACATCGTCTCGCTCCCCTGTGTCCGCGCTGTACGCATCGTCTCGTTCCCCTGCGTCCGCGCTGTATGCATCGTCTCGTTCCCCTGCGCCCGCTTCTGCGCCCGATCCGCTTTCCGCGCCTGACAACGCCTGGGAATTTTCCTCCCCTCGCCCGCCGTCTGCGGGGTCTTGCGCCTCTGTGGACGGCCCGCCCGCAAGGCTGCCCTCCTGGTAGATGTCATACAGTTCCCCGCATCCTGTCACGCCCAGCAAGCAAACCAGGATCGCAAGCAAAACACAAAGCCACTTCTTTCCAACTCGCTGCATATGCACACTCCTTTCTTTCCCCTTTCCATGGATCATAGATCCAGATCCATAGATCCCATAGAGCCAAACCCCTAGCTCCCTTAGATTCCATATCCATAGCTCCCTTAGATCCAGATCCATAGATCCCTTAGATCCAGACACATAGTTCCCTTAGATGGATTTATGGCAAACGACCATCGTCTCCATAAATGGATCTATAACAACAGATGGATCTATCGCAACCAACAATACCATTTGCACTCGCGCTGCGTGAGCAATATGATTCCGCAGCGACTTCGTGCGCATCCCCCCTAGGCCGTCCGAAAACTGCCTCGTGGCAGTCATTGACTCCCACTTTCTGCTCCAAATGTATGCGATTGTTCCGTGATGCCTCCACTTTCGCAGCATTTCGTCGCAGATTCCTGTTGCCATCCCCCACTTGCAAAATACACGTCTAGGTTTTCGGATAGTCTGCCCCGATGGGCTGTCGTAAACGGAAAATACATTTATCGCTTACGATGGATGTCTTTCTGCGACGCCATCCCTGTGTCCTATCACTTCTGCTTTCTCCAAGAGGGAGATGGCGCGCGGATGGGAAACCGCCCTCCTCGCAGATTTCAAAAAAACCGCGTAAGATACGCGGTTTTTCGGAAGCAGATAACGGGAATCGAACCCGCCTC
>CAYVVW010000053.1:8308-12872 GCA_964455335.1 uncultured Marvinbryantia sp.
TGGTGTTCTACCAATGAACTATATCTGCACATTCAGTTCTCTGATACTATACCGCAGAATCTTCAAAAATGCAAGTGAAAAATACGAAAAAGTCCCATCTTTTTTTGAATCGTCTGCAATCGTTCCCACGACGGCATTCAAGCCGCGCGGCATCCCCCTTTGGGGAAAATCGGAGTGACAAGATTTGAACTTGCGACCTCTCGGCCCCCAGCCGAGCGCGCTACCAAGCTACGCCACACTCCGATTTTGCTTCGACCGTTTCGCGAGCTGATATTGGCAAAACGACCACACAAGAGACATTGTAGCAGATTTGGGGTCTGATTGCAAGCCCCAAATCACATTTGCCTACAATTTTTTGATCCGCTCCATGGCTTCCACCGTATTTTCGCGGCTGCCAAAGGCCGTAAGGCGGAAATACCCCTCCCCGCTCGGCCCAAACCCGGATCCCGGCGTCCCGACGACATTCGCGCGTTCCAGAAGATCGTCAAAAAACTCCCAGGAAGTCATGCCACGCGGGGTTTTCAGCCAAATGTAGGGGGCGTTGACCCCGCCTGAGACGGTATATCCCGCGCCGCGCAGCCCATCGGCGATGATGGCTGCATTCTTCATATAATATGCCACCTGCTCCCGAATCTGCCGCTGGCCCTCGGGCGTGTATACGGCCTCGCCCGCGCGCTGCACGATGTAAGGCGCGCCATTGTATTTGGTGCCGTGCCTTCTCGTCCAAAGCCCATGCAGGCTGACATCCCCCACCTTTAGGTCTTTCGGCACAACGGTAAACCCAAGGCGCACGCCCGTAAACCCGGCATTTTTGGAAAAGCTGCGCAGCTCAATCGCACACGTGCGCGCGCCTGCGCACTCATAGATGCTATGCGGCACAGTTTCCTCGGAAATATAGGCCTCGTAGGCCGCGTCGTAGAGGATGACCGCACCTACTGCGTTGGCATAATCGACCCACGCCTGCAGGCCATCCCGCGTCAGGGTGGCCCCTGTCGGGTTGTTCGGGAAGCACAGGTAGATGAGATCCGGCGTCTCTTTTGGCAGCGCCGGGGCAAATTGATTTTCGGCCGTGCACGGCATATAGATCACGTCGCTCCAAGTGCCTGTCTTTTCATCCCACGTGCCTGTCCTGCCCGCCATCACGTTGGAGTCCACATAGACAGGATAGACCGGATCGCAGACCGCAATCCGGTTGTCCAGGCTAAAGATCTCCTGAATGTTCGCGGAGTCGCACTTCGCCCCGTCGGAAATAAAGATCTCGTCCGCGCCCACCTGGCAGCCGCGCGCGGCGTAGTCGCACTGCGCAATGGTCTCCCGCAAAAACGCGTACCCCAGATCCGGCGCATACCCATGAAAAGTTGCCGCGTCGCCCATCTCATCGACAGCGCCGTGCAAGGCCTGGATGATGGCCGGCGCAAGCGGCTGCGTGACATCGCCGATCCCCAGGCGGATGATTTTTTTCTCCGGATGATGCTCCGCAAAGGAAGCCACTTTTTTCGCAATGGTGGAAAACAAGTAACTCCCCGGCAATTTCAGATAATTTTCATTTACTTTTACCATGATGCCCTCCCCCTTACAAGTCAATCGTCCCCTCAAACACGGTCGTGGCCCCGCCCGTCATAAAGACGGTGTTTTTTTCCCGATCCCAGAAAATCTGCAAATCACCGCCGCGCAGGCGGACGGTCACCGCGTCTTCTGTGTAGCCGTTTAACGCCGCGGCCACCGCAACGGCGCACGCGCCCGTCCCGCAGGCCAGGGTCTCCCCGGAACCGCGCTCCCAGACGCGCATTTCCACGGTATGGCGGTCAAAGACATGGGCAAACTCCGTATTCACCCTGTCGGGAAACATGGTGTGCCGCTCAAATTTTGGCCCGACCGCCGCGATGTCAAGATCCGCGAGGTTCTCCAAAAAGACCACCGCATGGGGATTGCCCATGGACACGCAAGTCATCTCCCACGTCCGCCCATCCACCTCCACCGGCTCTCCGATGACAGATGCTTTCCCCAAAAGGACGGGAATGTCCGCGGCCTTCAGCCCTGGCGCGCCCATATCGACACGCACCTGTGTCACGCGATCCTGTTCCACAAAGACGTCAACGTGCTTGATCCCGCTCTTTGTCTCAATGGCGAGGGTGCTCTTTTTCGCAATCCCCGCGTCGTACAAATATTTTGCGACACAGCGGATGCCATTTCCGCACATAGACCCCTGGGAGCCGTCCGCGTTGTACATTTCCATCCTGGCATCCGCCACGTCCGACGGCTGGATCAAAATCAGCCCGTCAGAGCCAATGCCAAAATGGCGGTCGCTGACTTTTTGGGCGACGCGCGCGGGGTCTTCCACCCGCTCCGCAAAGCCATTTACATAAACATAGTCATTGCCGATCCCCTGCATTTTTGTGAAATGCATGTTGTAGCCTTCCTTTCCAATGCAATTCTGCCATTCTGCCGTGCCACCCCGCTGCCAACTGCCCGCCTTCCTGCCCCATGTGCCGTATGCAAGACAACCCCTATGCTGCCCCGTAAACGACCAATGTATTTGCCGTTTGTGATAGCCCCTCCGGGGGGGGGTGGGGGGATGCGCACGAATTTGCCATGGAATCAAGCTGCTTACGCAGCGCAAATTCGGCGCAGCAAACGGCGAAGACGAAAATCATTTTGTCGCTTGCTATCATTCGACGAAAACGAAAATCTTCTTGTCGCTTGCTATCATTCGACGAAACCGAAAATCATTTTGTCGCTTGCTATCATTTAGGGAAGCGACGGCACTGTGCGCACATAACGGAATCCGGAACTCCAGGCCTCCCCAACCACGACGCCATTCCTGCTCGAAGAACAGTGCGCCACAATCAGCCCGCCGTCCGTCGATTTTCCGACCACGATGCCCACATGGTTCCAATCGCCGCGCTCCGGTCCTCCGTAAAAGACCAGGTCGCCTGGCAGCGCGTTCACCTGATCCACCATCACCGAGGCGTTCCACTGCGATGTGGTATGCCCGCCAATGCCGGCATCCGATCCTCCCAAACCGTTATAGTAACAATAGAGGGCAAACCCGCTGCAATCCAGGCCAAACCGCCGCGTTGACCCGCTCGTGGCACTCCCTGCCGCCGTGACAGTGGCGGGCGTTCCCCACCTGGAATCCCAGCCGATGGCATACGACTTTCCGCCCCAGAAATATCCCACATTGCCGACAAGCCGGTAGGCCGCCGTGACGATGCGCGCGCGCTGCTCGGAAATGTCACTCCCCAAAGAAGCGCGGACAATCTGCGGCTCCGCACTGGCAATGGCGCAAAGCTGCAGGCATTCTGCGGACGCATATTGCTCGATTTGGGCTTTCCCTTGCTGGTCAATGCCCTTGTTTTTCACATAATCGTCGATGGTCCACGCGACAATGGCCTCCGCGCGAAGGTCCGGCATGGTCGCCTGTTCTTTTGCCTGCTTCTGGCGCAGCCATTTGTCGTAGCGGTTCTGATCCATCTGGCGCTTTTGCTCCTCGCGCGTGGCATCCCGCTTGGAATCGACCAGATTGCCGACATACGTTTCTTTCAAAAGCCCCATGCTCCCAAGAGACCCATCCCCTAAGAGCAGCAATTCCTCCTGGCGGTCAATCTGCGCAAGTTCTTCGGAGATAGGGTACTCGTCCACGAACACCTCCGCCATGTCCACCGTCTCCACAGAATCCACGGGAACCTGTCTCGGCACATTCATGGACTGGAACACTTCCGCAAGAAGCGGCTCCAGGTCAGCGGAAATCTCGCAAGCACCCGTCCGCTCTTTTGCCTCATACAAAAAGACTGCCCACACACCCCGCCAATTGGACGTGTGGAAATTTTCCGGATCTGACAGGGTATTTGCAAACTCCTGCTCCACTTTGCCGCACATCCCGCGAAAATCATCCTGGAAACGAATCCCGTAGGTGGAAAAAAGCTGCCCCAGGTATGCGGCATTGCTGGCGATGACATTGATTTTCCAGTTCTCATTTTGCAAGGAATGGTCCTCGCCGATCACAAGGAACGTGGGCAGAGAAGAACCCCCTTGTCCCGCTTCCTCGATGACCAGCTCGCCGCCTGCCCCTTGCGGGACACTGGTCACATCGTCCGCATCGCCCGTGTGCAAGTAGAACTCTTCCGTCTGCATGGGCTGCGGCTGTGTCTGTGGTTGCCCCTGCGTCTGCGCTTCCGTCTGGCCGCCTTGCGTTTGACCCTGTGTCTGCGCCTCTGTTTGGCTGTTTTGTGGTTGCACTTGCGCCTGGTTGCCTTGCGTTTGCCCTTGTGTCTGCGCTTCTGTTTGGCTGCCTTGTGGCTGCCCTTGCGTCTGCGCTTCTGTCTGTCTATTTTGTGGTTGTCCCTGCGTCTGGCCGCCCTGTGGCTGCCCTTGCGTCTGCGTTTCCGTTTGGCTGTTTTGCAGTTGCCCTTGCGTCTGCGCTTCTGTCTGGCTGCCTTGCAGTTGCCCTTGCGTCTGCGCTTCTGTTTGGCTGTTTTGTGGTTGTCCCTGCGTCTGGCTGCCTTGTGACTGCCCTTGCGTCTGCGTTTCCGTTTGGCTGTTTTGCAGTTGCCCTTGCGTCTGC
>CAYVVW010000054.1:0-12738 GCA_964455335.1 uncultured Marvinbryantia sp.
TATACATTAGGCCGTCTCTCATCGGAGGTGGCAAAGATTTTGCGCGGCAAGCATAAGCCCATCTTCACCCCGCACATCGACACGGGCGACTATGTGATCATCACAAACGCGCAGAATGTCAAAGTGACAGGGCGCAAAATGGACCAGAAGATCTACTACCGCCATTCCGATTATGTGGGCGGATTAAAGCAAACCACCTTGCGCGAGATGTTTCGCAAGAAACCGGAGCGTGTCATTGAGCTGGCCGTCAAGGGGATGCTCCCCAAAGGACCGCTCGGCAGGCAGATGTACAGGAAGTTGCACGTTTACAGCGGCCCGGAGCACAAGCACGAGGCACAGAAGCCTGAGACGCTCACATTCTAAGGAAGTAGGAGGGAAGAGACAGTGGCGAACGCGAGATATTATGGAACTGGAAGAAGGAAGAAATCGATTGCGCGGGTTTACCTTGTGCCCGGCACAGGGAAGATCACGATCAATAAAAGAGACATTGACAACTACCTCGGCTTGGAGACCCTGAAAGTGATTGTGCGCCAGCCGTTGGTTGCCACCGACACGGTTGACAAGTTTGACGTATTGGTCAACGTGCGCGGGGGCGGCACGAGCGGGCAGGCGGGCGCGATCCGCCATGGGATCGCAAGAGCCTTGCTCCAGGCGGACGGCGACTACCGCCCGACCTTAAAAAAGGCGGGTTTCCTCACGCGCGATCCGCGCATGAAAGAGCGCAAAAAGTATGGCCTCAAAGCCGCAAGGAGAGCGCCGCAGTTTTCCAAGAGATAACAATCGGTACAAAGCACAAAAAGCTCGGAAATATGCCATTTCCGGGCTTTTCTTATGCACCAATCTGAAATGGCTGTCCCCAATCTGACGTAATCGGGAATCTGAAACATCGTGCCAAATGCCTGACATGAGGAAACAGGTGGGGATTTGACAAGCGTGTCGCGGGGCTTGCGTTCTGCCCTGAAATCGTGTGAATTGCATCTCTTTTTGGAAAGTTTGTGAATTTTCCGTGAATTACGCAAAAAAGGTGTTGACGTAGGACAATTACTGTGTTATAACACAATTGTAACAAAAAAGTACACACCTTGCAATCAGAGGGAGGGAGTTTTATGTTAGCACCGAGTATTTTGGGAGAAGCCTTGTTTGATGACTTTTTCGACGACATGTTCGATTTGGATTTCCCGGTATGGGATGACAAAGAGATGAAGAAGGCGCAGAAGAAGCTGTACGGCCGTCATGCGGCGAACATGATGAAGACGGACGTGCGCGAGCATGGGGACCACTATGAGGTGGATATCGACCTGCCAGGGTTTAAGAAAGAGGAGCTTTCTTTGGAGCTGACGGACGGCAACTTGATCATCCGGGCGGCGAAAGGCCTGGACAAGGACGAGAAGGATAAAAAGACAGGCAAGTATGTCCGCCGTGAGCGTTACGCGGGCAGCTTGACCAGGAGCTTTTATGTGGGCGAGGACGTGAAGCAGGAGGACATTCACGCGAAATATGAGAATGGAGTCTTGCGCCTGACCATCCCGAAAAATGAGCAGGAAAAGCCGAAAGTGGAAGACAAAAAATATGTGACCATCGAAGGCTGATGGGAGACCATCGAAGGCCGGTTAGGCTGTACGGCTGTATAGGAAGAACCCCCGCTTGGACAAAACCAGGCGGGGGATTTTTTTACGCGGTCTGTACCGTCGCGTGCCCCATGGCAGTGTCCATGTCGCGCACGATGTCGCCGTCGATTTCCCCGCGCTGCACCATTTCCTCCATAATGGCGATGGCTTTTTCGTGGGGGAATCCGTCTTTGTAGGGGCGGGGTTCTGTCAGTGCCTGGTAGATGTCGACACATGCCATCAGGCGCTCCTCAAAGCTCAATTGTTCCGCGGACAGCCCCTGGGGATATCCTTTTCCATTTAGTTTTTCGTGGTGGTTGGACGCCCATTCCACGATGTCGGGGATGCCCTTGATCTGGCTTAGGATGTAGCGGGTGGCCGCTGCGTGGTCCTTCATTTTGGTAAATTCGTGGTCTGTCAGCTTGCCCGTTTTTTCCAAAATATTGTTGGAAATCATCAGTTTGCCGATGTCGTGCAATGCCCCCGCAAAGTAAAATCGGGTCGTTTTTTCGGGGTCGAACCCATAAAAATGCGCCATATCCTCCGCTTTTTCCGCCACCCCGCGCGAGTGGCATTGCGTAAATGCGGATTTGTAGTCGACGATTGTCGCAAACAAATCGGCGATGTTGTGAATCTCCGCGTCCGTATAATCGCAAATCTCGGTGAGCAGCTCCTGGTGCAAATACGAGAGAATGTCGTGGTCCTTTAGGAATGCGAAATCCTCATATGACACCCCGTTTAGGAACGCGTCCACGGCTTTTTCAGAAAATTGACTTCCGGACTTTGCCTGCACGCGCTTCCGGATTTTTTCGTAGATCTCCGGCGTCACTTCCGACAGCCGGTAGCCCACGTCGATCACGTCCGCCAAATGCAGGATCTGCGCCTTCAGGGTCGTTTGCGTTTGGGTTTGCTTGAGCGCGCCAGAGCCGTCCGCATGCTCGTGGTGGTGCAAAATGATATTTTCGATGTCCGTGCGAAAAGGGATGAGGCGAATGTTTTTTTCGCCCACGATGCAATGGTATTGGGTCATGTCTTTTCGCTGTTCCTCGGTCAAATCGGCCGAGGCAATGGGCAGTTCAGACCGCGCCGCGCTGATGGAGAGTTCCTCGGAGATAAATTCCGTGAGCGCGTTGTCATGCAAAATGCAACATCCCACAAAATCCCGCAATTCTTCCCCTGAAAAGCCCGCCTGTTTTGCCATTAGCAACGAGAGATACGCCACACGTTTTCCATGCCCGGTATCAATTCCCAACAGAGACGCTTCCACTTTGTCCAGTGCAAAAGACAGGGCATAGATCAAGTCCGTCAAATCCAGTTTCATAAATAGGCAACCTCCTTATCACCGTAATTGGGCAAACGGCGGTCTTTCCATTCTCTTCAGACTTTGCCGTTTGCCGCGCCGCATACGCGCATCGGATGCGGCAAGACCTGTGTCCCCATGGCAAATGGGGGCTTCGCAAGACTGTATTATACATCAGAAAAAATTCGTTTGTCAATTCTTTTTCCAGAACTGGAGATAAATTCCTCATTTTAAAAAGTTGCAAAAAATATGGAATTTTTTTCCTAAAGGTGTTGCGTTTTTTGGAAAACAGTGTTAAGATAAGGAAAAATTTTGATTGGAGGATACAAAATGGCTGGAAGACGCAAAAAACTGGAGAACCTTTCTTACGAGGAACAGTTGGAGATTCTTACTACGGAAATTACCCAGTGCGAGTCTCACTTAAAAGAATTAAAAGAGAAGAGAAAACAGTTGCTCGGAAGAAAGGAAGAAAGTCAAAAAGAGGAGCTTTACAAAGCGGTCATGCAGTCCGGCAAAAAGCTGGAGGACGTGATTGCGTCACTTTCCGAGTAGGGAAATACGCATCTCGCCAGGCCTGTCTAGGGCAGAGTCATGATGTGGGAAAGGGCTTTCTACCCTGGCATCATGAAAAGGGCGTATCGCGGTTGTCCCGTGGTTTTCCCGATGACATGGGCGTACCGCGGTGTGTCGCGATTTTTCGCAGCAAGGCGGGCAATGTGGCGCGCAAGAGCGACAGGACGGGGCGAGCGTGGCAGAATGGAAAAAGAGGGGCCGTCGCGGGGCGTTTTGTTTTCGTGGCGGTTTCTTTTTTTACAAACGTTTATTCTGCAGGATTTTCGCAAGATCTTTGCAAGCTCTTTGTAAACGCTTTGCAGGATCTTTGCGAGAACTGTGCAGGCTCTTCGCAAGCTTTTTGCAAAGATTTTTGGGAAAATTTTTGTAAAAATTTCAGAAAAAGTATTCCTTTTTGCGCCAGTTTGTGTTACAATCGTGCACATGGCGCATATTTTTTTGTTTTCCCATGGGAATTGTTGCCGTTTTCAAACAAGCGTGTCGTCTGGGCAGCGCCTTTTTCGGCTGTCCAATGCGCGCATATCGGCGGGATAGGGGAGGCTTGCGCAATATTCGGCAAATGCGACATGGCAAACGCGACATGGAAAAACACGATATGAGAAAACGCAACATGGAAAAGCGCAACATGGAAAACGCGATATGGAAAAATCGGAAAGGAAGTGGTGTGTCCGCCTATGAATGAGAAATTAAAAGAAAAAATCCGGGAATCCCTTTCCAGTGTTCTCCCCATTACCGCCATTGTGCTGATTTTGAGTGTCACGTTTGTGCCGATGGAGGTCGGCACGCTTTCCCTGTTTTTGGTGGGGGCGCTCCTGCTGGTTTTGGGCATGGGCTTCTTTCAGCTGGGGGCTGAGGTGTCGATGACCCCATTAGGGCAGGGGATCGGCGGCCAGTTAGTGAAAAATAAAGTGTTGCCGCTCACCATCGTGATTTGCTTTGCGGTCGGCGCCGTCATCACCATTTCGGAGCCGGATTTGCAGGTGCTCGCGGAGCAAGTCGCGTCCATTCCAAACAACGTCCTTGTGTGGACGGTGGCATGTGGCGTTGGCGTGTTTACGGTGGTCGCGATTTTGCGCATTTTGTTCCATATTCCTTTGCTCCGCCTGCTCACGATCTTTTACATCCTGTTGTTTTTGCTCGCCTTTTTAGCACCCGCCGATTTTACGGCGGTGGCATTTGACGCGGGCGGCGTGACCACGGGGCCGATGACGGTGCCCTTTATCATGGCCATCGGCGTGGGCTTTTCCGCGAACCGCACGGGCAAGGACAGCGCGAGCGACAGCTTTGGCATGATTGCCCTTTGCAGCATCGGCCCGATTTTGATGGTGTTGCTGCTCGGCATTTTTTACCGCCCGTCTGAGGCGCTCTACCAGGCGGTGGAGATTGCGCCCGTCGCCACGACGCACGACGTGATTGCCCTGTTTTTGCGCGCGCTTCCCGAATATAGCAAGGAAGTGTCTGTCAGTATGTTGCCCGTGATTGGCGCGTTTGTGATTTTCCAGCTGGTCACAAGGAGGTACAACCACAGGCAGGTGATCCGCATCACCATCGGTTTTTTGTACACGCTCATTGGACTGGCGCTCTTTTTGACCGGTGTCAACGTGGGCTTCGCGCCCGTGGGGAATTTGCTGGGAAGCAGCCTCGCGGGGGGCAAAATGAAGTGGCTCTTGCTGCCGGTCGGGCTGGTCATCGGTTACTACATTGTCGATGCGGAGCCGGCTGTCAAAGTGTTAAATGACCAGGTGGAGGAAATCACGGGCGGGACGATTTCTCACAAAATGATGAACCTGGCGCTCTCCGCCGGCGTGGCCATCGCGGTCTGCCTGGCCATGGCGCGCGTGCTGACGGGTCTCAATATTTTCTGGATTTTGATCCCCGGGTATGCCATTGCCCTGACTCTCAGCCATTTTGTGCCGCCCATTTTTGTCGGCATCGCGTATGACTCCGGCGGCGTGGCCAGCGGGCCGATGACCTCCACGTTTTTGCTGCCGCTCGCCATGGGGGCGTGCACGGCGGTGGGCGGGAACGTGGTGACGGACGCGTTTGGCATTGTGGCGCTGGTCGCCCTGACGCCGCTTTTGGCGATACAGATCATGGGGCTGCTTTATTCTAGGAAAGCGAAGCCGTCCGCCGCGGCCGTCGCGGGCGAGCTGTCGGATGACATTGTGCTGGAGTACGGGGAGGATACCGATGATTGTTGAAAAAAAACACCTTGGCGAGAAAATGCTGCTCTTGATTACGCGGGTGGAAGAGGAAAAAAAGACGAACAAAGTCTTGGAAAAAATGCGCCTCCCCATCTATTACCAGTGCTGGGGAAACGGCACGGCGAACTCGGAAATTCTAAGCCTGTGCGGCCTGCAGGGCACGAAGCGGCACATCACAATTTGCGTTTTGCCGCATGGCATGGTGCATGAGACGCTGCGCGCGCTCTCGGATCAGTTGCTGTTGGAGCGCAAAGGGCATGGCATTGCGGTGACCATACCGGTGACGGGTATGCAGGACGGCATCCGCAAGTTGCTGGAAGCGCACGGAAAAGACGCCATTTCGCAAAAGGAGGGGGAAGAGATGGAGAAGATGGGAGAGAAGGAGTCGGCATTTTCCATGATTTTGGTCGCTACCAATTATGGGTATAGCGACGATGTGGTCGCCGCCGCGAAAAAAGGCGGCGCAAAGGGTGGCACGGTGCTGAGAGGCCGGCGCCGCGGCATGGAGGACGTGATGCAATACCTGGGGGTCAATCTGCAAGAGGAGCAGGAGTTTACCCTCATCGTCGTGCCAAAGGCCCAAAAGTCCGCCGTCATGGTGGAAATCAGCCGCGCGTGCGGGCTGAATACCGCGGCGCATGGGATCGTCCTGTCGCTTCCCGTGGAGGAAATCATGGGGATCGAACAATAACCTAGAAAACCTATTGACATAATAAGTAAAAAGGGTTATACTCTTGGCATCGGGCGAAAAGCCCGAAATATCAAGGTGCGGGACGATTCCGCAGAGAGGAGATTCACATGAAAAAATTTCAGACGCGCAAAAGAGGCAAATCGCTTGCGCTGCTAACGGCGGCGTCTTTGACGGCTTCCCTGTTTTCGGGCGCATGCCTGGCGGCAGAGGGGGAGAGCGAGGCAGCGACGGAAGTTGCGGCGGTGGAACTGGACAAGGAGGCGTATGACGCGCTGGTGGCCTCCGGGGCAGTCGCGGACGACGCGGACATTGCGGCCAGCACATGGGCGACTGCCGTAAAGGATGCGGGTGTATTGCGCATCGGCGGCACGCGAACCTCTTTTTTGTTCAGCCAGTATGACGAGACGGATGACACCATCCGCGGCTTTGACGCGGGGCTTTACCAGCTGCTCGCGCGCTACATCCTCGGGGATGAGACGAAGTATGAGCTGACGCAGGTGGATTCGAGCACGCGCGAGTCAGTCTTGCAAAGCGACCAGGTGGACGCCGTGTTCGCGACGTATTCCATCACGCCGGAGCGCCGCGAGGTCATTTCCTTCGCAGGCCCGTATTATACCTCGCAGCAGGCGATTCTCGTGCAGGCGGGCAACGCGGACATCACGGGCGTGGACAGCCTGGCGGGCAAGGTCGTGGCGACGCAGGCAGGCTCCACCGGTCCGGAGATTCTGGAAGAGTATGCGCCGGAAGCGGAAGTGCAGGAGTTTGGCACGGACATCGAGGCGCGCACGGCACTGGAGCAGGGCCGCGTGGACGCTTATGTCACGGACTACACCTTGCTGCTGAACGCATTGGTGCAAAATCCGGGCATTTATGAGATCGCGGGCGAGACGTTTGGTCCGGAGGACAACTACGGCATCGGCCTGCCGCTGGATTCGGACGGCGTTGCGTTCGTCAACGATTTCCTGCAGAAGCTGGAGGACGAGGGCACATGGGCAGAGCTGTGGAAGGTATCCCTTGGGGATCGCACGGGCATTGCCGAAGCGCCGGAAGCGCCGAAAGTAGGGTTGGAGTAACAAAGAGAAACAAAAATGCCCGATTCCTGGCCGTGTCCGTTATGGGGCGGCCGGGATTTGGGGGCAGTGAAAGACGGTACAAAAGCAATGAGTATACAAGCACTCTTGTCAGAGTTTGGCGATCAGTATTTTTCCGCGCTGTTGACGACGTATCAGCTCACGGCGCTGGCGTTTTTGTGTGCTGCCGCAATCGGCATTGTGGTGACGGTGATGCGGATTTCTCCCATCAAGCCCCTGCGCGCGGCGGCCGATTTTTATGTGCAGGTGTTTCGCAACATTCCCGGTATGGCGCTTCTTGTGTTCTTGGTGTATGCCTTGCCCTATCTGGATATCATGATGTCTTATTTTGCCTGTGTGATGGTGACCATCACCGTTATCCCATCCGCGTTTTTTTCCGAATATCTCATGGCGGGCCTCAATACCATCAGTCCCGGTCAAATCGAGGCGGCGCGTTCCTTGGGCATGTCCTTTTTCCAGGTTGTGAAAAATGTGGTGCTCCCGCAGGCGTTGCGCTCCAGTGTCCTGCAGATTACCAATCTGCTCGTCGCGACCATGCTCACCTCGGCCTTGGGCGCGCAGGTGCCGCTCGTCCCGACGGAGCTGACGGGCATCGTGAAATATATCAACAGCCGCACGGTGGGCGGCGTGACGGCATTTTTCATTTCGGCCGCGCTCTATTGCGCGACGGCGGTCGTGATCGGGCAAATCGGCAACTGGATTGACAAGAAAGTGAGGATTTTGCGATGAGTGGGAAAACGTATGCCATACGGGACATTCTTTATGAAAGCCCAGGCCCAAAGACCCAAAGGCGTATTCGGTTTTTTACGGTGCTCTCGCTTTTGGCCATTTTTTGCGGAATTGCCCTGATGGTTCGGCGGTTCTGGGTGGAGGGCCAGCTCACCGCAAAGTATTGGTCCTTTTTTGCAAAATGGACGACCTGGAAATTCCTGGGGCGGGGGCTTTTGGGAACTTTGCAGGTGGCAGCGGCGGCGAGTGTGATCTCGTTTGCGCTCGCATTTTTGATGATGCTTGCCAGGATCAGCAAATACAAACTCCTGCGCTTTGCCGGAACGGTGTTTGTGGAAATGACCCGCGGCATCCCGACCTTGCTTTTTGTCTATTTTTTCTTTTTGCTTGCGCCGCAATTTGGCCTGAAATTGCCCGCGTTTTGGAAGATCACATTGCCCGTTGCCATCTCGGCGTCCGGCGTGGTGGCGGAGGTGCTGCGTTCCGGCGTCCTCGCCGTGCCAAAGGGGCAAACCGAGGCGGCGCTCTCTTTGGGGATGCGTTCCGCAAGCGTTTTTTATAAGATCGTTTTTCCGCAGGGATTCCGCTATGTGGTGCCGGCTCTGATTTCGGAATTGGTCATTGTGCTAAAGGACACCACCTTTGCCTATGTCGTCAATTACGCGGATTTGATGCAAAACGCCAAAGTGCTGATCAGCAATTACAACGCGCTGCTCTCGGTCTACCTGGTGGTGGCGGTCATCTACATCCTCATCAACTACGGATTGAACAAACTGTCCGTGTGGGTCGCAAAACGCGGGCAGGCGCGGTCTTAAAGAAGTGGAAACTCAGAAAAAGCAGAGAAAACTTTATGTGAGCGCGTCACAGCGCAACTTAGAAAAAGCAGAGAAAACTTTATGTGAGCGTGTCACAGCGCAACTCAAAAAAAATAGAGAGAAACATTGCGCGAGGCAGTGGCAGAGAGGGAATCGGCGGCGGGCTGTCATACATGAGAAATGGCAGGAACGCGGCTTGGAAAGATAGGGAAATAGCGATGGAAGCGCGAAAAATCAAGAGAAGAAGATTGTCAAGTAGGGAAAGAAGTTTTGCGGAAAGAGATAGAGAAATAGAGAAATAGAGAAATAAAACAAAAATTACGAAGGAGAGGGAATGTGATGGCACAGGAACAGCGCGCGCAAGGCAAGGAGACACCTGTCATTGAGCTGCGTCACATCGACAAGTATTTTGGGGATTTGCACGTTTTGAAGGACATCAGCCTGTCGGTCAAAAAAGGGGAAGTGGTGGTAATCATCGGGCCGTCCGGCTCGGGGAAATCGACGCTTTGCCGTACCATCAACCGGCTTGAGACCATCGATTCCGGGGAGATTGTCATCGACGGCGACATTCTCCCGCAGGAGGGGAAAATGCTCGCAAAGCTCCGATCGGAAATCGGCATGGTGTTCCAGTCTTTTAATTTGTTTGCGCACAAGACGATTTTGGGCAACGTGACGGTCGCGCCCAGGGATGTGCTGCACATTTCCAAAAAAGAGGCGCAGGAAGAGGCGATGCGCCTGTTAGAGCGCGTGGGCGTGGCGGATCAGGCGCACAAAGTGCCGGCGCAGCTCTCGGGCGGGCAGCAGCAGCGCGTGGCCATCGCGCGCGCGCTTGCCATGCACCCAAAAGCCATTTTGTTCGACGAGCCGACGAGCGCGCTCGACCCCGAGATGATCGGCGAGGTGCTCGATGTCATGACGAAACTTGCGTCCGAGGGCATGACGATGGTGATTGTCACGCACGAGATGAATTTTGCCAAGCGCGTGGCGCATCGGGTCATTTTCATGGACGGCGGCAGCATCCTGGAAGAGGGCGCGCCGGAGGAATTTTTTGCTGCGCCAAAGACGCAGAGGGCGCGCGATTTTCTCAATTCCCTAAGACCGGACGAGAGGTAGGGCGGGCGCATGTGTGAGCTGTTTGGATTTTCCGCAGGAAAGGCATATGACACCACATCCTGGCTCAAAGAATTTTTTTCGCACAGCCCCATGCACCCGGATGGATGGGGCCTTGCCACGTTTCCGTGCAACACCGTTTCGATCGAAAAAGAGCCGGTTTGCGCAAATGACAGTGCCTACTTAGGCCACAGGCTCGCAGACCCAATCGTGGGGAAATTGGTTCTGGCGCACATCCGCAAGGCGAGCGTCGGGTCTTTGCGCTACGCAAATTGCCATCCGTTTGCCCTGCTTGACGCGGGCGGGCGGTGCTGGACTTTGATACACAATGGCACGATTTTTCAAAGTGACGCGCTCGAGTCCTATGTGTCCGCGCAACATGGCTCTACCGACAGCGAGCGCATCTTGCTGCATCTTGTCTCGGCCGTCAATCGCCTGGAGGGGCGTATGCTGTGCAAGGCAAATGCAAAAGAGCGCTTTGACGCCATCGAGGCTGCGATTGCAGAGATTGCCCCGGGGAATAAGGTGAATCTCATTTTGTATGACGGCGAGCTTTTTTATATTCACAGCAACATGGCCTCGTTTTTGTGGTTTTTGCAGCTGCCGGACGCCGTTGTGGTGTCCACAAAGCCGCTCTCGGGCGGGCATTGGGCCGAAGTGCCGACCTCGACCCTCATCGCCTTTTGCGAAGGCATCGAGCAACTGCGCGGGCGGGATATGCGCCACCCCTACACAGGGGAAATCCCCGCGGATACCATGCAGCCGGGGCTAACGGCTCTGTTTGGAGGGTATGGAATCTGAGGGGCGCGTCGCGCATAGGAAGCCTGCGATGCGCAGGCTTCCCACGGCATGAAAAAGAACGACCCAGGGTTATGCCCCAAGGTATTCCAGGTTGAGCCGCTCGGCCAGTTGCGCCTGCTTGTTTGGATAGAGGTGCGAATACGTGTTTAGGGTTGTCTCCACTTTTTCGTGTCCCAGGCGATCCGCAATTTCCTTGATGGAAAAGTTCATGTCCACCAACAGGCTGGCGTGCGAATGGCGCAAATCGTGCAGGCGGATGCGCTTGACCCCCGTGTGCTGGATGCCGCGCTGCATTTCTTCTGTGAGAAAACTTTTGCGCACAGGGAAAATGCGCATTTGCGGCAAAAGGGAGGGGTCGTCCCACGCGGCGTTTTGCCCATCTTGTAAGCCCAGGTACGCGCGCAATTCCTCTAGCAAAAATGCGGGCAATGTGAGGGTGCGGTTGCTTTTCGCGGTCTTTGTTCCCGTGATGACATCTTTTCCATGTATGCGCTGGTAAGATTTATTGACCGTGACAGAAGCCTGTTTCCAATGGATATCGCGCGGGGTGAGCGCCAGCAATTCCCCGATGCGCATCCCCGTCCAAAATAGCATCTGAAATGCCATGCGCGACATGGGATTGTCCTTTACGCCCTCCAAAAATTGCAGATATTCGTCTTTCGTCCAAAAGTCCATTTCCGCGGCTTTTCCCCGCCCGATGCTTCCCGCTTTCTTGCAGGGATTTCCCGCCAAATCGTAAAACCGTTCGGCATAATTGAAAATAGCCGCCAGCTGGTTGTTGATTGTTTTTAGGTAAGTGGCAGAGTAGTTCTCGCGCAGCAAATCGCTTTGCCATTTGCGCACATCCGCGGCCGTGATTTCGTGCATGCCCATTTCCCCGAAATAGGGCAAAATCTTTAAGTCGAGAATATAACGCTTCGTGAGCATCGTCGTTTCCTTTAACCGCGCGCCCATGTCGTCCAAATAAATCTCCACAAAACGGTCAAACCGCATCTTCAGGCGGCCGTCCTGCGCGGGCTTTTTCCGCGCCTTGCGCGTTTGCTTTTTTGTATTTGTCTGCGCTGCCTCTTGCCCTGCATCTCTCACTGTCTCTTGGAGAGTCTCTTTCACTGCATCTCGCGCTGTCTCTTGTAGTGCCCTTGGGTCGTTTTGTTGGCTGGCCGGTGTGGCGCATGGCGCGTTGATTTGTGTTTCCTGTGGTGTCTGCATTTTCTGCATTTGATTGCCTCCTTTTATGATGATTTCGAGCTCGATGCCCGCATGTTTGCCCGCGTGGGAAATGGCGGGCAGGGCGTGGCATCGGCAAAAGGATCGTAAATCGAACAAAACAAAAGCACAAGAAAAACAGAATTTGTAAAACATATCGGAGGAATCCGGAATCCGCGCAGAAAAATGGTTGCATATTTACAAAAATAGGGCTATAATCGAGAAAAAGGTTTACAAAATGCACGAAGCGGCGCGATGCGGCGGCGTGCGGGTTTTGTCTGGAGCGGAGGCGAGAAACGTGAAAGAGGAGAAAATGAAAAAAAGAGGCAGGCAGGGATTTACCCTGGTGGAGCTGATCGTCGTGCTGGTCATATTGGCGATTCTTGCTGCGATACTGGTGCCGCAGCTGCTCGGCTGGATCGACGAGGCAAAAGACAGGCAGTACATGCTAGAGGCGAAAAACGTGCGCATGGCCACACAGATGGCACTCGACGAGTGGTATGCGAAAGGGGAGGAGATCGGAACGCAGGACAGTACAACGGGCAGCGTGGTTGTGGACGCATTACTTCCTGCGGTCATGGATAAAATCGAGGAATTGTCGGGTTCAAATG
>CAYVVW010000055.1:0-12722 GCA_964455335.1 uncultured Marvinbryantia sp.
CCACGAGCAAAAAGAGAACTACGACCTGATGTCGGTCGTGGTGATGCGTCTTGGAAGCAAAGGGGAAAACAGCAAGGACGACGCCATTCGTCTGCTGAGCAAGCTGTTCTCCACGGAGCTGGGATATGAGAAGAAACTGAGCACGCTGCAGGACGAGTTCCACATCAGCGTGACAAGGGAAATGAGCAAGGAGGTGCTGGACGTGTGCAACTTAAGTACAGGCGTGTTCAATAAGGGAATACAAAAAGGTATATCAAAAGGCAGAATGGAACAGGCAAGAGATACCGCCTGTGAACTCCAGAAAATGGGGCTAACGGTAGAAAATATTGCCAATGCGGTCAAGGTCAGCGCGTCCACCGTTCAGGAATGGCTCTCAGAACCGCAGGCGATGCCTGCAGAATAGCTTGGGCAAGCGCAACGGACTGGGATTTGTTTCGCGGCAACCGCACTTTTTGGGAGATGGCAGATGAGAAATAAAAAACTTTTGGCACACATTTTTTTGAAGCGCGCGAAGGCCGTGCGCAATTTTCGTGACGAGCGGCTGTTTGAGGACGGGGATGCCGTCCGCCTGGCGCGGGAGTATGAAAGAAAAGGCGCGGACGGGCTGGTGGTGTTTGACCTTTCCACGAATGAGGGGGAGCATGGGCAGAACCTGGCCCTGATCCGCGAGATCGCGGGCAGCGTCCATATTCCCGTGATCGGCGGCGGGCACATCAATGGCATGGACGATGTGAAAAAGCTGCTCTATGCGGGGTGCGCGGTCGTCTTTTTGAATATGTCCAAAGAGGAGAACGTGCGGATGTTAAAGGACGCGTCCAAGCGGTTTGGGAAGGAACGGCTGGCGGTCTGCATTTGGGATTTCCCGTCGCGCGCCGACAGGACGGACGATTTGCAGGACCTCGTGTCATTCGCGCTGCTCTTTGGGGATAGCCGCCATGTGTATGAGTCGGTCACGCACATGCCGATCCCCACGATTCCCTTCGTGGGCGGCATCGAGGCGGAACGCCTGGAGGCGCTGATGCGCCACGGCCGCGTCGCAGGGATTTCCGGGCGCGCGATCTCAGACCCCGAGGCGGACTTGGGCGCCCTGCGCGCGCAGCTTGTGCGAAGCGGCATCGCGGTGGGCTGTTTTGAGAGCGACTACGCGTTTTCCGATTTCAAGAAAGACGCGGACGGGCTGGTTCCGGTCATTGTGCAGGACTTTTACCATTTTGACGTGCTGATGATGGGGCACATGGACGAGGAGGCCTACCGCGCGACGCTTCTCACGGGAAAGATGACCTACTATGACCGCGCGCGCAAGGCCGCGCGGGTCGCGGGGGAGGAGACAGGGCAATACCAGCTGCTGCGCAAGCTGAGCGTTGACTGCGCGGGCGGCGCATTGCTCGCTCAGGTGATCCCGACAGGGCCTGCCTGCCACACGGGGCACGCCAGCTGTTTCTACCAGGACGTCGCGGTCATGAAGGCCTTGCAAAAACGGCGCGACACCGTGTTTGAGGACGTGATGCGCGTCATTTTGGACCGCAAGAGCCACCCGAAGGAAGGGTCATACACGAATTACCTTTTTGACCACGGCACAGACCTGATTCTCAAAAAAGTGGGGGAGGAAGCGACGGAGATCGTCATCGCCGCCAAAAATGCCAACCCCGCGGAGATCAAGTATGAGATCGGCGACTTTTTGTACCACATGATGGTGCTGATGGCGCAATGCGGCATCACATGGGATGACATCACGGAGGAACTGGCAAAAAGATGAGAAAACTTGCACTGGATGACGCGTGTCTGCGCGGGGTGGAAAAGCCGGCCAGGTACATCGGCAACGAGGTCAACGCAGTCTGCAAAACGCCGAAAGAGGGCATGATTCGGTTCGCGATGTGTTTTCCCGACATCTATGAGATCGGGATGTCGCATTTGGGGATTCAGATCTTATATGAAATGTTCAACCGGCGGCCGGATGTGTGGTGCGAGCGCGTCTACGCGCCGTGGAAGGACATGGAGACCGTCTTGCGCGAAAAGCGGATTCCCCTGTTTGCCCTGGAGTCGCAAGACCCCATTTCGGCGTTTGATTTTCTGGGGATTACCCTGCAATATGAGATGTGCTACACCAATATTTTGCAAGTGCTGGACTTAAGCCAGATCCCGCTCTTGCAAAAAGACCGCCAGAGTGGCTGCCCATTTGTGATCGGGGGAGGCCCATGCGCCTACAACCCGGAGCCTTTGGCCGATTTTTTCGACCTTTTTTACATCGGGGATGGGGAAGTCGTCTATGATGCCTTGCTGGACGCTTACAAGGAATGGAAAAAAAGCGGCGCCGCGCGGGAGGAGTTTTTGGCGCGCGCTGCAAAGATTCCCGGCATCTACGCGCCCTCCCTCTATGAGGTGTCGTACCACGCGGACGGGACGATTCGGTCGTTTGCCCCCAAAAGGGGGGAGATTCCCGCAAAAGTGGAAAAGCAGATCGTGGTGGACTTGGACAGTGCGCCCTACCCGAAAGCCCCCGTTGTCCCATTTATCAAGGCGACCCAGGATCGCGTCGTTTTGGAGATCCAGCGCGGCTGCATCCGCGGCTGCCGATTTTGCCAGGCGGGCATGGTCTACCGCCCAACGCGGGAGCACAGCGTGGATTTCCTGAAAAAGACAGCCAGGGAGCTTTTGCAAAACACGGGCCACGAGGAAATCTCCTTGAGTTCCTTAAGTTCGAGCGATTACACACAGCTTCCGGAGCTTTTGGAGGACCTGATGGGGGTGTGCGCGGCGGGAAAGGTCAACATTTCCCTCCCGTCTTTGCGCATCGACGCGTTTTCCCTGGACGTGATGCAAAAGGTGCAGGACGTGAAAAAAAGCAGCCTGACCTTTGCGCCCGAGGCGGGTTCCCAAAGGCTGCGCGACGCCATCAACAAGGGGCTGACAGAAGACGACATCCTAGGCGGCGCGCGGGAAGCCTTCGCGGGCGGCTGGGATAAGGTCAAGCTCTATTTTATGCTCGGCCTTCCGGGGGAGACAGAAAGTGACCGGGAGGCGATCGCGACGTTGAGCGACCGCATCGCGCAAGCCTACTACGAGATGCCAAGAGACGGGCGCAAGGGGAGGTGCCAGGTGACGGTCAGCACCGCGTTTTTTGTGCCAAAGCCGTTTACGCCGTTCCAGTGGGCGGGCATGGCGTCAAGGGAGGCGTTTTTGGGCGCCGCGCGGACGGTGAACCACGCGATCAAGGAGAAGAAAAACCACAGGAGCATCCGCTACCATTGGCACGAGGCGGACGTGGCCGTCCTGGAGGGCGTGCTCGCGCGGGGCGACAGGCGGGTCGGGGAAGTGGTGCGCCGCGCGTATGAAAATGGCGCGCGCTTTGACGCCTGGTCTGAGGAGTTTCGCCTGGATGCCTGGGAAAAGGCTTTCGCGGACGCGGGCATTGACCCTGATTTTTACACCGTGCGCGAAAGGGACGTGGAGGAAATCCTGCCGTGGGATTTCTTGCAAGTCGGGGTCGGAAAGGCGTTTTTGCAAAAAGAGTGGGAGCGCGCAAGGCAGGGAATCGTGACGAGCCATTGCCGGAAGGAGTGCGCGCACTGCGGCGCGGCGCGCTATGGGGGAGGGGTGTGCATTGAAGGCAAGGGTTAAATTTGCCAAATACGGCGCGATGCGCTATGTCGGGCACCTGGATCTCATGCGTTTTTTCCAAAAAGCGATGCGCAGGGCAGGGATCGATGTCGCCTTTACCGAGGGGTTTTCTCCGCACATGGTCATGTCGTTTGCCCTGCCGCTCGGGATTGGCGCGACGAGCGAGGCGGAATACCTGGACATCGCGCTTCGCAAAAAGGTTCCATCAGAGGAGGCGGTCGAGCGGCTCAACCGCGTGATGGTAGAGGGGGTCGATGTCCAGAGTTTTCGCGAGATCCCTGAGGGGCGCGCGTCCAATTGCATGACGCTGGTCAGCGCGGCGCGCTATGAGATATGGGCAAAGGGCCTGCCCGCCCCGACTCCATCGGAAGTCGCGCGTTTTTGCGATGCGGGGCAGATCCTGGCCGCCATGGGGGAAAAGGAAAAGGCGCGCACGGCGGACATCCGCCCCTTGATTTACCAGATGGGCGCGGGGGAGGGGTGCCTGGACCTGACGCTTGCCGCGGGGAGCCGGGCAAACCTGCGGCCGGAGGTGGTTCTCGGCGCGTTTTTGCAATTTTTGGGGCACGGCGATTTTCGCGGGATTGCGCAGACGCACCGAAAGGAACTCTATGCCAGGTCGGGCGACAGCCTGATCTCACTGGAAGAATTGGGGAAAGACATTGGACCGTAAGTTGATTGTCACACATTATCAGGACGGGGTCGTGGCGGCGCTGTTTGACGGGCGGCGGCCGGTGGAGCTTGCCTTTGAGGAGGACGGCGGGAAGTCTTTGCTCGGGAATATCTATGTCGGCAGGGTGGCCAGCATTTCCCGCAACATCAACGCCGCCTTCGTCGAGGTCGGGGATGGGGTCATGTGCTACTATTCCCTCAAGGAAAGCAAGGACCCCATTTTTGTGCGCCGCGCGTCGCCCGACCGCCTTATGGCCGGCGACGAACTGCTTGTGCAGGTGGCGCGGGAAGGCACAAAGTCCAAGGCGCCCACCGTCACGTCCGACCTCGCCTTGCCGGGGCGCTTTCTGGTTCTGACAACGGCGCAAAAGCGGATCGCGGCATCGTCAAAGCTGCCCCCCGAGACGCGCCAGGATCTGCTGGAAATGGCGGGCGATCTCTCGGATCCCAGGTTTGGGTGGATCGTGCGCACCAACGCCGCGGGCGTGGAAAAAGAGGAGTTGCACCGCGAGGCCGCGCGGCTGCGCGGCATTTATGAGTCCATTTGCAAAAAAGCGCCGCACAGCCCGTGCAGGAGCTGCCTGTTCCAAAGCCCCCCGCAGTGGCTTTTGCGCATCCGCGACATTTATGACGGGGAGTACGGGCAGATCCTGACGGACGACGCGGGGCTTTACCGGCAGATGCGCGATTACTTGCAAGAGACGGTCCCTTCCGCGCTGAAAAAGCTCTCGTTTTACCAGGACGCATTGCTCCCGCTCGCGAAGCGCTACGCCGTGGAGCAGGCCTTTGAAGAGGCCAAAAGGGAGCGCGTCTGGCTAAAATCCGGGGCGTACCTGGTCATCCAGGAGACGGAGGCCCTCACGGTGATCGATGTCAACACGGGAAAATGCGAGCGCGGGAAGCATGAGGACTTTTTTTACCAGGTCAACCTGGAAGCGGCGCACGAGATCGCGCGGCAGCTGCGCCTGCGCAACCTCTCCGGCATCATCCTCATTGATTTCATCAATATGCAGGCAGAGGAGCAGAACCGATCCCTGATGCGCGCGCTCGACGCGGATCTGAAAAATGACCCCGTAAAGGCGTGCGTGATTGACATGACCAAGCTGGGGCTTGTGGAGGTGACCCGCAAGCGCGTGCAAAAAACGCTGGCGGAGAAAACCGGTGAAAAAGTGTAAAAAAATTGTAAAAATCGCTAAAATCGCAAAAAGTGCGGGAAAAAGGCGCGAAACAGATTGACGGCGGGGCGTGGGTTGTGGTAGAATGGCTCTTGTATGCCGCTTAAAGAGGTTGAAGTGACGCAAGTCCACCGTATTTAGCGAGTAAATTTATGGGAGGTGCCATATGTACGCAATTATTGCAACTGGTGGAAAGCAGTACAAGGTTTCCGAGGGCGATGTCATCCGGGTGGAAAAGCTGGGTGCGGAAGCGGGGGAGACCGTTACGTTCGACCAAGTGCTCGCCGTTTCCGGCGACAGCGGCCTGAAGGTTGGCGCGGATGTTTCCGGCGCGGCCGTGACGGCGACGGTTGTCAAGAACGGCAAGGGGCGCAAGGTGATCGTGTACAAGTACAAGAGAAAATCTGGCTACCACAAGAAAAACGGCCACAGGCAGCTGTTTACGCAAGTCAAGATTGACAAGATTCTGGTTGGGAAATGATTCGGGTCACGGTTTATAGGCGCTCTGGCATCTGGCGCGGTTTCGTGTGCGAAGGGCACGCGGGTTATGCCAAGGCGGGCGCGGACATTGTGTGCGCCGCTGTATCCGCGCTTGTGGTGAACGCGGCAAATTCCGTGGAGCTTCTTGCCAAAGACGCCTGCCATAGCGAGAGCAGGGAGGGGTATGTGCGCTTTTTCCTTTCGGGCGCGCCCTCTTGCGCGGCTGCGCTTTTGCTGGACTCCATGGTACTGGGGCTTGCCCAGGTCCAAGAGGCCTATGGGAGAAAGTACCTGACACTGACATACGAGGAGGAATAAGTAATGTTGAGGATGAATCTCCAGATTTTTGCGCACAAAAAGGGCGTTGGTTCTACGAAAAACGGCAGGGATTCCGAGTCGAAACGGCTTGGGGCAAAGCGCGCGGACGGTCAGTTCGTAAAGGCCGGCAACATTCTTTACCGGCAGCGCGGCACGAAGATCCACCCCGGCCTGAACGTGGGGCGCGGCGGCGACGACACGCTGTTCGCAAAGGCCGACGGCATCGTGCGCTTCCAGAGGCTTGGGCGGGACAAGAAACAGGTTTCCGTCCTTCCGATAGCAGAATGACGAAAAGGGCTTCAAATCTCACGATTTGAAGCCTTTTTTCCCAAAAAGGAAAGAGAGGCCAGTATATGTTTGCGGACAGTGCGAAAATCATCCTGCGATCGGGAAAAGGCGGGGATGGCCATGTGAGCTTCCGCCGGGAAATCTACGTGCCGGCGGGCGGGCCGGACGGCGGGGATGGCGGCAAGGGCGGCGATGTCATCTTTGCGGTCGACAAGGGCATGACGACGCTTGCCCCCTACCGGCACAAGCGGAAGTTTTCGGCGGGCGCGGGGGAGGACGGGCAAAAGCAGCGCAGGCATGGCGCAAACGGCAAGGACCTGGTGCTCAAAGTGCCGGAAGGGACCGTGATCCGCGAGGCCGCGAGCGGGAAAGTCATCGCCGATCTGTCGGGAGACAACCTGCGGCAGGTGATCTTAAAAGGCGGGCGGGGCGGCCTTGGGAATATGAATTTTGCCACGGCCACCATGCAAGTGCCAAAGTACGCGCAGCCGGGAAAGCCGGCGAAAGAGCTGGAGGTTTCCCTGGAGCTGAAACTCATCGCGGACGTGGGGCTGGTCGGCTTCCCAAACGCGGGGAAATCCACCTTTTTGGCGCACGTGACAAACGCGAAGCCAAAGATTGCGAACTACCCGTTTACCACGCTCTCGCCAAACCTGGGCGTGGTGGATCTGGACGGCAGGGGATTTGTGGTCGCGGACATTCCCGGCCTCATCGAGGGCGCATCGAACGGCGCGGGCTTAGGGCACGCGTTTTTGCGCCACATCGAGCGCACGCGCGTGCTGATACACCTGGTGGACGCCGCGTCCACGGAAGGGCGCGACCCCGTGGACGACGTTCGCAAAATCAACGCGGAGCTTTGCGCGTACAACCCAGACCTTGCGTCCCGCCCGCAAGTGATTGCGGCAAATAAGACGGACGCCATCTATGGGGAGGACGACCCCGTCGGGCGGCTGCGCGCGGCATTTGCGCCGCAGGGCACGCCGGTCTACCCGATCTCCGCCGTCACGGGAAAGGGGCTGAAGGAGCTTTTGTATGCCGTCCGCGCGCTTTTGGACACGCTGCCGGCAGAGCCTGTGGTGTTTGCGCAGGAATATTTCCCGGACGAGATGCTGGAGGCTGTCACGCTCCCCTATACCGTCACCAAGTCGGACACGGAGCCGCGCACCTACCTGGTGGAAGGCCCGCGGATCGAGAAAATGCTGGGGTATACCAACCTGGACTCCGAAAAGGGATTTCTCTTTTTCCAAAAGTTCCTCGCGGACAATGGCATTTTGGACGCGTTGGAAAAGGCGGGCATCGAGGAGGGCGACACGGTGCGCATGTACGGGTTGGCGTTTGACTACTACAAGTGAGGAAAAAGAAGATGACAAGTAAGCAAAGGGCCTATCTCAAGAGCCTGGCGATGCAGCAGGAGCCGGTTTGTCAAATCGGCAAATCCAGCCTGACCCCGGAAGTGACGGAGTCGGTGCGGGAGGCGCTGGAGGCGCGCGAACTCGTGAAAATCCGCATTTTGCAAAACTGCCCGGAAGAGGCTGGGCAGATCGCGCGGACATTGTCGGAGCGCACGCGGTGCGAGATCGTGCAAGTGATCGGGAGGACCATTGTGGCCTACAAGGAGGGCAGGGATTCCAAAAAGCAAATACTGCTCCCACGCTGACGCACGAGGAGGCCTGACATGGGAAACAGAAGAATCGGCATCATGGGCGGGACGTTTGACCCCATCCATGTGGGGCACCTCATACTGGGGGAGGCCGCCTATGGGCAGTTTTCCCTGGATCGCGTGCTGTTTTTGCCATCCGGGAACCCGCCGCACAAGCCGGACCGTGCGGGGGGCGCCACGCTTTCGCAGCGCGTCCGCATGGTGGAGCTGGCGATCGCGGACAACCCGCACTTTGCGCTTTCCCTCGCGGAGGCACGCAGGGAGGGCGCGTGTTACACAAAGGAGACGCTTGCGCGCCTGCACGGGGAATATCCCGGAACGGAGTTTTTTTTCATTATGGGGGCGGATTCCCTGCTCTCGTTTGAGACCTGGAAAGACCCGGGGGAAATCGCGCGGCTCGCGACCCTTGTGGTGGCAAAGCGCGACCACGTGGGAGAACGCCGGCTGGAGCGGGAAATGGAGCGCCTGCGGGCTGCCTATGGCGCAAAAGCCGAAAAACTTTCCGTGCCGCGCATGGACATTTCCTCGCGCGCGCTGCGCGCCTTTGCGGCAGAGGGGCGTTCCCTAAAATACTTCCTTTCGCAGCCCGTGCTGGAGTATTTGCGGGAGCACCGGCTCTATGGGAGCGGGGGTTGACGCTGCCCAAATCCCACGACATGCCCGCATGTCAGTGGGGCGATGGGCGAAGCCAAAGACAGGGGAGCCAGATCAGATGGACTATGATATCGCACACATGAAAAAAGTCCTGAAAAAGCAGATGGACGGCGCGCGCTATGAGCACACCCTCGGCGTCATGTACACGGCGGCATGCCTCGCCATGCGCCACGGGGAGGACCTGGGGCGCGCGATGGTGGCCGGGCTTTTGCACGATTGCGCAAAGTGCGTCTCCGACGAGAAGAAGATCCAGATTTGCAAAAAAAACCACATCGCGATCTCGCAGGCGGAGGAGCAAAGCCCTTACCTGCTGCACGCGAAAGTCGGCGCGTACCTGGCGCGGGAGAAGTATGGCGTCAGGGACGAGGGCATCCTCTCCGCCATCGCCTGCCACACGACGGGCAAGCCCGGCATGGCGGACTTGGACAAAATCATTTTCATTGCGGACTATATTGAGCCGATGCGCAGCAAGGCCGCCGACTTGGGCGACGTGCGCAAGATGGCCTTTCAGGACTTGGATTTGACGCTTTTTAAGATTCTTTCCGACACGCTCGCCTACCTCGGCGGCGCGCAAAAGCGGATTGACAGCATGACTTTGCAGGCATATGCCTATTATAAGGAACAAGTTTTGGAGTGAACGGGGGAAAGCATATGGATACCAGGACAAAGGAAATGGTAAGGCTCACGGTGGCCGCGCTCGACGAAAAGAAGGCGCAGGACATCAAGGTGATCGACATCACGGAAGTGTCGGTGCTCGCGGACGCGTTTGTGATTGCAAGCGGTGCCAACAAAAACCAGGTGCAGGCACTGGTGGACAACGTGGAGGAGGCGCTCGAAAAGGCCGGACACGCGTGCCGCCAGGTGGAAGGGTACCGGACGGCAAATTGGGTCTTATTGGACTACGGCGACCTCATTGTGCATGTCTTTGACGTGGAAAACCGCCTGTTTTATGACCTGGAGCGCATCTGGCGGGACGGGAGAGCTGTGGACGCGCAGGAGTTTCTCGGGGCGTAACTTTTGCGCGCGCCCTGGCATCTTTTTGCGGCAGCGTTCTTTTCCCTTGACTTTGGGAGCAGTTTGTGGTATTTTAAAACAAACACATGAACAATTGTTCAAATCATCAAAGAAAAGGGGAACCAGCTATGAAAAAGACATACAAGATTGACGTGGACTGCGCGAATTGCGCCAACAAAATGGAAGAGGCCGCGAAAAAGACTGCCGGAGTGCGAGATGTCACGGTCAATTTCATGACCCTGAAAATGCATGTGGAGTTTGCGGAGGGGCACGATCCGGCGGCCGTGATGCGATCCGTGCAAAAAAGCTGCAAGCGGGTAGACGCAGACTGCGAAATATACCTCTGACGCGCGCCGGTGTGGGGAAGTGTCTGAAAGCCCATCCATGGCGAAAAATCTATCGCAAATGGCAGATACAGTTGCCGTGCACGATAGAACATCGCATGGCGGGAACTTGCGTGTCTGGGGGTGTGCGTCGTGACGAAAAAACAAAAAAAGATGCTTGCGCGCATTGTGCTGGCGGCCGTTTTGGCGCTGCTGCCCGGCCTTTTGCGGGCAGAGGGGTGGCTGCGCCTGGTTCTCTACCTGATCCCTTATGGGATTGTCGGGTATGACATTCTCTTAAAAGCGTGCAGGAACATTGCCCATGGGCAAATTTTTGACGAAAACTTTTTGATGGCCATTGCCACCGTGGGGGCGATTCTGCTCGGGGAATACGCAGAGGGCGTGGCGGTCATGCTCTTTTACCAGATTGGGGAGCTGTTCCAGAGTTATGCCGTCGGGAAGAGCCGGCGCAGCATCTCGGATCTGATGGACATCCGCCCCGATTCCGCAAACGTGGAGCAAAACGGGGAGCTGGTGCAGGTGCATCCCGCGGACGTGCCCATCGGGACCATCCTGGTGGTTCGGCCTGGGGAGCGCATCCCCATCGACGCGCAGATCACGGAAGGGGAAACCACCCTCAACATGAGCGCACTGACGGGGGAGAGCCTGCCGCGCGAGGCCGGCGTGGGCGACACCGTCCTAAGCGGCAGCATCAACTTAAGCGGCCTGATCCACATCCGCACCACAAAGGAATTTGGGGAGTCCACGGCATCGAAGATTCTCGATTTGGTGGAAAATGCCAGCTCCAAAAAAGCCAGGACCGAGCAGTTCATCACGCGGTTTGCCAGGTATTATACCCCGGCCGTCTGCCTGGGCGCCCTTGCCTTGGCAGTATTGCCGCCGATTGTGCGCCTTGTCCTGATGGGGCTTTCGCCAGACTGGTCCACCTGGGTGATGCGCGCGCTGACATTCCTGGTCATCAGCTGTCCCTGCGCGCTCGTGATCAGTATTCCCTTGGGCTTTTTTGCGGGAATCGGGGGAGCGGGCAAGGAGGGCATCCTGATCAAGGGATCCAATTACCTGGAGGCTCTCGCAAAGACGGATTGCGTCGTTTTTGACAAGACAGGAACGCTGACAAAAGGCGTGTTTGAGGTGACGGGCGTCTACCCCACGGACCTGTCGCGGGATCTGCTTTTGGAATATGCCGCGCTCTCGGAGATGCACAGCACGCACCCGATTGGCAAAAGCCTGCGCAGCGCCTGCAAGGCGCGCCTGGACGCCGCGCGGGTCGGGGATGTCGCGGAGTTCAGCGGAAATGGCGTCGTGGCATCCGTGGACGGAAAAACGGTGGCTGTGGGAAATGGCAAGCTGATGGAGCGCTTGTGTGTCTCTTTTCAGGAATCCCGCGCGGCGGGCACGGCCGTGTACGTGGCGATCGACGGCGCCTATGCCGGGCACATCGTGATTGCGGACGTGGTCAAGCCAAACGCCCGGGAAGCGCTCTCCGATCTCAAAAAGGCAGGGGTGTCGCGCCTGGTGATGCTCACGGGGGATGCACAAAATGTCGCGCGCCAGGTGGCGGGGGAGCTTCCGATTTCGGAGGTCTACGCGGGGCTTCTGCCGCAGGATAAGGTCTCCAAAGTGGAGGCATTGCTCGCGCAAAAACGCCAAAATACGACGCTCGCCTTTGTGGGGGATGGCATCAACGACGCGCCCGTGCTGTCGCGGGCGGACATCGGCATCGCCATGGGCGCCCTGGGGTCGGACGCGGCCATTGAGGCGGCGGACATCGTCCTGATGGACGACGATCCCGCAAAGATTGCCAGGGCGATGCGCATCGCGCGCAAGTGCATGCGCATCCTGTACGAAAACATCGTATTTGCCATCGGCATCAAGGTGGTTTGCCTCGCGCTCGGCGCGTTTGGGATCGCCAATATGTGGGTCGCCATCTTCGCGGACGTGGGCGTGATGGTGCTGGCCGTCTGCAATGCCATCCGCGCGCTCTATCCTTGAGTCAGCCGGAATTTTTGGGAGGCCCTGTGAATATGAAGAAACTGAAAAAGAAGCCAGCTGCCTTCCTCGCGATTGTCGTGCTGCTCGCCGTGTTGCTTGTTTTTTCCATTTTGATTGTGGGTCGTTTCCAGAAGGCGCATACCTTCAAACTCTCCAGTGAATCAGGCGATCCTGCGCGCAAAACCGAGCAGATACAGCCTGTCAATGGCACTGTGCACGTGCGCGGCGATGCGGACACAGATGTGGAATTTACCGATATGGAAACAGGGAAGTCCTATGTGATTGGGTATCTCACGCATGGCATGTCGGAGAGAATAAAACTGGAAAAGGGGAAATGGTATGCCGTGAGGGGCGGCGGGAATCTCACGGTGAGGCCTGTGAACGTGAGAATCGTCGAGGATAGGCTCATTCAGCAGAAAAAATGGAATGGATTTCCATGAGGTAGCCATACGATGATACTGCGGTAAAAAGATGCCTTACGGATTGTTTCGTGCTTCGCTGTCTACG
>CAYVVW010000056.1:0-12347 GCA_964455335.1 uncultured Marvinbryantia sp.
GCCTCCAGCTCCGCGTTCCTAGTGGAGAGCGCTGTGTTTTCTTGCGTGAGCCTGCGGTTTTCCTGTTGCAGGGCTTCAAGTTCAGCAGCCTGTCTGTTGCGTCCTTGGCTGGAAGGGCAGGCCCCTGCGATTTTTTGGGGAGTCCCCGTCTGCCTGTGGTTGGGATGATTTCCCCTGTGTCCGGGTCGACACGCCCGAGATACTTCCGGGTTGGGCGTGCTTGCTTTTTCTCCGGATCCCATTGTGAAATGGATTCGTAGGCATAAGTAATGCCAGATTGATTTTTGAATTTGACGATGGCCATTCCATCACATCCTTGTCATATGTATGATATACCAGTTGCACTTTTCCCAAATTTGTGGTAAGTTATGTTCGGTGGTGAGAATATGAAGCGTGAGTATTTGCAAGAGAATGTGTTTGAGGCGTTGCAGGAGCGCCTCAAGTTTTTGTTTGAAGAGTTTGACAACATCTACGTCTCGTTTTCGGGCGGGAAGGACAGCGGGCTTTTGCTGAACCTGACCTTGGACTTCCAAAAGAAGTATTACCCGCAGAAACGCATCGGGGTGTTTCACCAGGACTTTGAGGCGCAATATACGGTGACGAGCGAGTATGTGGAGCAGACTTTTGCGCGCGTCAAGGAGGACGTGGAGCCGTATTGGGTCTGCCTGCCCATGGCCACGCGCACGGCACTGAGCAGCTACGAGATGTACTGGTACCCATGGGACGACAACAAAAAGGAACTGTGGGTGCGCCCCATGCCGCAAAAAGAATATGTGATCAATCTGGAGAACAATCCGATCACGACGTACCATTACAAGATGCACCAGGAGGATCTCGCGAGGCAGTTTGGCCGCTGGTACCGCATGGCGCACGGCAACAAAAAGACGGTGTGCCTGCTCGGCATGCGCGCGGACGAGTCGCTGCAAAGGTACAGCGGCTTCTTAAACAAAAAATATGGCTACAAGCAGCAGTGCTGGATCAGCAAGACGTTCAAGGATGTCTGGATGGCGTCGCCGATGTACGACTGGTCTTCGGAGGATGTGTGGCACGCAAATTATCTGTTCCATTACCCATACAACCGGTTGTATGACCTTTATTATATGGCGGGGCTGAAGGTGTCGCAGATGCGCGTGGCATCCCCATTCAACGATTATTCCAAGGATGCCCTCAATTTGTACCGCGTGATCGACCCGGACGTCTGGGTGAAGCTGGTCGGGCGCGTGCAAGGCGCGAATTTTGCCAGCATTTACGGCAGGACAAAGGCCATGGGGTACCGCAACATTACGTTGCCAAAGGGGCACACGTGGCGGTCTTACACCTTGTTTTTGCTCGACACGCTGCCGCCCGGGCTGCGCAGCAATTATACCAAAAAATTTCACACATCGATTGAGTTTTGGCACAACACGGGCGGGGGGTTAAGCGAGGAGTCCATTCGGGAGCTGGAGGAGCATGGGTACAAGATCCGCAGGAATGGGGTTTCCAATTACACGCTGAGCAAAAAGACACGGGTCGTTTTTTTGGGGGAGATTCCGGATCACACGGACGACATCCACTCCACGAAGGACATCCCGAGCTGGAAGCGGATGTGCTATTGCATTTTGAAAAATGACCATACTTGCCGATTCATGGGATTTGGGCTGACCAGGGAGCAGCAGCGGAGGGTGGATGTCATCCGCGAAAAATACAAGAGTGTGGAGGAGATGGAATATGACGTTTGAAAGCCCGGTCTATCATGTGATCCGCGTTCCGGTGGACAAGATCAAGCCGAACACATACAACCCAAACAGGGTCGCGCCCCCCGAGATGCGGCTGCTCTACGAGAGTGTCAAGGCGGATGGGTATACGATGCCGATTGTCTGCTATTACCACAAGGTGACGGACACATACATCATCGTGGACGGCTTTCACCGCTACCGGATTTTGCTGGAGTACCCGGACATCTACGAGCGGGAACAGGGGATGCTTCCGGTGTCGGTGATCGACAAGCCCATCGACCAGCGCATGGCCAGCACCATCCGCCACAACCGCGCGCGCGGCAGCCACGACGTGGACTTGATGAGCAACATCGTAAAAGAGCTGCACGACCTCGGGCGCTCGGATGCCTGGATTTCGAAGCACCTGGGGATGGAGATGGACGAGATCCTGCGCCTGAAGCAGATCACGGGCCTGGCGGCGCTGTTTCGCGATACGGCGTTCGGGCAGGCCTGGCGGCCTACGGATGAGGAGGACGAGGAGCAGGCGTGGCCTGACCCGGAAACCGAGGAGTACTGATATGCCTGTCGGTGGAGAAGGGCACGATGAAACATCGTGCCAAATGCACGAAACAATCCGTGAGGCATTTTTTTACCGCAACATCATACACATATATGTAGTGCATTGCACAGAGGAGGAGAAGCATGGAGAAGCATCCAGTCGTTACGATTACAATGGAAAGTGGGGAAGTGATAGAGGCGGAACTCTATCCGGAGGTGGCGCCGAACAGCGTCAACAATTTCATCAGCCTGGTGCAAAAGGGATTTTATGACGGGCTGACGTTTCACCGCGTCATCGACGGGTTTATGATTCAGGGCGGCTGCCCCGAGGGGAAGGGCACGGGCGGCCCTGGCTACAGCATTCGGGGCGAGTTTGCGCAAAATGGGTTTCCCAACGACCTGAAGCACACGGAGGGCGTCCTCTCGATGGCGCGCGCGATGCACCCGGATTCGGCTGGCTCGCAGTTTTTTATCATGCACAAGACTTCGCCCCACTTAGACGGCGCCTATGCGGCGTTTGGGAAAGTGACAAAGGGGATGGACGTGGTGGATCGCATCGCGCAAGAGGCGACGGACTACCAGGACCGCCCGCTTGCCGAGCAAAAGATTCGGCACATGACGGTGGAGACGTTTGGTTCGGACTACCCAGAGCCGGAGAAATGCAGAGCCAGGTGAGCGGGCATCGCCAGTTGTTTCGCTATTTACTTTTCGCCATTTGGAGCAAAAATTTTTTCAAAAGGGGTTGACAAGCGGGCGGGGTTTCGGTTATGATTGGTAATCATACATCGCCTATTGGTAAAGTAGGTATGAGAAGAGGAGGAAAAGAATATGAAAAAATTTACGGCAACTTTGGCGGCGGCAACCCTTGCGCTCTCCCTTGCGGCACCGGCCGGGGCTGAGGAGAATGTGATCACGGTGGCGGCATCCCCCACCCCGCACGCGGAAATCCTGGAGGCGGCGAAGCCGCTTTTGGAGGAGAAGGGCTTTACCCTGGAAGTGACGGAGTTCACCGATTACGTCCAGCCAAACCTGGTGGTGGAGAGCGGCGAGATCGACGCGAACTATTTCCAGCACATCCCCTACCTCGACGAGTTCAACGAGGAGCAGGGCACGCATCTGGTCAATGCGGGCGGCATCCATTATGAGCCGTTTGGCATTTACCCGGGCACCAAGGCGAGTCTCGACGAGCTGGAGGCGGGCGATGTTATCGCGGTTCCGAACGACACGACGAATGAGGCGCGCGCGCTGCTCCTTTTGCAGGACAATGGCATTTTGAAACTGGCCGAGGGCGCAGGGCTTACCGCCACGGTCAATGACATCGAGGAATATGTGGTGGAAGTGGAAATCCTCGAACTCGAGGCGGCGCAGGTGTCCAATTACACATCCGAGGCCGCGCTCGTCGTGCTCAATGGCAACTACGCCCTGCAGGCCGGCTTTTCGGTGGCAAAGGACTCCATCGCCTACGAGGCGTCCGATTCGGAAGCGGCAAAGACCTACGTCAACATCATTGCCGTCAAAGAGGGGAATGAGGAAAACGAGGGCATCCAGGCACTGGTGGAAGTTCTGAAATCCGACGAAATCAAGCAATTCATCAACGACACCTATGACGGCGCGGTCATCCCGTTCGAGGAGAGCGCGGAGGCAGAGGAAGCGGCTTCCGAGGCAGCAACCGAGGCCGAGTAAACAAGGTTTTCTTGCAAAACCGCGGACATGGTGTACGATCGCAAACGGCAAAACGACTTTCGCTTTCGTCGTTTGCGATCGTAAGACGCAGAAGGAACAGCCGCCCACAAGGTGGTTGGCAAAGGTTAGACAGCAAAAGCCACCCGTCACGATCCGGTATCAGGGTGGCTTTCGCCATGTCTGGCTACAGTAGCGGCTGGTGCTGGCTACAGTGACCGTTGGCGCTGGCTGACACTGGCTGGCACTGGCTACGGTGGCCTCTGGCAAGACTGGCTACAGCGGCCGCTGGCAAGATGTGCTTGCAAGCTGGCGAGATTTGTTATATACTGTTCCGAGGGTTGCGCACAGTGCGCGCAAAAAGGAAATGACTTGGGGGTTATCATGGAACCGATCATCCGCATGGATCATTTGAAAAAAGAGTTTAAGCAAAAGGACATGGACATCCACGCCGTAAGCGACGTGTCCTTGGATATTCAAAAAGGGGATATTTACGGGATCATCGGGATGTCCGGCGCGGGCAAGAGCACGCTGGTGCGCTGCCTCAATTTTCTGGAGCGGCCGACGTCCGGGAAAGTCTATGTGGACGGGAAGGATTTGTCAGCCCTTTCGGAAAAGGAATTGCGCCGCGAACGCGAGGACATCGGCATGATTTTCCAGCATTTCAACTTGCTGATGCAAAAGAGCGTGATCGACAATGTCTGCTTTCCTTTGCAAATCGCGGGCATGAAAAAGCGCGCGGCGCGGGAAAAGGCCATGGAGTATTTGGAGATCGTCGGCCTGGGGGAAAAGGCGAAGTCCTACCCCGCCCAGCTCTCCGGCGGGCAAAAGCAGCGCGTGGCCATCGCCCGGGTGCTGGCGTCTGACCCAAAGATTTTGCTCTGCGACGAGGCGACAAGCGCGTTAGACCCGCAGACGACAAAATCGATTCTCCAGCTGTTAAAGGAAATCAACCGCAAGTTTGGCATCACCATCGTGGTGATCACGCACGAGATGTCGGTGGTGCAGGAGATTTGCACCCACGTGGCGATCCTGGATCAGGGGCGGCTTGTGGAGTATGGGCGGGTGGAGGACATTTTCCTTGCGCCAAAGTCGCACGAGGCGAAACGCCTGATTTACCAAGGGTACGAGAAGGTGGCGGAGATGAAGGGCAGGCATTGCGTGCGCATCGTCTTTTCCGAAAATTCCTCGTATGAGCCGGTCATCGCCAATATGGTGATGGCATTTCAGGCGCCGGTGAATATTTTGTACGCAAACACGCGCGACCTCGACGGCGTGGCAAAAGGGGAGATGGTTTTGCAGCTTCCGGAGGACGAAAAGCTGGGCCGAAAGATGATTACATATTTGCAAAATGCCCATTTGGCAGTGGAGGAGTTGGTCGATTATGTTGAGCCCTAAAGAGATAGAAATGATTCTGGAGGGGATCGGCGGAACGCTCTGGATGGTCTTTTTATCCGTGTTTTTCGGGTATGTGCTCGGGCTGCCGATGGGCATCGCGCTGACCGTCACGGGCAAGGGCGGCATCCGCCCAAACCCCGTTGTCTACAAGTTTTTTGACATGATTTCCAATATTTTCCGCAGCATCCCATTTTTGATTTTGCTGATCTTGCTGCAGCCGTTCACGCGATTTTTGCTGGGGAAAAGCTACGGCGCGACGGCGACGATCGTGCCTTTGACCATTGCGGCCGCGCCCTACATCGCCCGCATGGTGGAGTCCTCCCTAAAAGAGGTGGATCACGGGGTCATCGAGGCCGCGCAGAGCATGGGCGCGGGGAATTGGACGATTGTGACAAAAGTCCTCCTCACGGAGGCGCGCACGTCCCTCATTCTCAATGCCACGATCGCCACCAATACCATCCTCGGTTACTCGGCGATGGCGGGGGCCTGCGGGGGCGGGGGACTTGGGGATATTGCGGTGCGCTACGGCTATTACCGCTGGCAGCCGCACGTGCTGATCGCGACGGTGGTGCTGCTGGTCGTCCTTGCGCAGATCATCCAGATGGTGGGGATGTTCCTCGCAAGGCTGGTGGATCGCCGCCGCGTGGACTGAGTAAAATTAGGAGGAGGTTTTAGGTCCGATGGAGAGGGCAAGCGGCGTGTTGCTGCCGGTGAGCAGCATCCCATCCCCATATGGGATTGGCATGTTTTCAAAGAGCGCATATGATTTTGTGGATTTTTTAAGGGAGGCGGGGCAGCGTTATTGGCAGATGCTCCCCTTAGGGCCGACGGGGTATGGCGATTCGCCGTACCAGTCTTTTTCTACGTTTGCGGGCAATCCCTATTTTATTGACCTGGAGGCGCTCGTTGAGGAGGGGCTTTTGAACCACCAGGAGTGCAAGCGGGCGGACTGCGGGGCGGATCCGCGCCGCGTGGATTATGGAAAGCTCTACAAAAAGCGTTTTCAGTTGTTAAGGAAGGCGCACGGCAGAAGCGGCGCGTCCGCGGACAAGGCATTTTTGGCATTTGTCGAGGAAAACCAGTCGTGGCTTAAGGATTATGCCCTTTTTATGGCGGTCAAGGAGCGTTTTGGCGGGGTTTCCTGGGTAAATTGGGCCGAGGACATCAGGATGCGCTGGGGCAACGCCATTGATTATTATTATGAGGCGTGTGCCGACGATATCGAGTTCTATGAGTTTTTGCAATACAAATTTTTTGCGCATTGGGAAAAACTCAAGGCCTATGCCAACGAAAACGGTGTGCGCATCATCGGCGACATCCCGATTTACGTGGCGATGGACAGCGCGGATGTCTGGGCGCATCCCCATTTGTTCCAATTGGATGACGCGCGGCTTCCAAAGGCTGTCGCGGGCTGTCCGCCGGACGGGTTTTCCGCCACGGGCCAGCTGTGGGGCAACCCCCTCTACGCGTGGCCTGTCCACAAAAGCCAGGGCTATGACTGGTGGGGCAGGCGCATGGAGCATTGCTACAAGCTCTATGACGTGGTGCGCATCGACCACTTCCGTGGATTTGACGAATACTATGCGATTCCCTTTGGGGATGCGGATGCCGTCGGCGGGCACTGGGAAAAAGGCCCGGGGATGGATCTCTTTCGCGCGCTGGAGCGCCGCCTTGGGAAAAAGGACATCATCGCCGAGGATCTGGGCACGATGACGGACACGGTGCGCCAGTTGGTGCGCGACAGCGGCTATCCCAATATGCGCGTGCTGGAGTTTGCCTTTGACGGCGACCCAAAGAATGCGTATCTGCCGCATAATTATGCGAATAATTGCGTGGTTTACACGGGCACGCACGACAATGAGACGCTGCGCCAGTGGTATGACGGGCTTTCGCAGGAGACGCTTGCGGTCGTGCGGGAATATTTGCATCGGAAAAAAATGCCCCCGCGGGCGGAGGCGCATTGGGAGTTTATCCGCTATGCGATGCTGAGCGCGGCGGATCTTTGCATCATCCCGATGCAGGACTACCTGGGGCTTGGCAAGGAGGCGCGGATGAATTTCCCCTCCACTTTGGGGAACAATTGGCAATGGCGCCTGCTGGGGGAGGACCTCACGGAGACATTGAAAGGGCAAATGCGGCATCTTGCCTTTCTCGGCAACCGCTGACGGGAGACGGAAAATTATGGACATCATCAAAGCGAGGAAGCTGGCGCACGATTACCAAAAGATTGGCGAGGACGGCACGGTGCGGGAGACGTACCGCGCGGTGGACGGGGTGGACCTGGACGTCGCCCCCGGTCAGTTCATCGCCATCTTGGGGCACAATGGCTCCGGGAAATCGACGCTCGCGAAACACCTCAATGCCATCTTGCTCCCGTCGCAGGGCGATGTGTGGGTGGATGGGAAAAATACCCGGGCGGACGAGGTGCTAAAGTCCGTGCGCCAATGCGTGGGCATGGTTTTTCAAAATCCGGACAACCAGATCATCGGCACGGTGGTCGATGAGGACGTGGCGTTCGGACCGGAAAACATGGGCATCCCCTCAGCCGAGATCGAGGCGCGCGTCGAGGGCGGCCTGCGCGCGGTCGGGATGTGGGAGTACCGCTCCCACTCGCCCAATCACCTCTCAGGCGGCCAAAAGCAGCGCGTCGCCATTGCGGGGGTCATGGCGATGGAGCCAAAGTGCATTGTCCTTGACGAGCCGACGGCCATGCTGGACCCCGAGGGAAGAAAAGAGGTCCTAAAGGCTGCCATGCGCTTAAATAAAGAGAAACAGGTCACCGTGATCCTCATCACGCACTACATGGAAGAGGCGATCGAGGCCGACCGCGTGCTGGTGATGGACAAGGGGAAAGTCTGGCTGCAGGGCACGCCGCGCGAGGTTTTTTCCCGCGTGGGCGACTTAAGGGAACATTTGCTCGACGTGCCGCAGGTGACGCTGCTCGCCTATGAGCTTCGCAGGGCGGGTCTGGAGATCCCTGAGGGCGTCCTCACGGTCGCGGAGCTGGCGGACGTTTTGGAGCAGCAACTATCGAGATAGGGATGGGGAACCGTATGGCGATACGCATCGAGCATTTAGACTACCGCTATAGCCCAGGGACAGCCTTTGAAAAGCAGGCGTTGGACGACATTTGCCTGGAGTTGCCGGACGGCCAGTTTTTGGGCGTCATCGGCCACACCGGTTCGGGGAAATCCACCCTGGCGCAGCACCTAAACGGGCTGCTGCGCGCGACTGGCGGCCACATCTATTACAATGGGGAGGACATCTGCCAGGATGGCTACCCCTTGCGCGCGCTGCGCAGCCGTGTCGGTCTCGTGTTCCAATATCCGGAGTACCAGTTGTTTGAGGTGGATGTCTTTTCGGATGTCTGCTACGGGCCAAAGAACCTCGGGCTTTCCAAGGACGAGATCGAGGGGCGCGCCCGCGAGGCCTTGCGTCAGGTGGGGCTTGCGGAGGAGGATTACCATAAGTCGCCGTTTGACTTGTCGGGCGGGCAAAAAAGGCGGGCGGCCATCGCGGGCATTTTGGCGATGCGCCCCGAGGTGCTGATCTTAGACGAGCCGACGGCAGGACTGGACCCCCACGGCAGGGACGAGATCCTGGATCAGATCGCAGAGCTTCACGCCCAGCGCGGGATCACTGTCATTTTGGTCTCCCACAGCATGGAGGACATCGCAAAATACGTCGGCCGGCTGATCGTGATGGAAAAGGGGCGGGTGCGCTTTGACGACACGCCGCGCAACGTGTTTGCCCACCACCTGGAGCTGGAGCAGATGGGGCTCGCGGCGCCGCAGGTGACCTATGTCATGCAAGCCTTAAAGGATCGCGGCATCGGCGTGGACACCGGCGTGACGACGGTCGAGGAGGCGGTTGCGGCGATTTTGGCACACGCAAAGGCTGCGCCGACATGACGCAAAGACATCCTGCGAGGCGCAAAGGCACCTGCAAGGGGCAAAGGCACCCTGCGAGTGGCAAGGGCACCTTGCAAGGAGAAGGCACTCTGCAAGGCGAAAGGCGCACTGCAAGGCGAAAGGCGCACTGCAAGGCGAAGGGCACCCTGCAAAGCAAAGGCATCCCGCAAGATGCAAAGGCACCCTGCAAGGTGAAAGGCATCCTGCAAGGCGAAAGGCACCCTGCGAGACGCAAAGACATTCTGCAAGAGGAAGGAAACCCGCATGCTACGAGACATCACAATCGGGCAATACTACCCGGTGGACTCTGTGATCCACCGCCTGGACCCGCGCACGAAGCTCGCGGGGACGCTGGTCTTTATTCTGTCCTTGTTCTTATTTCGCTCTTATGCGGCCTATGGGGTTTCCGCCCTGTTTTTGGCATCTGTCATCAGGGCATCGCGCGTGCCATTTTCGTTTATGGTGCGGGGCTTAAAGTCCGTGATCGTTTTGCTTTTGATCACCGTGGGATTTAACTTGTTTTTGACGCCCGGCACGCCGCTTGTGCATATCTGGAAGCTGACCATCACGCAAGAGGGGGTGCGCACGGCCGTTTTTATGGCTCTGCGCCTGGTCTTTTTGATCATCGGGTCTTCCATTATGACGCTGACGACGACGCCCAACCGCCTGACGGATGGGATGGAAACGGCGCTTGCCCCCCTCAACCGGATCCATGTGCCCGTGCACGAAATGGCCATGATTCTCTCGATTGCGCTGCGCTTTATCCCCATATTGATTGAGGAGACGGACAAGATCATGAAGGCGCAAATGGCCAGGGGCGCCGATTTTGAGAGCGGCAATTTCCTCCAAAAGGCGAAAAACATGATCCCGCTTTTGGTTCCGTTGTTTGTCTCCGCGTTCCGGCGCGCGAATGACCTGGCGATTGCCATGGAGGCGCGCGGGTATTTCGGCGGGGAGGGGCGCACAAAGATGCGCCCGCTGCGCTACCAAAAGGGGGATGCCATCGCTTACGCGGCGCTTGCGGGTTACTTGCTTGCCATGTATGGGGCAAAGACATTGGCGGGGTTTTTGGCATGACAAAGCGCGTGAAACTGACTGTCGCATACGACGGCACGAATTATGGCGGCTGGCAGATTCAGCCAAATGCCGTCACCATTGAGCAGGTGCTTGCAAAGAGCCTGCAGGATTTGCTCGGCGAGCCTGTAAAGGTCATGGGCGCAAGCCGCACGGACGCGGGGGTGCACGCGCTGGGGAACGTGGCCGTGTTTGACACAGCGGCAAGGATGCCGGCGGAAAAGATGGCGTATGCGCTCAACGCGCGCCTGCCAGAGGACATCCGTGTCCAGGACTCCCGCGCGGTCGCGCCCGACTTTCACCCCAGGTTTTGCAAGTCGGAAAAGACGTATGTGTACCGCATCCTAAACCGCCGCTTCCCTGACCCGACGCAAAGGCTTTCGACCCTGTTTTTTTATGTGCCGCTGGATGTCGGTGCCATGCGGGAGGCGGCTGCGCACCTGGTGGGGGAGCATGACTTTCGGAGCTTTTGCACGAAAAAACCGGACGTGGAAAATACCGTGCGCACCATTTACGCGCTCGACGTGGAAAAAGAGGGGGATTTGGTGACGGTGCGCATACGCGGGAATGGGTTTTTGTACCATATGGTGCGCATCATCACGGGAACGCTGCTGCGCGTCGGCACGGGGTACTGGGATCCGAGGCATGTGCCGGACATCCTCGCGGCGCGCGACCGATGTCTAGCGGGGGAGACGGCGCCCGCGCACGGGCTGACGCTAGTGGGGATTTCTTACATGACTGACGCTTGCGGGGCATCATAGATTTTCGAGAAAGAGAGAGCGGATTCAGACAGATGATTTGGGTGTCGGACAGATGTTCGCGTATGCGGCCACATCCGGGCAGGTGTCGGCTTTTTGCATCTGTGCCGCGCCCGGGCAAGGTTTCCCGCCGGCCGCAAAAAGGCGGGCGGCGAAAAGAGGATGCCTGGGCGCGCGGCAAATGCCGCAAGCCTAACGCGTGCCTTGCGCGTGCCCCTGGGCTTTTGCGCAAGAACGCAAGGAGCGCAGGTAGCGCAAGTAGTCCGCGATGTGTCCCTGGTCGTTCGCATCTAGCAGGCAGAAGTCCTGCCAGGCGCTGCCGCAGTCCCGCTCCACAAGGCAGGGCTTGTGGCAGGGATCGCCGTCGTAGTCGTCGCGGATGAGATAATCCGCGGGTACTTTGTAATAATCCGCAATGCGCGCGATGTGCTGGTAGGAGGGGCTGCGCCTCCCGTTTTCGTAATTCGCGTAGGCTGCCCGCTCCAGATGCAAGTGGTTGCTGAGCTGTTGTTGCGTATATTGTCTGCTATGGCGCAGCAGCCGTAGTTTTTCCCCTAATGTGGTAATCATATTCCCCTCAACTTCCTAACCCCCTCCCGTCAAAAAGCCACCTTGCTCAGGAAGCTGTTCTGGTAACGCTTGTCATAGGTGACTTCCTGGCGAAACCAGGCGGGTGGCGAGAATGCGTCTGCAGACGCCATGTCGGGAAATTCGACTTCCGCCAGGACCAAAGGCGCAAAAGGCGGCAAAAACACGTCCAGCTCGGCTTTCAGCCCATCGGGGAGGGGAATGACATAGCGCTTTTTCGCGATGATGTTGCCATCCGCTTTTTGTTTCAAATGCTCATATGCATCTTTGGTAAGCGCGAGGTTGTACTCTTCCCGCGCCATGAGGCCGCGCCCCTTGTAAGTAAGGGAATACGTGCCGTCCTGCCGGCGGACGCGCACGACGGGGTCCGTGCAAAGATATGCTTGCTCAATCGTGTGGCAGGGGTATGCGGACAATGGACCCGGCACCTCGCCAACGAGAAACTTGCGCTCGATTTCCACAGATTCCATGAAACACTCCTTTCCAAAAATCCGCTCATTTTCCGCGAAAATGGCTGCTTTTCGGTGTTTTGCGCGTCCCAACGTCATGCCAGGTGACGCGCGTGTCATCATATCGCAAACGACAAAACGATTTTCGCATTGTCGTTTACGATACAAACATCGGGTTGCAACATCTTGACGATCCGATTCGGTTGGGATACAATAATGCCAGATTTTTTGATGCAC
>CAYVVW010000057.1:0-12309 GCA_964455335.1 uncultured Marvinbryantia sp.
TTCGGGCGCGGCGAGCGCCAGCGCGGAAGTCGAAAGTTTACGGTAGAGATGAAAGCCGTCAACCACCGCTATTTTGACGTGGGCGTGAAGTTGCCCAAAAAGTTCAACTTTTTTGAGGCTTCCGTCCGCACTTTCTTAAAAGAACACATACAGCGCGGGAAAGTCGATGTCTATATCACTTGTGAGGATTTGACAGAGCAAAACCGCACGCTGAAATATAATGAGAACTTGGCTTCCGAGTACCTGGCACATTACCGTCAGATGGCCGAGCGCTTCTCTTTGCCGGATGACATTGGGGTTTCCACGTTGGGGGCTTGCCCGGAGGTGCTGACCATGGAGGAGCAGGCCGTCGATGAGGAGGAAACGTGGGAGCTTCTGTCGCTTGCCTTAAGTGACGCTTGCCGCCAATTTGAGGAGAGCCGCATACGGGAGGGCGAGGTACTCCGATCGAATATCGTGGAAAAACTGCAGGGGATGCAGCGGGACGTGGCGGCGGTAGAGGAGCGTTCCCCCCAGATTCTCGACGCATATCGCGAGAGGCTCGGGGAAAAAGTGCGCGAGATCTTGGGGGATACCCAAATCGAGGAGAGCCGCCTTGCGACAGAGATTGTATTGTTTGCAGACAAAATTTGCACGGACGAGGAGACGGTGCGGCTTGCAAGCCACATCGAGGGCATGCGCCGCGAGCTTGAAAAGGGCGGGGCGATTGGAAGAAAGCTGGATTTTATTGCCCAGGAGATGAACCGCGAGGCAAATACCATTCTCTCAAAGGCAAACGACCTCGAGACCTCCAACCTGGCGATCAACCTAAAGACCGAGATCGAAAAAGTGCGGGAACAGATACAAAACATAGAATAGGTGGGCTGTGGATTGGGACGTTTGATGAATATTGGCTTTGGCAACGTGGTAAATACAGACAAGGTGATTGCCGTCGTCACGCCGGACGGCGCGCCTGTCAAACGCATGGTGCAAAATGCCAGACAAATCGGGAAGGTAGTTGACGCCACGCAAGGGAGGCGCACGAAATCGGTCATTTTCACGGAATCGGACGTGATTGTACTTTCCGCACTGCAGCCGGACACTTTGGTGAAGCGATTCCAACCGTTGTGGGAAGGCGCGCGGACCTCAGAATGCGCGCATCGTGCAACAGAAGCGGAGGACCTCGACGACGGTTGCACGCAGGAGGCGCGGGGAGATCTGTATTCCGAGGATGATGCGTAGCAGGACGCCCCAGAAGATGCATAAATATCTTGAGGATGGAGCGTAGCAGGACGCGCCAGAAGATGCATAAATATCTTGAGGATGGAGCGTAGCAGGACGCGCCAGAAGGTGCATATCTCGAGGATGGAGTGTAGCACGACGCGCCTAAGGACGGGGAGGAGACCGATGGAACACAAAAAACGTGAGGGAATCCTGGTGGTGATTTCCGGTTTTGCGGGTACGGGCAAGGGGTCTGTTGTTGCCCGGTTGCGCCAGCAATTTGACAATTATGCGCTCTCTGTCTCGGCGACTACGCGGGAGCCGCGGCAGGGGGAAATGGAAGGGGTGCATTATTTTTTCAAGACGCGGGAAGCGTTTGAGGCGATGATTGCGGCGGGAGATTTGCTCGAGTACGCGCAATACGTGGGCAATTTTTATGGCACGCCAAAAGACTACGTCGCGCGGCAGCTCGCGGAAGGCAGGGATGTCATCTTGGAAATCGAGATGCAGGGGGCGTTGGAGATTCGGGAAAAATTTCCGGGCGCGCTGCTTTTGTTCATTGCCCCGCCGGATGCCAAAACGCTGCGCCAGCGTTTAGAAATGCGCGGAACGGAGACACGGCAAGCCGTGGAGCGCCGACTGGCGCGTGCCGCGGAGGAAACGGCATACATGGAGCGATATGATTATCTCGTCGTCAATGACGAGCTGGAAACATGTGTGCGCGAGGTGCACGCCATCATCCAAAGTGAGCACAACCGGGTCTCGCGCTGCAAGCCATTCATAAAAGCGTTACAGGAAGATTTCCATGCTTCCTTCCGGTAACAGGATGCCAGGGTGTCAAAAGGTTTGACGCTCGTGTCAACATTATGCGATGAAAAGGATAGGAGGAATTTTTATGTTACATCCATCTTATGCGGAACTCATCAAAGCGATCAATGCGGACGTGCAGGATGAGGATATGGCGATCAACAGCCGGTATTCCATCGTGCTTGCGACTGCAAAGCGCGCGCGCCAGCTGATCGATGGCAGAAGGCCGCTGTCGAGGCCGCCCATTGACAAGCCTCTGAGCATTGCGGTGGACGAGCTGAGCAAAGGGCTGATCAAGATTGTGCCGGGTCCTCCGCAGGATGTGTCGGATATCGAGGGCATGGAATCGGAGGAGGCTGTGCTAGAGCCGATGGAGGCATTCTTGGAGCCGGAAGAAATCGAGCGGGAGCGCCAGGCGCATGAGGCCGCGCATGGAGAGCAGTCCGCGTCGGAGGATGACGGTGCCGCCGAGACCGCCGAAGATGCCGAAGCGGAAGGCACTGCCGAGACTGCCGAGGAGAGCGAAGCGGAAGACACTGCCGAGACTGCCGAGGAGAGAGAAGCGGATGACACTGCCGAGACTGCCGGAGATGCCAAAGCGGAAGGCACTACCGAGACTGCCGGAGATGCCGAAGCGGGAGACATTGCCGAGACTGCAGAGGAGGCTGAAGCGGGAGACATCGCCGAAACATCTGTGGTGGGCGAAGCGGAAGACACCGCCGACGCCGCCGAGACCGCCGAGGAAGATGGCGCAGAGGGAACTGACGCGGAAGGGGAAACGAAGGACGCGGATTCCCTTGCGGCCGATGCGGATGCCTGAGCATTTGGAGGGGCGCTATGGGGCAAGTAAGAGAAGTGAAGAAAAGTTTTTGTGTGCTGTCCGCGGCCTATATCGTGCTCGGCATCATGCTGCTGCTCTGGCCGGACCTCTCCACGCGCACGTTTTGCTACGTCTTTGGGGTGGGGATGCTGATTTTGGGCGGGACGCATCTCATTTTGTATTTCGTCAAAGACCGCGGGCAGAGTGTGATGCAGGCGGACATGGTGATTGGGGTCGTGGGAATCGCGACAGGTGTCTATACCTTGCTGAAAACGGAGTATGTGCTGGAGATCATTCCGTTTGCGCTGGGGATCGTGGCGTTCTTGGGATGCATCGTCAAGCTGCAGCACGCCCTGGATTTGCGGCGCATCGGATCGGGGCACTGGTACCTGATGCTGATTTTCGCCCTGGCGTTGTTTATTCTTGGAGCACTGCTGGTCGCCAACCCATTTGAGGAACTTTCCATGGTCACGATTCTCATCGGGGTCTCCCTCATCGTGGACGGCGTGGGCAATTTGCTCGGCATTTTCTGGATCGGCCTGTTTTTGCGGCACATCAACAAAATCAACCGCCAGGCGGCGAAGTTTGACCTCCGAAAAGCCGAGGATGCCGTCTTTGACGACGGGGAGGCCGCTTGGCAGGAAACGTCCATCACGCCTGCCTCAAAAGACGCGGCCATGCCCGTTCCCGCATCGGACGCGCAAGGACGCGTGGGGAAAACAGATGCGCAAGGGCGTGCAGGGAAAACAGACGTGCAAGCGGATGGTGGCCAGTCATGAACGTGCTGTTTGTGTCGCTTGGGTGTGACAAAAACCTGGTGGATTCCGAGCATATGATCGGCAGGCTCGCAAAGGCGGGGTATCGGATAACGGACGATGAGGACGAGGCGGATGTCATCGTGGTCAACACGTGCTGCTTCATCAACGAGGCCAAAGAGGAGAGCGTCGAGACGATTCTTGAAATGGCGCAGCTCCGAAAGGAGGGGCGCTGCCGTGCCCTGATCGTCGCGGGGTGCATGGCGCAGCGCTACAAGGAAGAGGTCCTCACGGAGATTCCGGAGGTGGACGCCATTGTCGGCACGACGGCAGGGGATGCCATCCTGCAGGCCGTGGAGTTGGCGCTTGGAGGGGAAAAAGTCAGGAAATTTGCGGACATCGACCGCCTTGTTCCGGACGATCCTGAGGCGGGGAAACGCCTGGTGACGACGGGCGGGCATTATGCCTATTTGAAAATTGCGGAGGGGTGCGACAAGCATTGCACCTATTGCATCATCCCCAAAGTGCGCGGCCGCTACCGCAGCGTCCCCATGGAAAAACTGGTCGCCGAGGCGCGGGAATTGGCGGATGGCGGGGTGCGGGAGCTGATTTTGGTGGCGCAGGAGACCACCCTCTATGGGATCGACCTCTATGGGGAAAAGCGATTGCACGTCTTGCTGCAAAAACTCTGCGAGATACAAAAGCTCTGCTGGATTCGCATCCTATATTGCTATCCGGAGGAGATCTATGGAGAGCTTCTCGACACGATGCGAAGGGAAGCGAAAATCTGCCACTATCTCGACTTGCCCATCCAACATGCCAGCGACCGCATTTTGAGGCGTATGGGGCGGCACGCCACGCGCGCGCAGCTGGCGGGTATCGTGCGCGGGCTGCGGGAGCAGATTCCGGACATTGTGCTGCGCACGACGCTCATCACGGGTTTTCCGGGGGAGACGCAAGAGGATCACGAGGCACTGGTGGAATTTGTCAAGGAGATGGCGTTCGCGCGCCTGGGGGTGTTTGCCTACTCGCAGGAAGAGGGCACGCCGGCCGCCGAAATGCCAGGGCAGATCCCAGAGGAGATCAAAGAGGCGCGAAAGGATGCGCTGATGCTCGCGCAGCAGGAGGTTTCCCGCAAAAACAACGAGGCGATGATTGGCCGGACGCTGACCGCCATGGTGGAGGGGTACCTCCCCGAGGAGGAAGTCTACGTCGCCCGCACTTACGCGGATGCCCCGCACGTCGACGGGTATCTGTTTCTCGAAACAGACGCGCGGCTTGTGAGCGGGGATTTTGTGCGCGCGCGCGTCACTGGCGCGCTGGAGTATGATTTGGTAGGAGAGCTGGAAGATGAATTTACCGAATAAACTGACCGTTTTTCGCATGATTTTGATTGTGCCCTTTGTATTTTGCATGTATCAGTACCATGTTGCGTCCTGGAGATTTGCGGCCCTTGCCATTTTTGTGGTGGCGAGCCTGACGGACGCCCTGGACGGGTACCTGGCGAGATCCCGCCATTTGGTGACCAATTTTGGGAAATTTATGGACCCGTTGGCGGACAAGCTGCTCGTGAGTGCGGCCATGATCTGCCTGGTTTCCCTGGGCAGGCTCCCCGCGTGGATGGTGATCGTCATCATCAGCCGCGAGTTTGCCATCAGCGGGTTTCGCCTGATCGCCGCGGACAACGGCATCGTCATCGCGGCCGGCTGGTGGGGCAAGTGCAAGACCGTGGCGCAGATGTGCATGGTGATTTTGCTGATTGGCGATTTTGGCGCCTACGCGCCCATTTTTCGCGTCCTTGAGCAGATTTTCATCTGGGCGGCGCTCGTCTTGACGGTCGTCTCGCTGGCGGAATATATCTGGAAAAACAAAGCGGTGCTCAAAATGCAATCTTGACGGGGAGGGCCAAACATCATGGTTGTGGAATTGCTATCGGTCGGCACGGAACTTCTTCTTGGCAATATTGTCAATACCAACGCGGCTTACCTGGCTGAAAAATGCGCCCTGCTGGGGTTGTCCATGTACCGCCAAAGCGTGGTGGGGGACAATGGCGCGCGCTTAGAGGAGGCGTTTCGCCTTGCGCTTGGCAGGTCCGACGTGGTTCTTTTGACGGGCGGCTTGGGGCCGACGCAGGACGACCTCACGAAAGAGACGGTGGCGCGCGCGCTCGGGAAAACGCTTGTCCCCGACGAGGCTGCCAAGGCGCACATTGCGCAATATTTCAAAAAATTGGGCGCGCAAAAGATCCCGGAAAGCAATTGGAAGCAAGCCCTGGTGCCTGAGGGCGCGATCGCCCTGGAAAATGAAAATGGCACGGCGCCCGGCATCTATCTGGAGGCGGACGGCAAAACGGTCGTCCTGCTGCCAGGGCCGCCGGGGGAGATGATTCCGATGTTTGAAGCAAGCGTCGCGCCCCGCCTTAAGGAAAAATGCCCGCAGGCGATCGTCTCCGCGATGGTCAAGCTGTGCGGCATCGGGGAGAGCGCGGCGGAGGAGCGCATCCGGGATCTCATCGACCGGCAGGGCAATCCCACGATTGCCCCCTACGCAAAGACGGGCGAGGTCCACTTGCGGGTGACCGCGCGCGCAAAAGACGAAAAAGAGGCAAAAAAGCTGCTGCGCCCCGTCGTGAAGGAATTGAAGGAACGTTTCGGCGACCACGTCTACACCTGTGACGAGGAAGTGACGCTGGAGCAGGCGGTGCTGTCGCTCTTGCGCGGCCGCGGCCTGACCTTGACGACCGCGGAGTCTTTGACGGGCGGGCTTCTGTGCGCGCGCCTGACGGGCGTGCCAGGGGCGTCCGACGTGCTCCGGCAGGGATTTGTCACATATAGCAACCGCGCGAAGCGCAAGATCCTGGACGTGAAAAAAAGCACCCTCAAAGAGTATGGCGCGGTCAGCGAAAAGACGGCAAAGGAAATGGCAAAAAACGGGGCGTTCATCACGGGCGCGGACGTCTGCGTCTCCCTGACGGGCATCGCGGGGCCGGACGCCGTGGAGGGCAAGCCTGTCGGGCTCGTCTACATTGCCTGTTCCTACAATGGAAAGAGCAGGGCGCAGGAGTTCCACTTCAACGGAAACCGCGCGAAAATCCGCGAGGGGGCCGTGGCCAAGGCATTGGCGTTCTTGCGCGCGTTTCTTTTGGAAGAGGGTTAAAAGCATATGGAAAAAGAAAAATATGTGGCATACGTCGGCACTTACACGCATGGGAGCAGCGTGGGCATACATGTGTACGACCTGGATGTCGAGAATGGGTATATGGCGGAGCGCGCGGTCGTTCCCGTGAACAACGCCTCGCACGTGACGAAGTCCACAAATGGGAAATATCTGTACTCCATCGCGGACGAGGGGGTGGAGGTGCTGGGCATCGACCAGCAGACGGGCGATCTCACCCCCATCAACAAAGTGGGGATCGACGGGATGCGCGGGTGTTTCCTCTCCACCGACCAGCGGGGGAAGTTTCTCTTTGTGGCGGGATACCACGATGGAAAGGTGACCGTGGTGCACACGCACAGAGACGGCCGCCTGGGGAGAGTCCTCGACGGCATTTTCCACAAGAGCATCTTTAGCGTGGCCGAGCGAAATTTCCGCCCGCACATCAGCTGCGTGATGCCGACGCCGGACGGGAAGTTTTTGTGCGTGGTGGACAGCGGGATCGACCACATCAACATTTACCAGGTGCATCCCACGAGCGGAAAACTAAAACTGCTCGACGTGGTGCGCTGCGACCTAGAGTCCGGGCCGCGTCTCATCCGCTTTGGCAAGGACGGGCGGTTTTGCTATGTCAATTGCGAGCTGAGCAACGAAATCCTGGTGTACGCCTACGACGGGAGCGGGAAAATCCCTGAGTTTGAGCTGATCCAGCGCGTGGACAGCATGATGGACGAGCAGGAAAACGGCTGCGCGAGCTCCGGCCTGCGCGTCTCCCCGAGCGGGAAATACCTCTACAGCTCCACGGCGGGCGACAACAGCGTGTGCATTTTTTCCATTGACCAGGAGAAGGGCACCTTGACGCGCATCCTCGCCCTGCCCATCAGCGGGAAATACCCCAAGGACATCGACGTATTCCCCGACGAGCGCACTTTGGTGACGCTCAACCACGAGTCGAACGAGATCCGGTTTTTCACGATTCATTACGACCAGGGGCTGCTCATCCAAAAGGGGCGCCCGATACAGGTGGACACGCCAAATTGCATCCTGATCTCCAAAGTGGGGGATGCTAAGGGAGAGGCAAAACCTGCGCCATTGGGAAGTGGCATATGGTTCTCCAAAGTGGCATAGGGATTTTCAAAGTGGGAGATGCAAAGGGAGAGGCAAAACCCGCGCCATAGGGGAAGTGGTATATCGCAAGAGGAGGGGTGGGCGTATGATACGGGTTGCAAGGACAGACAAAGGCTGGGTGCGCGGCATTGAGGCCGCAGACCCGCGCGTCACCGCGTTTAAGGGGATTCCGTTTGCGGCCCCGCCTGTTGGGGAAAACCGCTGGAGGGCGCCCATGGAGGCCGCAAGCTGGGAAGGCGTGCGCGACTGCAGCCGTTTTGCGCCCATATCGGTGCAGGACGTGCCTGGCATCGGGGACAATCTCTATAACCGCGAGTGGCATGTGGACCCGGACGTGCCCATGTCCGAGGACTGCCTTTACCTCAATGTCTGGACGGGCGCAAAGGACGCGGGCGAGCGGCTGCCCGTGCTGGTTTGGTTTTTTGGCGGCGGCCTGCAGTGGGGATACCCCTCCGAGATGGAGTTTGACGGCGAGCGGCTCGCCCGCCGTTCGGTGGTCGTCGTGACGGTGAATTACCGCCTGAACGTGTTCGGTTTTTTGGCGCACCCGGAGTTATCCGACGCGCAGCCGGACGCGCCCGCCAATTTCGGGAGCCTCGACCAGCAGGCGGCCATCCGCTGGGTGGCGAGAAATATCGCGGCATTCGGGGGCGACCCCGCAAATGTCACCATCGCCGGCCAGTCCGCGGGGGGTGGCAGCGTCCTTAGCCAGCTGACGTGCATGGACAACGCGGGGCTGTTCCAAAAAGCCGTGGTGATGAGCGCCATGATTCGCGACCCTTACGGGCAGTCCGAGGTGGGGGCGCCCACGCCCTTACAAGAGGCGGAAGAAAACGGCAGGCGCTTTTTCGCGTTTCTGGGCGTCTCGACCCTCGCGGAGGCGCGGGCATTGGACGCAAAAGTCCTAAGCCAGAAGTATGCCCAGTACGCCAATGGAAACCCGCGCATGTTTCCCGTGCTGGACGGGCGTTTTTGCGTGGGAGATCCCCTGCTGCTCTTTCGGGAGGGCCGCCACGTTCCGGCAGCCGTCCTCGCAGGCAATACGGCGGACGAATTTCCAAATGCCCTCTTTGCCGCGTCAAAAGAGGAGCTGCGGGAAAAGGCGATTGCCCTGTTTGGGGCGCGCGCGGAGGAATTTCTCGCATTTCCGGAGGCGCAGTTTCTTGCGCCCGGCGAGGGGATTGGAAAGATATCCGGCATTGAGTGCACGGTCAAAAGCGTTTACTTGCGCCGCGAGGGGCAAGGGTCTGCCATGCCGATGTATTATTACCGCTTTGACGCGGACATTCCGGGGTCGGACGACCCTGGCACGTTCCACTCGTCCGACCTGTGGTTTTTCTTCGAGACCCTGGCGAAATGCTGGAGGCCGTTTGTGGGGCGGCACTACGATCTCGCGCGGCAGATGTGCAATTATTTCGCAAACTTCATCCGTACGGGAGACCCCAACGGGGTGGACGCCGACGGCACGCCGCTGCCCTGCTGGAAACCCTACACGAACCACGGCCGAAACGAGATGATCTTTACCGGGGAGGGCGCAAAGCCGGGGATGGAAGCGGCGTCCGCCTTTCGCGACTTTCTCGTGGACGCGCTCACGCGGAAAATGGACAGAGAGGCGCGGCTGCTGCGGAAAGAGAGCGTAGCTCAAGGCATCGATCCGACGCAGAAGGAAGGCGTGCATCAGGGAGATGGCTTGTCTGGGAAGGCAAGCGCGGATCAGGGCATGGATCTGCCCCGCAAAGAAAGTGCGCATCAGGCCTTCAATCCGTATCTGCCATCCTGGGAGTATATTCCGGACGGAGAGCCGTATGTGTTTGGCGATCGCGTCTACGTGTATGGCTCGCACGACCACTACAATGGCGCGGTCTTTTGCCTGGGGGATTATGTGTGCTGGTCCGCGCCCGTGGACGATTTGGGGAATTGGCGTTTTGAGGGCGTGATCTACGAAAGAAATGCAGATCCGCTCAACAGGGACGGCAGGATGTGCCTCTTTGCGCCCGATGTCACGGTGGGGCCGGATGGGCGCTATTACCTCTATTATGTGCTCAACCAGGTTTCTGTCGTGTCTGTCGCCGTGTGTGACACGCCGGCGGGGCATTACCAGTTTTATGGTTATGTCCACGATGCCAATGGCGCGCGCTTAGGCGAGCGGCCGGGAGACGAGCCGCAATTTGACCCCGGCGTTTTGACAGAAGGGGAAAAGGTCTACCTTTATACGGGTTTTTGCGGCAAGGGGGACAAGGGCCGCCATGGCGCCATGGCGACTGTGCTTGCGAAAGATATGCTGACCATTGCGGAAGAGCCGGTGTTTGTCGCACCTGGCTGCGAATATAGCGCGGGAACGGATTTTGCGGAGCACCCGTTTTTTGAGGCACCGTCCATCCGCAAGCGGGGCGACACCTATTATTTCATTTATTCCTCGACTTGGATGCACGAGCTTTGCTATGCCACGAGCAAGCATCCCACCAAGGGATTTTCTTATGGGGGCGTGCTGGTGAGCAACTGCGACTTGCACATCGACACCTACAAGCCGGCGGATCGCCCGATGGCCTATGGGGCGAACAACCATGGGAGCATGGTGCAAATCGGGGAGGACTGGTACATTTTCTACCACCGTCACACGAATGGCACGTGGTATAGCCGGCAGGGGTGTGCAGAGAAACTGGCCTTTTTGCCGGACGGAGAGATTCGGCAGGCGGAAATCACCTCGTGCGGGCTAAACGGCGGGCCGCTTGTGGCAAAGGGGGAGACTTACCCCGCCTACATTGCCTGTCACTTGTTTACAGATACCCCTGGGATGTATGTCGGCGAGGAGGGCGGTCGGCCGAGGCCAAAAGTCATGCAGGACGGCCGCGACGGAGACCGCGATCTGGCCTATGTGGGGAATCTCACGGACACTGCAACGGCCGGGTACAAGTCGTTTGCCTGCGAAAACGTGCGCGGCATCCGGCTGGTTGCGCGCGGGTATGGCGCGGGCGTCTTTGAGGTGCGCACGTCCTGGGATGGGGAAGTCCTGGGGCGGGTCGCGGTGGATTACGCAAACGATTGGCAATCCTACGCAGCCCCCGTTGACATCCCGGACGGCACGCACGCCCTCTACCTGACCTACCGCGGGGATGGGAACAAAGGGCTGCGATCATTCACATTTTTGTGAAGCTGGTTTTCGATCGGGCAGGATGCCGCGGTAAAAGCGCTCCACGTGTTCCATGCGCGCGCTCATGTTGGCGAGCAGCGCGTCCGCGAGCGTGAGGGCGACCATGGACTCGACCACCACGACGGCGCGCGGGACGATCACGGGGTCGTGCCGCCCTTTGATTTGCACTGCGAGGGGGCTTTTGTCCGTGCTGACGGTCTGCTGGCGTCTTGCGATGGAAGGGGTGGGCTTGAAGCCGACGCGCACAAATAAGTCGCTGCCATCGCTGATGCCGCCTAGGATCCCGCCCGCATGGTTTGTTTTCTTTACGACGGCGCCGCCCGCACAGAGGAAGGCGTCGTTGTTTTCGCTTCCGCGCGCGCGGGCCGATTTGGCGCCGTCGCCGATCTCGAAGGACTTGACAGCGCCGATGGAGCAAATGGCTTTTGCGAGGTTGGCGCCAAGTTTTTCAAAGACCGGGTCTCCAAGCCCCGGCACCATGTGCTCCGCGACACATTCCACATATCCCCCCGCCGAATCTAGCTCCGCTCTGCACGCGTCCAGGTAGGACGCGGCTTCCCGCGCGGCAATCTGATCTGGCATGTAGAGCGGGTTTTGCGCAACCTGCGTCCGGTCGAAGCGCGCGCGGTCAACCGAAATAGGGCCGATGGCGGCGGTGTACGCCCACACATCGATGCCGATCTGGCGCAGGAGTTTTGCCGCGATGGCGCCTGCGGCCACGCGCCCGATGGTTTCCCGGCCGGAGGCGCGCCCGCCCCCGCGGTAGTCGCGAAAGCCATATTTCGCGTCATAAGTGAAATCGGCATGACCCGGACGGTAGTACGAGGCGATTTCCCGGTAATCCGACGGGCGCATGGACGTATTTGCGACGGCAAGCGAGATGGGGCAGCCCGTTGTTTTCCCGTCGAACACGCCGGAGAGGATGGACACGCGGTCGTCCTCTTTTCGCGGCGTCGCAAAGCGGTTTTGCCCAGGCTTCCTGCGATCTAAAAATACCTGAATGTCCTCCTCGCACAGGGACAAGCCGGCCGGGCAGCCGTCGACCACCACGCCGATGGCCGGGCCGTGCGACTCGCCCCAGGTCGTGATGCGCAACAAATTTCCAAAACTAGATCCAGACATGGCACACCTCCAAAAGGAATTGGGCAAAACAGGCGCCCTGCTCCTATGGTAACACGAAATGTGAAAAAAATGGAAACTTTTTTCCATTCGTTGACAAATCCCGCGGATACTTTTATACTATGATGTAAGGGCAAAAACCTTTTGTAAAAAATATTGCTGATATCAGCGAATGA
>CAYVVW010000058.1:0-12294 GCA_964455335.1 uncultured Marvinbryantia sp.
CGCACGAATTTGCTACGGAATCATGCTGCTTACGCAGCGCAAATTCGTGCGCATCATCATAAAATGATGTTACGGTAAAAATGGGGCATCAGCTAAAAATCATCCCAGCCAGATCCCTCTTCCGCAAAAACGAGGTTCTCATCAGACAGATCGTCATCCTCGTCAAACAGGTCGTCATCTTCGCCAAACAGATCCTCATCTTCCGCAAGCAGACCGAGGAGCGCACGAAGCAACGCACCCTGCTCTCCGGACAGGTCGTCCTCGTCGAACAGATCATCGTCCTCGTCCTCGTCGAACAGATCATCGTCCTCGTCCTCGACAAACAGCTCGTCATCCTCGTCGGACAGATCGTCGTCCTCGTCAAACAGCTCCTCACCCTCCTCAAGCAAATCGTCCTCAGCGATCAGATCCGCAATCTCGATCTCTTCGATCAGCTCACCGTCCTCATCAAACAGTTCTTCGTCATCCGCAAGCAGACCGAGGAGCGCACGAAGCAGCGCATCTTGCTCTCCAGACAGGTCGTCATCTTCGTCCTCGTCGTCATCGTCGGACAGATCATCGTCCTCGTCCTCGGCAAACAGATCCGCATCCTCGGAAAACAGCACATCGCCCTCATCAAACAGATCGTCGTCCTCATCAAACAAGACATCCTCATTCAAGTCGAAAAAATCGCCGTGGGGATTTTCCCCAAAATTTCTACTTGCCATAACATTTCTCTCCTTCTTCACCCTCATCCCATCAAAGAGCCCCCTCTATTTCTCGCTCATATAATGATGTCGCGGTAAAAAGATGCCTTACGGATTGTTCCGTGCTTCGCACTCCCACAATCCTACCCGATATTCGGAAATCGTGGGGCCCCTTCCCCACTTTTTTCCTCATATCGGGCGGGTATCAAGCCCATGTCCCCACCGACATGCAAGCATGTCGTGGGAAAGGGCTTTCTACCCTGGCATCATATAATTCGATAGATGTATCAATAATCGTATTATCCAGCATTCCATCGTGCAGGTCACAAACCGTTACATCCTGCCCCTTATTCAGAGAAATGCAATGAACCAACCCTGTTTTTTTCGAGGCAATCAGCGACAACTTCTTCAACACAAAATAAGAATGACTTGTAATAAAAATCTGTATTCCCATATTTTCCGCTATTGATTCCATCATATCCAAAAACTGGCAAACGGCTTTCGGATGCCCATCTATTAAATTTCCCGCTCAATTTACCAGCAAGCTGCCATTGCCCCGCTTTTGCGATGTACCACCATGAATGAAGACCAATTGCGCCGCACTACGTGCTTTTGCAATCGTCGGCACCTTCGGTATGGTACAATAATGAAGCGGTTTATGTGGATAAAGTAGACGTTATCCGACAGTGGCAAGGTTAAATGCCAGTTCACAAGGCATCAGCAATGGTCATGTTCCCCTAAAGGATGCGCGACCTCAAAATGGTATCTTACGATGCCCAAGTCCACTTTGGAAAATGGTCCTTTTTTGTCAAGTAACGTCACCGTTCCGTCAGCATCCAGGCGGAACGTAAACTTCTGCTGGTTCATTGCTGTGGGCGCCAGCAGCGCAAGCTCCACCCCTTCCCGGAACCATTGCGGCACATCGCCTTCTGTCACCGTCACCTGCTCAAATGTCTTGGATTTGCGCGGCGATCCTTGATTCGCCCCATAACCGATGGCAATGGCAAGAGAAAGGCGTTCGCCCTCCGAAATCTGCGCAGGCACGCTCTTTGCCTTCACCATGCCCACCCAGCAGGTATTCAATCCGATCTGCTGCGCAAACAGAACGATTTTTTCGCCATAATACCCCACGCGTTCATCCAGGTCAGCCGTGTCCGGTCCAATACAGGCAATGGCGCTCGGGGCTTTGGCAAGTCCGCTCGCCCTGCCAAACAGACTCTGAAATGTCTTGCCCGCGTCGGTCAGAAGCTGCAAATGCAACCCGCTTTCGCGGTTGCAGGCCTCTATCAGTGCGCAAAGTTGTGTTACTTTTTCCGGCTCGATCGGTTTTTCCAGATAAGATCTCACCGAATGTCTTGCCCGAATTGCTTCTACTTCCGTCATTTGTTTTTCCTCCTATTGTATTTATGATATAGCAAGCGACAAAACAATTTTCGTTTTCGTCGTTTGCTGCGCCGAATTTGCGCTGCGTAATTTTGTCGTTTACGATAGTAAAAAAGTTATAAAACCACCCCGAAAGGGATTATTTGCGGGTTTTCATATACCACGCCGGGACGAAATTTTGAAAATCATCACACCATTCCAACGCAATCCGCACTTCTTCGTTAGAATACGCGATCTCCTTTTCGCCAAGCCGCACTGCCACCGAAAACGCATGAATCATTTCCGCAACCATATAAAATGCGTTCATTTCCCAAAACGCTTCCGGCACAGTTCCGCCAAAAAAACTGTCAAGCTGGCCTGCGGAAAATTGTGGGCTAACCTCCGCCGTAACCATGATTCCGCCCATCGCATACCAAGGATCTACCATTCCACTCCCTTGGAAATCAATGATAAACAGTTTCCCATCGGGAGAAATCACCATATTGTCTGACTGAAAGTCAGCATGCATGAGTGCCATGGGGCGGTTTTTGATACAGTCAGCATGATCCTGCAAAAATTGGAGAAGCAGTTCTTCACGAAAGATCTTTCTTCCGCAATCCCGATATGTCTGCACATATTGCTCCACCCGTCCACCGTAGATTTTCGCCCAATTTTCTGAAGGCATATGGAAATCAATGCCTTGCATTTTTTTCAATATGCCCCCAGCCTCAAAGCCAAACTCATACTGCTCTCTTTCGGAAAGTGCCGGCAAAATTTCCTTTGCTTCCGTACCATCGCACCACGTCAAAATCTGGTAAACGTTTTTTCCATCCGCACTGCTCCCAAATGCGAGTGGAAGGGACATGGGTATGCCGGCTTCCGCAAGTCTTTTCATAATTGCAAACTCTTGTCTTTTTTCTTCGCGCTCCGAGAAATCCGATATGCGCAGCAGACACCTTTCCCCCATGAGCGTTTCCGCATAATATTTCCTGTCGCTCGACCATCCTTTGCGAATCGGCTCAATTTTCGTAAAATTCATCTGATTCGATGTGCCATCCATATTTTTACCCATTTAAATGATGTTACTGCAAAAAGATGTCTGCGGATCGTTTCGTGCTTCGCTGTCTTCGCTTCGGTCGATACCACTGGCACACTGCGCCCCGCAATCCCACCCGATATTCTGAAATCCAACCATGCGGCACGAAACATGTCTCTAACATTCCGTATACGGAATATCTACTTCCTCCAACCGGTTGAGCAAATTATTATAAGCTTTCAGGGATGCCATATCATCTTTTACTTCCAAAACGATGTCTGTCATCGTCTGGATTTTAGAGATAAAATCATCTAACGACGTTCTCTCATTCTCGTGAAAATATTCGTTCCCAACAACGCTGACCCGAATAACACGTTTTTCCGTTTGCGCTTCTGTCTGCGCGTTGGTTTTTTTTGTTTCTTTTGACACAGCCGTCTTCTGGACAACATTCGAGTTTTCGCTCTTCTTGCTGATTTTTCCGGCTCCAAATCCCAAACCAAATCTGGCAATTATCGTGATGATTATAAGAGACAGAGTTATAATGATTAATTTTTTCATGGATTATTCTCCTGTTGATAAATCTGTTTCCGACGAGTAAAAATATGGATATTCTTTTGTAATGTCTTCCATTCCCTGCTTTATTTTCCGATACGCGGACGCTGTTCCGGGCAGGCTGCCGTCAAATACCAAATCGCAGAATATTGTCCCGTCATCTTCATATCCCGCGCTTGACATGGCACTCTTTAATGCGGAAGCGATGTCATCATCCGATGATATTGTTGCTATGACGGAAGGGCCTTTCACGACTCTTATGCTCCAATGATCGAAATCCATATCGAGTATCAGCTTTAAGTTTTCACTCCGGCTGAAGGCAAGCAGCTCGGAAACATTTGGCGCCTGTCTGCCACTGTGTCCTTCCACAATAGAAATTTCCTTCGCAAGTTGATCCGCCAGAACGCTGGCCTCTCCCTCTCTATCCTCGGCTTTTTGGATCGCGGCTTCTAATTCCTGCACTTTTTCCTCTGTGCGCATTTTATTTTCCTGACTATCCAGATGGCTGAACAGTACAAAGAAAAAAATAACAATGAGCGTTACATCCAGCAGAGAAGTAAAATCTAGTATTACATCTCTTTTTTTCATAACATCACCCTTCTGTTTGTTCTGCCGCCTTTCGGCTTTCTTCAGTCAATGTTTTAGCGACTTCTATTTGCGCTTCCACATTGTCGCATATCCATGCGTGAAGAAATTTGAAAATAACCGAGAAGATGATGCCCCAAGCGGTCGATGTCAGTGCGATAAAGAAATTATTCCTTATGTTGTCCATATCTCCGCTCGCCAGATCCAGCCCAAGCAGTCCGATCACAGTGCCAAGCATACCCAAAAGGGGGAAGATCGAAATCATCGTAACAAACAATGTATAAAATCTGCTCGTGCCATGCAAGAGAAATTTGGAGAATGGAACATTTTTATTTTTTTCCCACTCTTCCGCCCGGCGCTCAATCGCTTTTGCCAATACGAGGGTGACCACCATAAACACGAGTGCCAGAATAGCGGCTAACAGCATGAGGAAGTCATTACCCAAGATACTCTTTTTCAGGCTTTGAAATGCGCCAACATAAAGACCCATTTATGTTTTTCCTCCATATCATTCAGCGTTATAGAACGGGATTTTTATTCCCATATTGATTATCACAAACAATATGATTGCTCGCGAGTTCCCCTCGGCTTGCAACCAAGCATCCCAATCTGTTTCTCTATTGTAGCATGGTATGCAACATTTTTCTAGCGGTTCTTGTGTAAAAATCACGAATTTTAAACCTGATGTCTGGCGTGCTTGCGCAGCCAAAAGGGTGCCGGAAACCGGCACCCCTTGTCACATATTCTCACACCTCAAACAGCAAGTCCGCGTAGGACGGCATCGGCCAGATCTCTTTGTCGACGATCTGCTCCAGTTTGTCCACCGGGTCGCGCAGAGCCGCCATGGCGGGAACGACGGCGTCGTGGAAGTACCTGGCCTGTTCCTCGACGGACGCGATGGCTGCCGCGGCCTGCTCTGCCTCGGCCAGTTTTGTCAGGGCATCTTTTGCCTGTTCCAGGTAATCCGTCACTTCCTCTAGCAGGGCGGCCTGGATGTTTGCGCGGCCGCCCACCGCATTGATGGCCAGGATGGTGTCCGCCAAGGTCTTGGTATAGCGGATGACCGCCGGGAGGATTTGCTTGCCGGCGATGTCGATCATCGTCCGCGCCTCGATGTTGATCGCTTTTGCGTAGGTCTCATATTGAATCTCCGCGCGCGCCTCCAGCTCTGCCTTGCTGTAGACCCCAAATTTTTCAAACATGGCGATGGTTTTTTCTGTCACGAGCGCAGGGATGGCGTCCACCATGGATTTTAAGTTCGGCAGCCCCCTCCTTTTCGCTTCTGCCACCCACTCGTCGGAGTAGCCGTTGCCGTTGAAAATGATGCGCTGGTGCGCGGTCGCATATTGTTTGACCAAATTTTGCACGCACGTCTCAAAATCTTCCCCTGACTGCTCGATGGCGTCGCAGGCGTCGGAGAATGCCTCGGCGACAATGGTGTTCAGCACAATGTTCGGGGATGCGATGGAATCTCTCGCTCCCACCATGCGGAACTCGAATTTATTGCCGGTAAACGCAAACGGCGATGTGCGGTTGCGATCTGTCGCGTCGCGCGAAAATTCCGGCAAGGTTTTGACCCCCGTGCTCAGGGTGTCGCCCGTTTTGCTGCTCGTGGCGGCACCAGCACTGACCAGCTGCTCAATCACGTCCTGCAGCTGCTCGCCCAGGAAAATGGAAATGATGGCGGGCGGCGCCTCATTTGCCCCTAGGCGGTGGTCATTTCCCACATCCGCCGCAGACTCGCGCAAAAGATCCGCGTGCTCGTCCACCGCTTTTAAAATGCACGTCAGCACCAACAAAAACTGCAGGTTGGCGTGCGGCGTCCTGCCCGGGTCTAGCAAGTTGATGCCATCGTCCGTGGTGATGGACCAGTTGTTGTGCTTGCCGGATCCATTTAGCCCCGCAAATGGCTTTTCGTGGAGCAGGCAGTGTAATCCATGCTCGCAGGCCACTTTCTTTAAGGTTTTCATAATCATCTGGTTATGATCCACCGCCAGGTTTGCCTCGGCGTAGACCGCCGCCAGCTCGTGCTGCGCCGGAGCCACCTCGTTGTGCTGGGTCTTTGCGGCCACCCCCAGCCTCCACAGCTCCTCATTGACATCCTTCATGTAGGACGCGACCCTCTGGCGGATGGCGCCGAAATAATGGTCGTCCAGCTCCTGCCCTTTCGGCGGCATTGCGCCAAACAATGTGCGGCCCGCAAAAATCAAGTCCTCCCTCTGCAAGTATTTCTGCTTGTCCACCAAAAAATATTCCTGCTCGGGGCCGACAGACGGGGTCACTTTCTTAGACGTTGTGTTGCCAAACAGACGCAAAAGGCGCAGTGCCTGTTCGTTGATCGCCTGCATGGAGCGCAGGAGCGGGGTCTTTTTGTCCAGTGCCTCGCCCGTGTAGGAGCAAAAGGCCGTCGGGATGCAGAGAATCGCCCCCGCCGCATCCTGCCTGACATAAGCTGGGGAAGTGCAGTCCCATGCGGTATACCCCCGTGCCTCAAACGTGGCGCGCAAGCCCCCGGACGGGAAAGACGACGCGTCCGGCTCGCCCTGTATCAGCTCTTTTCCGGAAAACTCCATCAAAACCGTGCCGTCCTCGCGGATCGGGGTAATAAAGGAGTCGTGCTTCTCCGCCGTCACGCCCGTGAGCGGCTGGAAAATGTGGGTGTAGTGGGTCGCGCCCTTTTCCAGCGCCCAGTTCTTCATGGCTTCCGCCACCACGTCCGCCACCGTCGCGTCGAGGCGCTTGCCCTCGGTAATGGTTTTTTTCAACTCCCTGTACACCTTTTTGGGAAGGCGCTCCTGCATCACTTTGTCATTGAAAACATCTTCCCCAAACACTGCCGCAACATTCATTACTTCGCTCATTTTTTCCTCCTCATGCCCAAAAAAGGAGGCATTCCACCTACAGTGGAACGCCCTTGTCCGCGGTGTCTGCTGCCATCGGTTTCTATCGTGTTTTCCGAAAAACAAAGTTAGGTTACTCTACTTTTCCCAAAAAAGCAAGCCTTTCCCAGTAATTTGTTTATAGAATTTATACATCCTTTTTATCGAAAAAATACATAATTTACACAAGCAATGTCAGCGCACGGCACATATTCTCCACGTGCACATCGGTGTGGTCGCCCCCATATTCCCCGTCAAGCGTCCAGGAAACGGGAGCGGAAAAGGTCAGGTCGACGTTGGAAACCGTCGTCTGAAAGAAATGCGTGTCGTCCGCGTTTCTCGTCACCAGGCACGTCAAGATGGCCTGCACATCCAGCAGGTTTTTGGGCATGCGCACCAGGGTCACTTCAAAAACGCCGTCGTCCAGCTTCACATTTTTCCCCGTGATATTGCGAAAACCGCCCACGGAAACGGAGTTCGTGATCATCCCAAAGGCAAATTCCCCCTCGACGATGAGATCGCCGTCCAGCACCGCCCGCAAATGGTACGAGCGGATGTTCGTCAGCTTTTTCGCCCCTTCGAGCAGATAGGCCATGTGGCCCAGCACGTTTTTCACGTCCTGATTTGTCTCATAAGAGACATCCGTGAACAATCCAAAGGCTGCGATGTAGACGAAATAGTCGCTGTTAAACCGGCCGATGTCCACGGGAAATTCATTTTCCTGCGTGATCCGCTCTGCCGCGGCCAGCAAATTTTTCGACAGTTTCAGGCTGTTCGCAAAATCATTGGTGCTCCCGGACGGCAGGTAGCCGATCGGGCAGCGCTTCTCACATTCCATCATGCCGCTCATCACTTCGTCGAGCGTGCCATCCCCGCCGCTGCACACCACCACGTCAAAAAAGGATCCGCTGCGGATCACGCGGTTTCTGGCATCGCGCGGCTGTTGAGAAATGTAGATGGTCACATCGTACCCCGCCTTGACAAAAATGTCCGCCACATCCAATAAGCGGTTGCGGATGGATCCTTTGCCCGACCTCGGGTTGACGATCAGCAATAGGCGCTTCATGGATTTTCCCTCCCGCCTTTGGGCACTCTCTCCCATTTTTCACACAACGCGTCGATCTGATCCGCAAATTTTGCCAATTCTTTTTCCGATTTCCCCTCCTGGCATCGGATAATGAACAACAGGCGGCTTCCGGCGGCCAACAGACGGTCATACACGGCCGCGCGTGCGCCTGCCGCCCGCTTCTTTTGCGCGCGGACGGGCTTCGCCTCATAGGCGCACTGCCCCGCTGCCAAGTCATACACCGTGCCGCTGTAAGGCGCCATGGCATCCATGCCCAGCTCTTTGCGGATGCGATCCGCAAGCGTCTCGCACGCGCAGTCCTCCCCATGCAGCACAAAGACTTTTTGCGGTTTCTTTTGGAAGGAAGAAATCCAGCGCATCAGCCCCGCGTTGTCCGCATGGCCGCTCACGCCCGCCAGCGTGCGCACCTGCGCGCGCACCTCGATGTCCTCCCCAAACAATTTCACTCGCTTTGCGCCGTCCGCGATCGCGCGCCCCAAGGTGCCCGCCGACTGGTATCCCACAAACAAAATGGTACTTTCCGGACGCCACAAATTGTGCTTTAAGTGGTGCTTGATGCGCCCCGCGTCACACATCCCGCTTGCGGATAAAATCACTTTCGGACGGTCGTCAAAGTTGATCGCCTTGGACTCCTCGCTGGTCACCGCCGTGCAAAGCCCCGCGAACGAGATCGGATTGATGCCCTGCAAAAGCAGCTGGGTGGCCTCCTCGTCGAAATCCTCCCGCATACGCTCGATAAAGACTTTGGTCGCCTCGATGGCGAGCGGGCTGTCCACATAAACCGGAAAATCCCCATGCCCGCGCAGGCGCCCCTCTTCCTTGATCTGGCGGATGAAGTAGAGCATTTCCTGGGTTCTCCCCACGGCGAACGACGGGATGACCACATTGCCGCCGCGGTCAAACGTCGTCTGCAGGACATCCGTCAAATCCGCGAGGTAATCCGGACGAGGGCCGTGCCCGCGATCGCCGTAGGTGGACTCCATCACCACATAATCCGCCTCTGTCAGGTATTGCGGATCGCGCAAAATCGGCTGTTTGAGATTGCCAATATCCCCGGAAAACACAATCTTGCGGTTGGTTCCGGACTCGGATATCCAAACCTCCACCGACGCCGACCCGAGCAGATGCCCCGCGTCCACAAAACGAATCCAAATGCCATCCGCCACTTGCACTTTTTCGCCATACTCATATCCCACGAAGCACTGCAAAACGCCCATCGCGTCCGCAACCGTGTAGCTCGGCACATAGGGCTGTTTTCCCGCGCGCTTTGCCTTGCGGTTGCGCCATTCCTGCTCAAACTCCTGGATATGCGCGCTGTCCTGCAGCAGAACCTCGCAGAGCCTGGCCGTCGCGCACGTGGAAAAAACCTGCCCTCGAAATCCGTTTTTGTACAAAAGGGGCAGCTTTCCCGAATGGTCAATGTGCGCGTGCGTCAAAAAAACCATGTCGATCTCGGCTTCTGCCACGGGCAGGGGCGCGTTTTCAAACACGTTGGCCCCCTGCTCCATCCCGCAGTCAATCAAAATCTTTTTGTTGCACGCCTCAAGGTACATGCAACTTCCCGTCACCTCATGGGTCGCCCCAAGAAACGTCAGCTTCATTTTCCATCGACACCTGCATTTTGCATATGAATCTGTTGCCCCGTGATCAATTCATAGGGGATCACCGTGTCGCCGTCCAGGTTTTCCCTGTGCATGTCGATCCCCGTGATCTGGCTGTTTTCGTAGGTTGTGTAGTAGTATATGCCGCGATCCACGTTGCAGCACGAGCTGTAGATGGTGATCTCGTACCCCTTCCCAACCCACGCGCATCCCCTTTGCTGCTCCACGGATGTCAGGATGTGGAAAAATTGGCTCACGCTCTCAGACTCGCTCTCGCCCGCCTTGGAGTTCATCCGGGTAAAGGCGGCTTTCACGAACCGAGACGCGGAGGACAAATCCCCCGGAAGCCCCAGGCCGCCCATGCCGCGGCTGTAAATGGACAGATCCAGCCCATCCGCAAACGTGTTCAGCGGATCTTTCGTGGACAAGCCCATGTAATTGTTCAGATTCATTAAGTGATAATCGAACGTTGGATTGTTCGTCAGAACCTCCACCGGATTGTCGTACACCTTCAGCCCTTCCTTGACCGATTCCACCACGATAGATCCCTCGCGGTCGGAAATCATCCAGTGCAGAGGCGAAAGCGGCATTTGCTCGCTGAAATTGATATTGACCAGGTTCATCCGCGCAAGCAAGGGGCGCACCTCCCCCAAGTTTGCGCACTGCCCGAGAATCCATGGGATAAACTCAAAAGGCGCCACGTTGTCCTTGCCCTCAACGAACGGCTTGTAATCCGCATTTCCCGGGAAATTCAGGCCGGCCATGCTCAGCCCCTTTTCGTTGCTTGCCTCATAGTAGAGGGGGTAGCCGCCCGCCACCACGGCCATGCCGATCATCGCGTAATGCGTTGGCATGGGCGCGACTTTGCGGAACGTAAATGGGTAATTGCGGGGGGTGATGGCCACCCGTTCCCCATAAGATACCTCATAGTCCAAGTTGCGTCCAAAATAATGATCCTTCGTCCGATAATTCACTGCAGTGCACATAAAACAAAAACCTCCTAAAACCATAAAACCTGCCATACCATAATGTTTCCGTGTTTTTCCGTCCTGTTGTTCTGCCTTGCGCCAAGCCTGCGTGCGTTTCCTTCTTCGGCACTTGGCAAACGCCACGCGCAGCCTTTTTTGCACGCAACTTTTCTTGGTGGCAACTGCGTCATGTCCATTTTCTGCCTTGCGCCAAGTCTGCGCGCGTTTCCTTCTTTGGCGCATCGAAAATGCGTGCGGCGAACCCTAGGGCGCGTTGCCTTGGGTCGTGCCCTCCTGCGCTGCATCTCCGGAAGTTGCATCTCCGGAAGCCGCATCTCCAGAAGCCGCATCTCCGGAAGTCGCATCTCTAGAAGCCGCATCTCCAGAAGCCGCATCCCCGGAAGTTGCGCCGCCCTGGCCTGCCTCGCCGCCCGTCGCGCCCTCCCCGGCGGCATCATAGACCGCGTGGACTTCCGCGCTCGCGGCATTTCCATCGACAATGGCGCCCGTATATTCCACCGTGACCAAATTGCCGACGGCAATCCCGTTTTCAAAGCTCTGGGATGCGCCGCCAGTGGCAAATTCCAGCTCGCTGCCATCGTCCAGCGCAAGGGTCAGTGCCGAGGTCGTGATGTCGGACAATGTGCCGCTGACATGATCGTAATTCCCATCCGCGGACGGCCCTGTCTGCGCGGGGCTATCCCCGCCCGTCGGGTCATTGTCCCGTATGCGGACTGCCGGCACCAAGTCCGGGCCGTAAATGTCGCCCACATAGTCCAGCGTCACATAATTTCCCTCTTGAAACCCGTTCGCCAGATTGACAACCGTGTCATAGATGGAAAAATAGTAGGCATCCCCATCGTCCGCGAGGATCACGACGCGGTCGGCACTGAGATCCGAAATGCTGCCAGTCAATGTGCCAGCCCCCGCTTCCGGATCGGCCGCCTCGCCTTCTGTCATGCGCTCCCCTTCCGTGACCGGCGTCTCATTTTCCCGCAAATCCACCACCATCAGCACTTTTGCCTGCGAAGTGTCCGTGTCGTCCACTTTCCCCTTATAGAGCAGCTTCACGTTCGCGCCGGCCTGGATGCTGTTCGCCAGCTGGATGTCTGCCCCTGTGATGGAAAACTCCAGCTGCTTCCCGCGTGCCGTCTGAATGGTCAGCGTGTCCGCCGTGTTGGAAACCACAAGGCCATTCAGCTCCCGCGTCCGGTTCATGCTGTCCTCGCGCTCCGTCTCCGTGGGGGCTTCCGTCGGCGCCTCCGTCACGACCACTTGCTCCGTGGGCGCCTCCGTCGGCGCCTCTGTCTCGGGCGGGGCTTTCTTTTTGCAGCCACCCGAGAGCGACACAACCGCGAGTGCCAGCAAAAGCAGTCTCTTGTTTCTCATGTTGCTACCTCCTCCACTAATTATTTCTCCCTCTCGTGCAAACGCACACCTCATTCTACCGTTTTTTATGGAACGCTGTCAATACTTTCACAAATTTTTATGATGCCAGGGTAGAAAGCCCTTTCCCACGACATGCTTGCATGTCGGTG
>CAYVVW010000059.1:0-12269 GCA_964455335.1 uncultured Marvinbryantia sp.
GCGAGTAGGTTTGATTCCGAGCCAGAATACAGGAGCTGATATGTCTGTGGAGCATTGAAACGGGTACTGTTGGATAAGAATGGTGTGCGCCTGTTTTTCTTGTTGTCTTTTTTTGGCCGCGTGGGCCATCGACAGTTCCCAACCGTGTGGTAGTGTGCAATTTTTGATCGTGCAGGGGCGAAAATGCGTTCCTTATTTTGCGCTGCGCAAGCAGTATGATTCCGCAGCAAATGTGTGCGCATCCCCAGAAATCGTTATCGTAAATGGCAAATCCATTTGTCGTTTATGATAGCAACGGCGCGAAAAGTATGCTTTTGTTGCGGTGCCGAAAGTTTTTACATGGGAACTCGGGTCTTTTGCAGAAAGGTGGATGAAAACATGCGCATCCGAAAGAAAGTCATGCGTTTTGTGCGGCGCATCGGTGTTTTTTTGTTGTTGCTTGCATTGATTGCGGGCAGCAATGCGTGGATGGTGGGCTTTAAGCGCGTGGAACCGGACAATCCGGTTCGCCGGCACGATGAGGCTCTGGCCGCAGAGCCGGTCACTGGCGGGCGGTCGGGGGAAAAGGGCGGGTCTGGCACGGCAAAAGAGGGAAACTCCGAAAAGACAGAAACTCAAGCCGGGCGGCTTATGGCGGACGAATCGCAGGCAGAGGAAACGGAGTCAGAAAAAGAGTCACAAACTACGGAGACGGACACAGAAAAAGAACTGCAGACAGAAGAAGCGGGGTCAGAAGAAGAGTCGCAGACAGCGGAGACGGAAACAGAAGAAGAATCGCGCTCTGCGGAAACGGAAGCGGAAGAATCCGAGCCTCCGCAAGGGGGCGGGCAGTCGGATGCGGCGCATCAGGGCACGCAAGGGCCAGAAAATGCCGATCCGACTGAGAAAATCACGGAAAAGACGGACAACGTCGACCAATCTGGCGCAACCACGGAAGCGCAGAAAGACGATGCGGCATCCGAGCATGACGCGCAGACGGATTCTGTGGATGCGCCCGCCGAAAATGGCGCGCAGACGAAGCCGGAGGATGCGCCTGCCGGAAATGGCGCACAGACGGAGCCAGTGGACACGTCCGCCGGAAATGGTGCGCAGACGGAAAATGGCAGCGCGCCCCCTGCGGAAAGCGTGGAATCGGAGGACGCAACAGGCCCGCAAGCGGAGCGTCCTGGTTCGACGGACAGCAGCGGCCTGCCAGGAGAAAATGCGCAGACGCAGGGAAACCAGGGGTTGCCGGATGAGGAAACGGCGCAGCCGGACGATTTGGGCTTGCCGGGCAATGGGCAAGGCAACGAGGGGGATGTCGGAAAACCGGGGGATGGCAATGGGCAAAACGGGGATCCTCTGGAGGAAAAACCGCAGGTAGGGCCGATGGACGACGCCGATGTCCGGCTGGTCACAAATCTCTCAAATTGTGTGCTGACCTACCAGCAATTGGATGCGGACATATTGGAATTTGAGGCATATATCGTCAACGGCACGCCGGATATGTACCTCAAGGTCAAGGTGCAAAATTCGCTCACGGCAAAAAATGGCGATTACCTGGAGGCGGATGGGCGCAATTATACGGCGACGCTTGCCAGGGAGGAGCGCAACCGCGTCACCCTGTACATGCGGGAAGGCAGCAAAACCGTAGGCACGTACACCTATGTTATTTCCTATATCGCAAAAAAAGCGGACGCGGAAAACGCAGAGGTTGGCAGCCGCCCTCCTGTGATTTCCACGAATCTGGACAATTGGACGGAGAAAATCACGAACCGCAATTTCACGTTGATCGTTGAGGCAGAGAATTATGCGGGGGAAACAATTTATGAGAGCAGTCTCCTTGTGCAGCTGGATGGGAAGACGGTTCGCTACCCGACGGGAAATGGCATTTATGAGTACGAGCTTTTATTTCCAGAGTCAGCAGAAGAGATTGACACACAGCACACAGTGACAGTCTTGGCGTGGGATGGAGAGGGAAATTCGGCATTTCGCAGCTATGATGTGACATTCCATTCCGTTGGCGCGGGAGGGGTGATCGGCACTTGCTATGTCTTGGTTGACATGACGACCATCGGACTCGGCATTACCGAGAGCTATACCTACGAGATCAAGCAGGATGAGCCGGCCGCGTATGCGGTTCTTGCAATGCTGGAGGCAAATGGGTACGCGTGCGACTATAGCGGCGCCCCGAACCAGGGATTTTACCTGCGCCGGATTTCGCAAGGGGGCATGGCCGCAGGGGCACACGTCCCGGAAAACCTGTGGCAGAAGATTTTGGACGACGGGCTGCAGCTGACGGGGCAGAAATTTGCGGACAGCGTGGGCGAATTTGACTACACGCAAGGGTCTGGCTGGATGTATAGCATCAATGGGGAATTGTATGCGGGGAAAAGCCTTGCAAGTTACTACGTCAACGATGGGGATACCATCTACTTGCGCTACACGCTGGCCTATGGGAAAGACATTGGCGGCAGCATGGGCGGCTATGGGAAGTTGTCCACTTATTGCGGGAAATGGCTCAACGGCACTTACATCGACCAGCACGTCTGGCAGGCACAGGAAATCCTTCAGCAGCCTTCCTGTGCGGAAGATGGGGTAGCCGCAAGCGTCTGCGCCGTCTGCGGGGAAAAAAGGGAGCAAGTTCCCATCCCGGCCACTGGACACGACTATGCAGAGACCGACCGCAAAGAGCCGACAGAGTTGGAAGCGGGATACGTCACTTACACCTGTGCCAAATGCGGCGACACCTACAAAGAAGAACTTCCCGCATTGGGCGGTGGCGGCTCGGGTGGTGAAAGTGCGCCTGAAACAGAACCGCAGACAGAACCGGGTGGAAATGGGTCTGGAACGGAACCACCGACAGAACCGGACGAAAATGGGTCTGGAACAGAGGCACCAACCGATCCAGATGGCGAGGAAGCAGAACCGAAACCGCCGACAGAATCGGGAGGAGATCCAGGCGGTGGAAATGAACCCGAAACAAAGCCTCCGGCCGATTCGGGAGGCGGAGAGGCAGAAACGAAACCGCCGATTGAGCCGGATGAAAATGAATCTGGAACAGAAGCACCAACCGATCCAGGTGGCGAGGAAGTAGATCCGAAACTGCCGACGGAATCAGGTGGAGGTTCAGGCGGTGGAAACGAACCCGAAACAAAGCCACCGGCAGAGTCGGGTGATGGGGAGGCAGAAGCAAAACCGCCAGCTGGCCAAGACGGGAGCGAGCCTGGCACAGAACAGCCGACGGAATCAGGTGGAGAGTCAGATGGAGAAAGTGAACCTGAAACAACGCCGCCAACCGATCCGAATGTTTCATAGACCACAGAAAAAGGGGACGAAAACTGATGCTGCATACGCAGAACCAAAGTGATCCGGCAGCCCTGCGCAGCCGAGGAAACCAAAGTGATCCGGCAGCTCTGCTCATCCGAGGAAACCAAAGCGATTCGGCAGCCCTGCCCAGTCAAGGCGACCAAGGTGCGATGGGCAGGACGATCAACCAGGGTAAAAGGGGCAACTGGGGTTTCGCAAGTGACCAAACGAGCGGGGATGGCCAAGGACACTGCCACCGCAAAGCCATCCGGGCGGGGGTGCTGGCGATTGCCCTTGTTTCGCTTCTGGTGTTTTCGGCGTTTTCGGGATTGGCGGTATCGGGGGCATCGGACGGGGAACGCGCCCTGCGTGCCATTGCGCAGGAACTTTCTGCGGATGCGGGCGACTTGCTTTTTTCGGAAGCGCTCATGCCTGGGGAATCGGTGTCGGATTGGATTGCCTTTTCGTGCGCAAGGGCGGGTCTGGATGCCGGAAGAGCGGAATATCTGAAAAGGCTGGAGGACGAGGTCACGCGCAGGTATCGGGAAGAGGGCGGCCTAAGCGACAAGAAAGCCACGGAATGGCAGCGGATTGCGCTGACGGTCATGGCACTGGAAGGAGACCCGACCGCTTTTGGAAGCGCGGGGGATGGAACGCCGATTGACCTCATTGCGGAGGGAACGTATGGGTGGGATCGCGCGGACAGTTTTGACGTGCAAGGGCTGAATGCCTGGATTTTTGCCCTATTGACGCTCGACGCGCGCGCGTTTGCCGTTCCGACGGGCGCGCGGTTCACGCGGGAGGAGATGTTGGAACACATCTTAAGTGCGCAGGATGCAAGCGGGGGATTTGGCCTAAGCGGCGGCGCGGACGTGGACATCACGGCCATGGCTTTGCAGGCACTCGCGCCTTACCGCGAAAAGGGGGCAAAAGAGGCGGTCGATCGGGCGCTCGCCTATTTGTCCAAGGAGCAGGACGCGCAGGGAAGCATCGGGGGATGCGCGGAAAGCACGGCTCAGGTGATCGTGGCACTTTGCAGCCTTTCGATAGACCCATCCGCCGACGCGCGCTTTCAAAAAGAGGGTGGAAATGTGTTGGACGGGTTGCGGATGTTTCGGACGGATTCGGGCCTATATAGCCACACGGCGGGCGGGGAGGGCGATCTGTTTGCCACAAAAGAGGCATTGCTCGCGTGGGTGGCGAAAGACCGCATGAGCCAAGGGATGCGACCGCTGTTTGCCCTGACGGAAATGCCAGATGACGCAGAACAGCCGCTTTACCGCATGGAACAGACACGCGCAAAAGGGGCGGCTCTGATCCTTGCGGGGGTGGCGGTTCTTCTGGCAGGGACAGTCTTTGTGATTTATACAAAGATGTCAGGGTAGAAAGCCCTTTCCCACGATATGCTTGTCGGTGGAGAGCAGAACGATGAAACATCGTGCCAAATGCCCGATGGAACATCGTGCCAAATGCCCGAAACAATCCGTAGGCATCTTTTTAAGGAAAACATAACTAACTTAACTATAGAAGCAACGCGAGAAAGCAAGCGCACAAGATTTGCCTGGAAAAAGCGCAAGAAACTCCGCGCGCATCAGCAGCCTGGAAAAATGCATTGGCTTACGCGACACGAGCGACAAATCATTGCAGGATGCTGCGCGAAAAAGATGCCCTGCGGAGTGTTGCGTGGAGCCAGGGCTATAACGAGGAGGAATGGAATAGGGCCATGTATGCACTCACAGAACGGATTTTCAATGAGGTCAAGAAGGTGATACGCGGAAAAGATGACGTCATCCGGCAGGTGTGGATTGCCATTTTGTCGCAAGGTCATGTGCTGTTAGAGGACGTGCCGGGCGTGGGGAAAACCACGATGGCGCTCTCGTTTGCCAAGGCACTGGGATTGCAGGCGAAGCGTGTCCAGTTCACGCCGGACACGATGCCGTCTGACATCATCGGTTTTTCCGTGTTCCAGGGGGAGGGGCTGGTCTACCAGCCGGGGGCGGTCATGACCAATCTGCTGCTCGCCGACGAGATCAACCGCACTTCCAGCAAGACGCAGTCCGCTCTCTTGGAGGCGATGGAGGAGGGCAGCGTCACGGTGGACGGCGTGACAAGGCCATTGCCGGTTCCATTTTGCGTGCTTGCCACACAAAATCCGGTAGGCTCCGCGGGAACGCAAAATTTGCCAAATTCCCAGCTGGACCGCTTTTTGCTCAAACTCCAGATGGGATATCCGGACATGGCCAGCCAGGTGGATATTCTAAAAGAGCGCAGGACGGGCGACCCGCTTGAAAAGGTGGTGGCCGTGACGGACAAGGACGAGCTGCGCGCGGCCATCGGGATGGCCAGGGAAACGCACATGGAGGATGCCATATATGCGTATATTGTGCAGCTGAGCGAGGCCACCAGGAGCCACCCCCTCGTGCAGCTCGGCATAAGCCCCAGGGGAACGCTGGCATTGTGCCGGGCGGCAAAGGCCCGCGCGTTCGTGCAAGGGCGCGATTATGTAGTGCCGGAGGACGTGTCCGAGATGCTGCCCGGCGTGTTTGCGCACCGCCTCGTATTGTCCGCAAAAGCGCGCTTAAATGAGCGCACGGCGGTGGAAATTGTGGGGGAAATTCGGGATGGCACGCGGATTCCGGGGGAGGCGCAAAGGCGATGAGGCGCGTGGTCTGGTTGCTTTTCCTGGGGCTGTTTTTGGCGGCGGGGATTTTGCGGCCATCTGCCTGGACGCTTGCGCCGTGCGCCATCTTGCTCGCCGCGCCGCCCATTTCCTGGCTGCTGCTTTTTTCGCAAAGGAAAAACGTGCGCATGGAAATCACCGCGCCGCCGGTCTGCCCGAAGGGGGAGGCATTTGACGTGCGCGTGCGGGCGACGGGCGGCGCAGCGTTTCTGTTTGGGTTTTCCGAGGCGGATTTGCGCGTGGAAAATGCCGTGACGGGGGAGCGCGCGCGGCTGCGTGTCTTTCCTCAGGCAGGGGGCGTGGCGCGGGTTTGCGGGAGGCATTGCGGGTGCTTGCGCCTGGAAATCGCGTCCGCGCGCCTGTATGACGCATTTGGCGTCCTGCCCGTGAGGCTGCCTTGCAAGGCCGAAAAAAAGACGCTCGCCATGCCAGACCCCATAGCGGTTGCGGTGGGATTTGCCGCGGCGCCCGCGCCGTTTTCCGAAAATGGGGAATATGCGGACGACAAAAAGGGGCAGGACATGGCGGAAACCTTCCAGGTGCGGGAATATGTGCCCGGCGACGGGCTTGGTCAGATTCATTGGAAGCTGACGGGAAAGCAGGGGAAACTCATGGTGCGGGACGGATCGTTCCCGATGGATCAATCCCTGCTTGTGTACCTGGATCGCTTTCGGGGGGATTTGGACCCGGCGGGGGCGGATGCCCTGCTGACGGCCGTCACATCCGTGTGCCTTGCGCTGTCCGAGGCGCGGATTCCCTTCCTTTTGGGGTGGGGCGGCGAAGTTCCGCAGGTGGAAGAAGTGTCGAGCGCGGAGCAATTTGCGGGGGTGCTTGCGCTTCTGTGCAATATGCAGCTAGGGGAAAAGGGCGGGTTTTCCAGCTACTTGCGCACCTATGGGATGCCGCAGGGCGGCAGGGTGCTCTATTTTGGGTCAGAATTGCCGCAAGCGTGGGATTTGTCCGCATGTGCCGACGCGCGCGCCTTTTTGTGCGCCGATGCGGCAGCGGCACCTCCGGGCATCGTCTGCTTTACGCCGGAAAACGTGCGCGAAGTGCTGCATGAGGCAAGCTGGTGGTGAAGTGGCAACTCGCGCAAAGACAGATACGAAACAGTTCGCGGCTGTGCCTAGGGAGACTGTGTGAAAACACAGACGTGCATTTTGCAAGTGTGTTGGCAGTGGTGCGCGCGGAATGTTGTAGGAAGTGGGCTGGCGGCGGTGCGCGGAATGTTGCGGGAGGTGTGTTGGCAGTGGTGCGCGCGGAATGTTGTAGGAAATGGGCTGGCGGCGGCGCGCGGAATGTTGTAGGAAGTGAGCTGGCGGCGGCGCGCAGGAATCTTCGTGGAAAGAGGGGTGTGGATGTCACATAGGATGTCCAATCGGATCTTAAATCAGACTGCAAATGAAAAGGGGGATGGCATCGCCCTGTCCCATGTCGCGGCGGCACGGCAAAAGGGGGCGGCTTTCTACGAAATCGTGCCGGTCGCTGCGTCCATGCTCCTGCTTTTGGGGATGGGCATGGCCTGCCAAAATGCCCTGGGCGGCCTTTCGGTTTCCTGGGCGGCGGTGGGCGCGGCGGCTCTTGCGGGGCTTGCGGGAGGCCTGTTTTTTCGGCCGTCGCGTGTTTGGACAATCGCGGCTCTGCTTTGTTTTGCGGCGCTGATCCTGGTGGTTGCGGCAAATTGGGCAAGGGTGCGCGCAGGGGTCGCATCCTGCCTGACGGCACTTTGCGCGCTCCTCACGGAAAAGACAGGGCGCCTGTACCTCGCCTTTGACGGCGCGGGGGATCCCACCTTGTTTTTGGCGCTTTTGTTCCTCATGGCCGGGGTGGCGTGCGGCATGCTCGCCAGAAGGGCATCCTGGCTGTCCGCACTTTTGTGCGCGGCTCTGTTTTGCCTGCCCTGTGCCTGCGGCCTGCTAGAGCCAGGATCGTGGCTTGGCATCGGCGCGTTTGGCTGCTGCCTGCTGGCCGCGTTGCGGGCTTCGAGCGGTTTTCTCGTCCCATGCGCCTCCCTGCCGATGATTTTGGCCGCGGCATTGGCGGCTGTGCCCATTGTTTCGCCCGGGCTGTTTTCCGAAATTTCTGAAATTTCCGAGGCGGCAAAGCAGGGGATGCACGAAATGCGCTACGAGCGGACGGACAACCCGATGCCGGAAGGACGCCTCAAAAACCTAAAGCCCTTCCGCCCGAAGGATGCGGCCGCGCTCGAGGTGACAATGGAGCGCTGGACGGCGCTCTACATCAGGGGATTTGTGGGCGAGCGCTACACAGATGCGGGATGGGAGCCTTTGGGAAATGACGTTTTGGCTCAAAATGCCCCGCTTCTTTACCATTTGCAAAAAGCGTATTTTTATCCCGCGACGCAACTGGCGGCCGCGTGCGAGGAGCTTGGGCAAGGCGCGGACAATCAGGTTGCGGTGCATCCGCTGGGGGCGTGCGTGGCCTACCCTTATGTGCCTTATGGCATTTCCGGGTTTGCGGGGCAGGATGCGCGGGAGCTTTCCAAGGAAGGCGGGTCTCAGGGGAAGGCATATGCGGCCGCGCTTTACCCCGTGGCAGACGCGTACCGGCTGCAGGCGGGGCTTTCGGAGGCATCTTTGGGGAATCGCGGGTATCTGGACGGCGAAGCGGCCTATCGGGCATTTGTGTACCAGATGTATTGTGGCCTACCGGATGCGGATGCCCAAAAACTTTCCCGGCATTTTCCCATTGCCGAAGGCACGTGGACGACCACAAAGGCCAGCCTGGCCATTCGGGAGTGGCTGGGCGCGGCCATGACGTATGATGCGGACGCCATCAGCGGCAGCGGCGATTTTTTAAGCTACCTGCTGGAATTTGACGGGCGCGGACACAGCGTCCACTATGCCACGTTGGCGGCGCTGTTGTTCCGCGGCATGGGCATCCCCGCGCGGTATGTGGAGGGCTACCTCGTCACGGCAAAAGAGGCGACGGCGCAAAAAGACGGGGAGTCATACGTCCTCACCCAGAAAAATAGCCACGCGTGGGCTGAATATTACCTGGATGGGGTGGGGTGGCTGCCATTTGACGCGACGCCCGGCCACGCGGATGAGGTGGCCTACCAGTTGCCGGAGAACGGCACGGCGGGCGGCCAGGGGGAGGTGCCGGCCTTTGGCAAAAGCGCGAAGGCGTTGCCCAAGCGCGACCTCGCGATTGACACAAGCGGATCGATCGGGAAAGACAGCGGCACATTGCGCGTATTCCCCATGGCACCCATCGCCCTTTTGCTGCTTTTGTTACTGCTCCTTGCGCTGGCTGCGCGCACCCTCGTCTTGCGCGGGCGGCTGAAGCGGCGTATGCGGGGATTTGCAAACTTGCCGCCGAGACAGGGCAGCGCGGACTGTTTTTGCTATCTGCTGACAGTCCTGCGCATGTGCGGGCTTCCGGAGGAAAACATCCCGCTGACCCAAAGAATCGGCGCAATCACAGAGGCCTTGGGATTGGGAGACCCAAAAGAGACGCAAAGAGCCGCGTGGCTCGCGTCGGAGGTGTGGTACAGCGACCACGCGATCTGCGAGGAACAAAGGCAGCAGGCATTGTCCTACCTTTCTACCGCGCTTGGCGCATGGCGCAAAAAATCAAACGCGTGGAAGCGCTTTTGCGACAGGTGGGTGTCCTGCGCCATCCCATGACAGGCAACAGCATGGGCAAGGAGAACAAACCAATCACCAGGCAAGACCATTCATGAGAGGAGAAAATCATGCGAACAAAAAACAGAAACGGTCACAGCAAGAAACGCATCGCAAGTGTGCTGCTTGCGATGAGCCTGCTGCTTTCCACATTGCCGTCCGGAGTTTTTGCGTCCGATGACGCGCAGCGTGCGCAAGTGGAAGAAGCTGCCGGGAAAATGGGAGATGGGCAGGCGGCGAACGGCGCGCATGACGTGAGCATAGGCATGGGAGATGCCGTTGCGAGCGGAGCGGATGTGGAAGTGCTTGACACAGGCATGCCCGCTGTGGATGGCATGGGAGATGGCGTTGCGAACGGATCGGGCGCGGAAGTGCTTGTCACGGATAGCGCAACCACGGAAAGTGCGGATAGCGCAAGTACGCAAGGAACGGTGACGGAGAGCCTGGGCACGGAAGGCGTGACTGCGGAAGGTGCGGATAGCGCAAGTACGCAAGGAACGGTGACGGAGAGCCAGGGCACGGACGGCGTGACCGCAGGAAGTGCGGATGTGGAGAGCGCGGGCATGGGAGATGCCGTTGCGAACGGAACGGATGCGGGAGTGCTTGCCACGGAAGGTGCGGCTCAAGGAAGTGCGGATGAGCTGATCACCGATCCGGTGTTTGAGGAAGAGATTGTGGTGGGCGATTTTTCTGCGGAAACGATCGCGCAAGACCAGACCGAGACGACGGAGAGTGACACCGACTCAGAAGCGGCAAAAATGGTGAAAACGGCAATCCAGTACCCTGCGGGCGTGACGTATACCGTAAGGGATGTGAAAACAGCAGAGGAATACCAGCCCGAAACGGAAACGCAATCCGATATGGGCAGTACTGCCGTGTACCAGCTGGTCGCGGGAGCAACTTATCGCTGGGAGACCACGGTGGACGAGGTGTATCACGCATTTGCGGACTTTACCGCGACGGAAGTGGCGGAAGTGGCAGAAGGGGAGGGGATGCAGACCCTGACGGCGGTCGCGCCAAAGACAGGAGAGGCATGGCTGAACAACGTCTTTCTTGCGAAGTTTAATTATACCAAGGAAGATGAGGCCTATGAGATGACACCGTCTTTTTCGCCAGACGTGCGCGCGTATACCAGCACGGTGGATTCGCGCGAGGAAAAGATGTATGTGTATGCCAGTATGAATGGCGGGTTGTACGAAGCCTATGCACAGTACGTCACGCATCCTGTCAGCGTCACTCCGGGGCAGCCCGCAGATCCCCAAAACCCTTTGGATGGGAAAAAACTTACGAATGCAACAAACACCTATTGCGAGGATCTTTTGAATAAAGGCGGGTATGGCGCAGAATTTCAGGTGGTCGTTCGAACAAAAAAAGCAGATGAACAGGGAGTCCTTTATGCGCAGGACTACAATTTCACTGTCGTGCGGCGCATGGGGCTGGAATCTTTTTCTGGGAAATTGCCGGACGGCAAAGACTTGATCTTTTTCTCTGCCAAAAATGATGCGGATGCTTCGGATGTGCTTGAGAAAGACGACATCGTAAATACGGCGCTTAAGCCAAATCCAGGGGCTTACAAGACGGAAGTCCCAAGTGGCACAGAGCGCATTGCTTTTGGCATCACGCCGATTCGGGAGGCGGGAAAGTTCCTGGAAGGCTATCGGGTCACAGTCAAGCTAGATGGAGTGGAAGTGCCCAGTCTGGCCATGCAAGGGGAGGAGCAAGGAGGGGAATATATCCTTCCGCAAGGCGGGGAAAACAGTTATTATGACGTGGCTTTGCATCCGGAAAAAGAGCAGCAGGAGCTGACGGTGGAGGTTGCCCATGAGGCAACAGGGGCGATTTCCCAGACGTATTCCATCCAGATCGCGCGCGCGCAATACTTTGATTTACAGGTAAAAATCGAACCGGAAGACGCCACATTTTTCCTGCGGGAAAATCTCCAGGGCGACCGTATTTTGCCCAACGAGGACGGGACCTATTCCGTGCGCAACGGAAAATTGTCCTATACTTATACGGTCAGCAGGAGCGGATATCTGACGCAGCATGAGGACAACGCATTTTTCACCAATGCGGAGCAGGGCGTGCTTTCCATCACGCTGCAAGAAGCCCCAAAGAGTACGCGCGCGGACATCAGCCAAGCGCATGACTGGCACACGTTCCGCGGGGAAAACAACAACGGCGTTGTGAACTACCCCACCCCCATCGCGTCGGACGAGGCGGTGCTCTCCTGGGCGGTAAAAGCGGGAGACGGATGGGGGAGAAATGCGGTCAGCAGCCCGATCATCGTAGGTGGCAATCTCTATTGTTTTTCGCAGAATCAGTTGATTCGCCTGAATAAGGAAACGGGCGCGCTGCTGGCGTCTGAAGAAGCAGAAGGACAAATGTCCGGGTCTTCGGCCTTTTCCATCATTCCGCCCATCTATGCGGACGGCATGCTCCTCGTCGGCCTGGACAGCATGGTGCAGGCATTTGACGCAAAGACACTAAAATCGCTGTGGATTTATGAAGATCCCATTGGCGGCCAGATGAACAGCCCGATCACATACCAAGACGGCTATATCTACTTTGGATTCTGGCAGTCCGAGGTGATTCCCGCGAACTTTGTCTGCCTGTCCGTCACGGATGAAGATCCCACGAGGCCGGATGAGAAAAAA
>CAYVVW010000060.1:0-12208 GCA_964455335.1 uncultured Marvinbryantia sp.
TTACGGATTGTTTCGTGCTTCGCTGTCTACGCTTCGCTTCGGTCGGTGCTAAACGCGTGCCAAATCCCCACTTTTTTCCTCATATCGGGCGGGTAGTTGGCACGATGTTCCATCGTGCTAAATGCCCATGTCCCCATCGTGGGAAAGGGCTTTCTACCCTGGTATCATATCATGTCGACAGAAAGGAAGAAAGCACATGGAAGTGTCACGTACACTTCTTGCGACGGTGTGTCAAAGCGTAAAGCGCTGGTTTTGCCATTTGTATCGGGAACACCCTGCGGAGACGTATTTTATCGGGTGTATCGTTGTCCTGATGGCGGTGTGCGCGGCGGGGTTGTGCCAGGCCGGGGAGCGGCATGCGGGCAGGAGTTTTTTGCAGAGAAGCATGTCGGCCGGCACGGGTTTTGCGCGCGCACCCGAGACTGCCAGCGGCGGGGAGCTGCAGGCGGGGCTAAAGGGGCTTGCAAAGGGCGCGGCGACCATGGGAAGTTACCTGCGCGCGGCTCAGGCGATTGACACGGAGAGCGCGAATGGGCACCTGATCATCGGGACCGCGCGGGTGAGCAGAAAGGCCGCCATCCGCGGCGCGTTAGAGGACGGCACGCGGGCGGCTCGGACACTCTCTGAGAGCGCGACCCGGCTGGTGCGCGAGACGCAAATGCCGCAGAGCGAATATTTCACGCTGCTGCGCATTGTGGAGGCGGAGGCGACGGGCGAGGATCTCTATGGGAAAATGCTCATCGCAAATGTGATTTTGAACCGCGTGGCCGACGCGCGATTCCCCAATACCATCGAGGAGGTCGTCTGGCAAAAGACCGGGAGCACGGCGCAGTTCCAGCCAACCGTGGACGGCCGGATGTATGCGGTGGAAATCACGGGGGATACCATCGAAGCGGTGGACCGCGTGCTGCAAGGGGAGGATCACTCCGAGGGCGCGCTCTATTTTATGGCGCGCAAATCGTCCGACAGCGCGAGCGTGGGCTGGTTCGACAAAAATTTATCCCTGCTCTTCACGCACGGCGGCCACGAGTACTACACACTGTCAAAAGAAGAAACCGCATCTTGAGCGGAAAAGATTGATTTTTGCGAAAAAGACTGGTATCATCTCAGAAAAGGTATTTTTTACCGGAAGATGAGGAGAGAACACATGGATTTGCGCTACCAAAGCACCAGGGGGGAGGGGCGGGCGCTGCTCGCGTCAGAGGTCGTCCTAAAGGGTCTCGCGGACGACGGCGGGCTGTTTGTGCCGACATCCATTCCGGAACTCGGCCTGGACTTGCGAAACTTGCGAAAGATGGACTACCGGCAGACGGCATTTGCGGTGATGCGCCGCTACCTCACGGATTATACGGAAGCGGAGTTGTGGGCGTGCGTCTGCCAGGCATACGACGGGAAATTTGACACGCCCAAGATCGCGCCCGTCAAAGAGGCGGGCGGCATGTATTACCTGGAGCTGTTTCACGGCGCGACGCTTGCCTTTAAGGACATGGCGCTTTCGATTCTGCCGCATTTATTGACAACTGCCGCGCGAAAACAGGGGGATACGCGCGAGACCGTTATCCTGACGGCCACGTCCGGAGACACGGGCAAGGCGGCCCTCGCGGGGTTTGCCGATGTTCCCGGCACGCGCGTCATCGTCTTTTACCCAAAGGACGGGGTCAGCCCTATCCAGGAGCGGCAAATGGTGACCCAAAAGGGGAGCAATACGTTTGTCGTCGGCATCCGGGGAAATTTTGACGACGCGCAGGCAGGCGTCAAGCGGATCTTTGGAAACGCGGCGCTTGCGCGCGAGATGGATTCCGCGGGATACCGTTTTTCGTCCGCGAACTCCATCAACATCGGCCGGCTGGTGCCGCAGGTCGCCTACTATGTGTATGCCTACGGCCGCCTGCTTGCCATGGGTGCCCTGCAGGAGGGGCAGCGCATGGACGTGGCTGTTCCCACGGGCAATTTTGGGAACATCCTGGCGGCGTATTATGCGAAAAAAATGGGGCTTCCCATCGGGAAACTCCTGTGCGCGTCCAATGACAACAAGGTCTTGTTTGACTTTTTCCAGACGGGGGAATATGACAGGAACAGAGCATTTTTCCTCACCAGCTCCCCCTCGATGGACATTCTCATTTCCAGCAACCTCGAGCGGCTGATTTATGAGATTGCGGGGGATGCCGGGGAAAACCGCGCGCGGATGGAGCAGCTCGAACGGGAGGGCAGGTATGCGATCACTGCTAAGATGCGGGCACGCCTTGCGGATTTTGCGGGCGGGTTTGCGACCGGGGAGGAAGTAACAGAAGAAATCCGAAGGGTATATGCCCAGGCGTCCTATGTCTTGGACCCGCACACGGCCGTCGCCTCCTGCGTCAACCGCAAGTACCGCCAGGCGGGGGGAAAGGAAGGCCTATCGCTTGTCGTTTCCACGGCAAGCCCTTATAAATTTGCGCAAACCGTTCTCTCTGCCATCGATCCGGCATTTGCGCAAACCTCCCGCTCCGCCATCGATCCGGCGCAAGATCAGGCCGGGGATTTCGCGATGGTAGACCGGTTGTCGCACATCCTGGGACAGCCTGTCCCAGAGCCGATCGAGCAGATGCGCCATGCCCCCGTTTTGCATGACACTGTGGTGGAGATAGGGGAGATGGAAACGGCGGTCAGGCGGATCTTGGGGATGGCGTGACCTTTGGCGCACAGGAAAGGAGCGTGCGATGGATATTTTTTTTGATGGCGTCATCATCTTTTTTGGATGCTACATTTTCTACATTTACTACTTGATGAAAGTCAAACAGGACGTGCGCGAGGGCATGTTGCTGCCAAAGGGATATTCGTTCCAAAGGTGCAAGGACAAAGAGGGGTACATCCGCGAGATGGGGCCGAAACTGCTGGTATATGGAGCAGAGGTGCTCTTGTGCGGCGTGGCGGGCTTTGTGGAGGACACTTATGGCAACCTTGGCATCGTGTACCTCGTGGTCATGGTGCTGTTTGTGGTCCTGACAATCTGGTTTGCCATCCAGGCGAGAAACGCGGTCAAGAAATACTGGGGCGCGCCATAAAATGATCCTGCGCATCCCCCGAAAGGGGATCGTAAACGACAAACATATTCGGAAACGACCATACGAAAATCATTTTGTCGTTTGCTAGCGTTGTCGCTTACGATCGTGCCCGGAAAGGAAGCAGCCGCGGGCTGTGTCGCTCTGCCGTGCCCCGCGAGCAGCCGCGGGCTGTGTCGCTCTGCCGTGCGCTTCGTGAGCAGCCGCGGGCTGGTCACTCTGCCATGTGCCTTGCGAGCAGCCGTGGGCTGTGTCGCTTTGCCGTGCGCTGCGCGAGCGGCGCGTGGGCTGGTCACTCTGTCGTGCGCTTCGTGAGCAGCTGTGGGCTGTGTCGCTTTGCCGTGCGCTGCGCGAGCGGCGCGTGGGCTGTGTCACTCTGCTGTGCGCTCCGCGAGCGGCAGGTAGGTCTGGCGCTCCATCACCGCGCGGTAGGCAGGGCGGATGATCTTGCTGTTGTTGAGCAGCTCCTCGATGCGGTGCGCGCTCCAGCCGACCATGCGCGCGATGGCGAAAATCGGGGTGAACAGCTCGGTCGGCAGATCCAGCATGCTGTAGACGAAACCGCTGTAGAAGTCGATGTTCGGGCTGACCCCTTTGTAAATGTGGCGTTCCCTGGCGATGATTTCCTGCGCCAGGCGTGCGACCGTGGCGTAGAGCTGGTATTCCTCGGAGCGGCCTTTCTCTTTTGAGAGTTTTTCCACAAATGCCTTCAGGATGTTGGCGCGCGGGTCTGAGAGCGAATAGACGGCGTGGCCCATGCCATAGATGAGGCCGGACCGGTCAAATGCCTCTTTGTTGAGCAGCGCCATCAGGTAATCGGCGATCTGCCCCTCGTCGGACCAGTCGCTTACGTGCTGCTTCATGTCCTCAAACATGCGGACCACCTTGATGTTCGCGCCGCCGTGCCTGGGGCCTTTTAAGGAGGCGAGAGAGGCGGCCATAGCGAAGTAGGTGTCCGTTCCGGACGAGGTGACCACGTGGTTGGTAAAGGTGGAGTTGTTGCCGCCGCCGTGTTCCATGTGCAAAACCAGCGCAAGGTCGAGGATGCGCGATTCCAGCGCGGTATACTTGCTGTCCGGGCGCAGCAGGTGCAGCAGGTTTTCCGATGTCGAGAGTTCCGGGTTTGGCGCGTGGATGAACAGGCTGTTCCCGCCGTGGTAGTAGCTGTAGGCCTGGTAGCCATAGACGGACAGCATCGGCACAATGCTGATCAGCTGCAGGCACTGGCGCAGGACGTTCGGGATGGAAATGTCGTCCGCCTTGTCGTCATAGGCATACAGCGTCAGGATGCCGCGCGCGAGGGTATTCATCATGTCATGGCTCGGCGCTTTCAAGATGATGTCCCGCACAAAATTTGTCGGAAGCGAGCGGTAGCTCACGAGCCTTTCGGAAAATGCCCGCAGGCTCTCGGCATCCGGCAGAGAGCCGAAAAGCAGCAGGTAGGCCGCCTCGTCAAAGCCGAAGCGGTTGTCTGTCAGGAATCCTCGCACGAGGTCCGCGATGTTGATGCCGCGGTAGAATAGCTGCCCCTCGCATGGGATACGCTGCCCGTCTTTTTCGTCAAACGAGCAGATTTCGGAGATCTCAGTCAGCCCGGCAAGCACGCCTTGCCCGTTTAAGTCACGGAGTCCGCGTTTCACCTCGTATTGCCGGTAGAGGTCCGGGTCAATGGCCCCGGAGACTTCTAATTTTTTTGTGTACGCGAGAATATCGGGAGTAATTTCTGAAAAATTGGACATATGGGTTCCTCCGTTTTCAAATCTTGGTTGACAAGTTGCTTATTTAGTATAACACAAGATCAATTCCGTGAAAAGTGAAGAAAATATAAATTATCACGGTTGAAAATGGGAACATTCAAAGGTTGACTTTTTGCGGATCGGGTGAGATAATGGGGGAAAGCCTGGGGTGTGCGACAACTCTTGCCATTTTGAACCTACATTTTCTTGAAACGGGATTCCTACATTGCCGGACGGATGTCAGGCCCCCATCAGTCAGGGGAAGGCAGAAGAACGGTTGCGGTTACCCACCTAGCTTTGCTAGGAGTCAAAAGGCAGGAGCCGGCATTTCGGGTCACTTCTGGATAGAGAGCCCTCGCGGCTCTCTATCCATATGACACAAGCGTCAAAAGGTCATGCATTGGCATGACGTTGGGAGCGTCGAAAGGTCATGTGTTTCGTGCGCGCTGCCGCAACATCTTAATTAGGATGATGCCAGGGTAGAAAGCCCTTTCCCACGACATGCTTGCATGTCGGTGGGGATATGTGGATTGTAGGGTGCTGTGTGTCAGTGGCACACGTTAAGCGCTGGCCGGAGCAAAGCGGAGACAGCAAAGCGCGGAACAATCCGTGGGCATCTTCTTATCGCAGCATCTTCACATGGGGGTATGGGAAAATGGGAATCAAAGTCAGTCATTTTGGGACATTGCAGGATGGAACGCGGGCGCATTTGGCGACGATCGCAAATGCCAATGGCATGACCGTGGAAGTGACGGATTATGGCGCCACGTGGGTTTCCGCAGTCACGCCCGACAAAAATGGTGGGCATGCCGACGTGGTGCTCGGGTATGCCGACGTGACAGATTATGTCAATAACGGCGGGCATTTGGGCGGCACGATCGGGCGCAACGGCAACCGCATCGGGGGCGCGGCGTTTGAGCTGAACGGTGTCTCTTATGCGCTTGAGAAAAATGAAAATGGGAACAGCCTGCACAGCGGGACGCACGGTTACGACCGTATCCTTTGGAAGATGGAGACGGACGAGGCGGCCAACGCGGTCACGTTTACGCACCACAGCCCGGACGGGGAGCAGGGGTTTCCCGGCAACTTTGACATCGCGGTCACCTATACCCTCACGGACGACAATGCCGTGCGGATTTCGTACCGCGGAAAGTCCGACAGGGATACCATCGCCAATCTGACAAACCACGCCTACTTCAATCTCGAGGGGCATGACGCAGGGAGTGTCCTGGACCACACGCTGTGGATTGACGCGGGGGCAATTACCGTCACGGATGCCGCGTCGATTCCGACGGGCGAGCTGCGGGATGTGCAGGGCACGCCGTTTGACTTTCGGGAGGAAAAGCCCATTGGGCGGGACATTGCGTCTGCGGATGCGCAGATCCAGATGGCCGGCGGCTATGATCACAACTTTGCGCTTGCGCAGGATGGCGCCGTGCGGCTTGTCGCCCGCGCAAAAGCACCAAAGAGCGGGCGCGTCATGGAAGTGTTTACCGATTGCGTGGGCGTGCAGCTCTATACGGGCAATTTCCTAAAAGACACACAGATCGGCAAAGATGGGAAGGCCTATGGCAGGCGGGGCGGCTTTTGCCTGGAGACGCAGTTTTTCCCGGATGCCGTCCACCACGCAAATTTTGCGTCTCCCGTGCTCAAGGCGGGGGAGCCTTATGAGACCACGACCATTTACCGCTTTTCTGCGGAGAGATAAGCGCAAAAAGTGATGTTTCGGCGGGCCTTCGGGTGAGAGTGGAGGGGTTATGGAGCGGGCCTTGCGTTTTCTTGGGCTATTGCGCCGGTTTATGGACAAGATGAAAAAAGACAGGGTCGACGCGTTTGCGGCGCAGTCCACCCTGTTTGTCATCATGAGCTTTTTCCCGTTCTTCATGCTGCTGCTCACGCTCATCCAATACACCCCGATCACCCCCGACATGGTGCTGAACTTGATGATGGAGGTGCTGCCCGCCAGTTTTTACAGCGTGATTGTGGGGATCGTCAAGGAGCTGTTTACCAGCTCCACGGCTCTTTTGTCGGGAACGGCCATCGCGGCCATATGGACCACGGGGAAAAGCGTCCTCGCCATCACGAATGGGCTGAATGCGGTGCGCGGGGTGGATGAGAGCCGCAACTATTTGTACATGCGCCTGCGCTCCGGAATTTACATCGTTTTTATGTTGGTGGCCATTGTCCTCGCCATCATTTTGCTGGTGTTTGGCAATCGCATCCAGGGCAAAGTTTTGGCCTATTTCCCGATTTTGCAAAAGTTCACGGGGCTGATTGTCAGCGTGCGCGCATTGGCATCCATTCTGATTCTCTCCATCGTATTCCTCGCCATGTATAGCGCGCTCCCAAATTGCCGGGTCAAGGTCGTGCGGCAGATACCGGGGGCAATCTTTACCGCCGCGGCGTGGTCTATTTACTCTTATGGGTTTTCCATCTATTTCGATCTGTCAGGCCGCTTTTCGAGCGTCTATGGAAGCTTAACCACGGTCGTCATGATGATGCTCTGGCTTTATTTTTGCATGTGGCTGCTTTTTGTGGGCGCGGAGGTGAATTGCTACCTGGAATATCCGGACGCATTTATTTCTTTAGATAAAATTTGACTAAAATCCGCATACGGAAAAGGACTCCTTTATACTTGGGACATAAAGGAGCCGAAAGACCATGAAAAAGTATGCGCGAATCCGAAACTTACGCGAAGACAAGGACATGTCGCAAAGAGCGCTGGCGGAAATCCTCAACATCTCTCAGCGCGCGTATAGCCGCTATGAGAACGCGGATAGCATGATGCCGCTGGATATTTTGATTCAGATTGCGGACTTCCACAATGTCAGCATTGACTATCTCTTGGAGAGGACGGATATCCCGAAGCGGTATCCGCCCCATGCGCGTCCGAAGTCCTGACACGCGAGAGGCTTGGGCTGCGGGATGGCCGCAACCCTTTTTGGCGTGAAAAATGCACAAAATTTGCCCCAAAAACAATTTTTTCTTGTAATTTTGGCGACATGGTGGTACAATACCACCAGTTTTTTTGTTTTGGGAGGGCATTGTGAGCGCATTACAGGGGTCTACGCTGCATACGGTTTGTGGGTTGATCTTGATATTTTTCCTTTTCTCCGTCGTGGGGTGGTTCATCGAGGTGGGGATCAAGCTGTTCCAGTATCACCGGTTCATCAACCGCGGGTTTCTGATCGGACCGTTGTGCCCGATTTACGGCGCGGGGGCTGTCCTGGTGACGCTTGTCGTGCATTGGACGGGCGGGGATCAGGTGGGGTATCTGAACACGTTCCTGATCAGTTTCTTTTTTTGCAGCGCGTTGGAATATATCGTCAGCTGGCTGATGGAAAAACTGTTTCACGCCAGGTGGTGGGATTACTCGGAAAGGCCCATGAACTTAGAGGGCCGCGTGTGCATGGGAAACAGCCTGCTCTTTGGCCTTGGCGGGATGGTCGTGGTCAAGTGGGCAGTGCCGCTTTTGTTCTACCTGTTTCGGAACATTCCGGACACGGTGATGGTGTGGGCTTGCGCGATATTGATTGCGGTGATGGCTGCCGATTGTGTGGTTTCCTACCGCGTGACGCGGACGGTGCGCCACATCGGGGAGACGACAAAGGGCGATGACACCGAGGCCATCAGCAGGGAGATTCGCGCCATTTTGTCGCAAAAGTCGGTCTTTGGCAAGCGCCTGATGGATGCGTATCCCGATATGCAAGCGCGCACGAAGGAGATTCAGAAGCGCCTGGCCGGCGAGCGGAAAAAGTTCAAAAAACGCGTGCGCGAGGAGCGACAGAGGTTGTATACGCTTGAGAACAACCACAAGAGGAAATGACAAGGACCATGGGGGTGGCACTTTATGGCGGGCATTTGGAAAAAAATCGTCGACACGGTCAATGCGGACGTGAAGTTTGAGGATGAATCCAAGCAATTCACCGTGATGGTACGCACGATCCAGATTCTCCTGGTCGGGTATTTCATTTTGTTTGCGCTCATCTCCGTGTTCTTTTGGAAGGGCGGGCACCACTTCCTCGCCGTTCCCTGGGTGGCGATGCTGGCAGTGGCTTTTTGCGCGACGTATTATTGCCGTGGGCGTGTGACGTTTCACCTGTTTTCGTGCGGCGCCCTGCTGTGGATTTTCTTTTTTGTGCGCGGATTTGGCTGGGGGCTTGGCGCACAGAATTTTATGTTCCCCCTGCTTGTGATCTCCTTTTTTGCGACCTATGACAATTTTCGCGGGAAACTCACCTACACGCTGCTGATGCTGGCATACCGCATTTTCCTCTTTGAGGCTGTGGGAGGGCGGCCGCCCGTTTACCAGGTGAATCCGCTGGCGATGAATCTCTTCCAGATTCTGAGCACGTGCGTTATGTTTGTGATCCTGTTTTACGTGAGCTGGACGTTTAGCAGCACCAACCAGGAGGCGGAGAAAAAGCTGGCTTTCTATAATAAGCGCCTGCAGCAGGAGGCGCGCACGGATGCCCTGACGGGGCTGTGGAACCGCCGCAGCATGATCGAGTACCTGGAGGACCGGCTCAAGGCGGAGAATGGGGAGTGCTTCAGCGTCGCCATTGGGGATATCGACTATTTCAAGCGCGTAAATGACACCAGGGGGCATAATTGCGGAGACGAAGTCCTGCGCAGGATTGCGGATCTCATCTCGGAATATATGGCTGACCGTGGGGCGGTGTGCCGCTGGGGCGGGGAAGAGTTCTTTTTCGCCTTTCCAGACAATGGGGATGTCGCGCGCTTCCATATAGAACAGATACGCAACAAGATCCAAAACATGCAGATCACAGACCCGGACAAAAAGGACACATTCTCCGTCACGATGACGTTCGGCGTGGAAGAGTACGACTTTGTATGCACAGGCACGGAATTGATCAAGCGCGCGGACGACAAACTCTACTTGGGAAAAGACAAGGGGAGAAACCGCACGATCTATTAGGCGGGTATGGCAACTTTCAGTTCTCCGTTTCTTCCAAGCCGCATCACCACGACCGACATCAGGTCGTAGTTCTCTTTTTGCTTCTTTGTACACAGTAATGCCCATATCCCCACTGACATGCAAGCATGTCGTGGGAAAGGGCTTTCTACCCTGGCATCCTATCATTGGAAAAAGCAAGGGGAAAACTCAGCTTCTCGCGGCATTTTGGGGGGTTTTCAAAATCGAAATAACGTGGTATAACATCCTCATGACGCAAGGGCGGTGCATGCCCATGCCATAGGTCAGTCAAAGGGGAGGGCGCGCCGTGGTCAGGCCAGAACCGAACAAACGGATATCAAAGACAGACGCATATTTGAATTGCGCGGAGAATTTCGCGTACCGCAGCACATGCCTCAAGCGCAAGTATGGCGCGGTGATTGTCAAGGACGACGCGGTAATCTCGACGGGCTACAATGGGTCTCCCAGGGGGTTTGAGAATTGCTCTGACATCGGGGATTGCCCGCGCATGCGGCGCAAGATGCACAAGGGCGAGGGGTACAACATTTGCCGCGCCATCCATGCGGAGGCGAATGCCCTTTTGAACTGTTCCCGCGAGCAGACCCTCGGGGCGGACTTGTACCTTGCGGGGGTCAACCCGGGCGACTGGTCCGTGCACCAGGCAAAGCCGTGCCCCATGTGCGCGCGCACCATCATCCAGGCGGGCATCCGCAATGTCATCCTGCGCGTGGGAGAGGGCGCGGAAAATTACGAAACCATTTCGGCCATGGAATTGGAGTGGTATACCAAAGAATTTGAAAAATAGGGAAAAGAAAATAGGAAAGGGAGACGCAAATGGAGGGAAAAGAGAAGCAAAAGTATTACATCACGACGGCGATTGCTTATACGTCTGGCAAGCCGCACATCGGCAATACCTATGAGATTATTTTGGCGGATGCCATTGCGCGCTTTAAGCGGGCGCAGGGTTACGATGTGTATTTCCAGACGGGAACGGATGAGCATGGGCAAAAAATCGAGCATAAGGCCGCGGAGGCGGGCATGTCTCCAAGGGAATATGTGGATCGCGTGGCGGGCGAGGTAAAGCGCATTTGGGATCTCGTCAACACGTCTTATGACAAGTTTATTCGCACGACGGACGCGGATCACGAGCGGCAGGTGCAAAAGATTTTCAAGCGGCTTTATGAGCAAGGCGATATTTACAAGGGTTCTTATGAGGGGCTTTATTGCACGCCGTGCGAGTCTTTTTGGACGGAATCGCAGCTCGTGGACGGCAAGTGCCCGGACTGTGGCCGCGAGGTCAAGCCCGCAAAAGAAGAGGCATATTTCTTTCAGATGAGCAAATATGCGGATCGCCTGATTGCGCACATCAACGCGCACCCGGAGTTCATTTGGCCGGTTTCCCGAAAAAATGAGATGATGAACAATTTCCTGCTCCCTGGGCTGCAGGATTTGTGCGTTTCCAGGACATCGTTCAAATGGGGCATTCCCGTGGATTTCGACCCCAAGCATGTGGTCTATGTTTGGCTGGATGCACTGACCAACTACATCACGGGAATTGGCTACGACTGCGCGGGCGAAAGCACCGAACAATTCCAAAAAGAATGGCCGGCGGACTTGCATTTAATCGGCAAAGACATCATTCGGTTCCATACCATTTATTGGCCCATTTTTTTGATGGCACTGGATTTGCCGCTGCCAAAACAGGTGTTTGGCCACCCCTGGCTGCTGCAGGGCGAGGGGAAAATGAGCAAATCTGCGGGGAATGTCCTCTATGCAGATGAGCTGGTTGCGCTTTTTGGCGTGGACGCGGTGCGCTATTTTGTCCTGCATGAGATTCCGTTTGACAACGACGGCATCATCACGTGGGAGCTTTTGGTGGAGCGCATCAATTCCGACCTTGCCAATACGCTGGGCAATCTGGTCAACCGCACCATTTCTATGTCAAACAAGTATTTTGGCGGGGTTGTGACGGACAAAGGCGTGGAGGAGCCGGTGGATGCGCAGCTCAAGGCAGTCGCCCTTGAGACACCGAAAAAAGTGACGGAAAAAATGGAAAATCTGCGCGTGGCCGATGCCATCAGTGAGATTTTCACGCTCTTTAAGCGCTGCAATAAATACATCGACGAGACCATGCCCTGGTCGCTGGCAAAAGACGAAACAAAGCAAGACCGCCTTGCGACCGTGCTGTACCATTTGGTGGAGAGCATCTCCATCGGGGCCACGCTTTTAGAGGCATTTATGCCAGAGACATCGGAAAAAATTTTGGCGCAGCTCCATGCAAAAAAACGCTCCATAACGGATATGGAAACCTACGGGCAATACGTGTCTGGCACAAAAGTGACAGAGGCACCCGAGATCTTGTTTGCCCGCCTGGACTGGCAGGAAGTGGTGAAAAAAGTGGAAGCGCTATATGGAACAAAAGAAACGAAAGAAGAAGGCTTGAAAGACGCGGCTGCGGAGGTCGAGATTGCACAAAAGGACGAGATCACATTTGA
>CAYVVW010000061.1:0-12172 GCA_964455335.1 uncultured Marvinbryantia sp.
GATCAATAAATCTATCAGTAACATGAAGATCCAAAAGCCCATCGGTTTTCACCTCCCTTTCCTCACGAAATCCTGATTTCTCTTTGCAAATGAAAATCCCCCAAGCGACGCCTCACCTAACACACCGCGCGCAGGCTATGGCCAACGGCCCGTAACCGATGTGGCACGCGACGCTCAAAGACAGCGGGAAAAGCTGGCAGTCCATGTCCGGAAAATGCGCCTTGATTTCCGCAAGCCAGTCTTCCGCCTCTTCTTTGTTTCCGCCATAAGCTGCGTCGAGCGCCATCTCGCCCCTCTCCCACGCGTCGCGAAAACGCGTTTCCAGGTCTTTGCGAATGGCGTCTAGCATGATCCTCCGCGCTTTTGCCTTTCCGCGCGCCTTGGAAAACGCATCCAGCTTTTCCCCCTGGATCTGCAAGACCGGCTTGATATTCAGAATCGTTCCAAGGGTCGCCGCGGCCGGCGTGATGCGCCCGCCTTTTTTGATATATTGGAGGGTTTCCAGGGTGATGTAAATGCTGGCATCCCCTCCCATCTCTTCGAGTGTGCGCTGGATTTCCCGCGCGCACATCCCGCGCTTTGCGAGCAAAAGCGCGTCCAGAACCGCGCGCCTTTGCGTGACGGAAATGCGCTGGTTATCCACCACGCAGACCCGCCCGCCGTAATTGCGCGCAAGCCCTTGCGCGGACGCGCAAGCCGTGGACAGCCCGCTCGACATGGGAATGTAGAGAACCGCGTCGTGATCCGCAAGCAACCCATCCCAGGTTTCCGTAACTTTGAGCGGGGTTGGCTGCGAAGTGTGGATCTGGGCATCCTGTTTTAGCTTTTCGTAAAATTGCTCCTGCGAAAGGGAAATTCCTTCAAAAAACAATGTGTTGTCAATGTAAAACGGCATCGGCACCACGGTAACGCCGAGTTGCGCCGCCTCTTCCTGGGTAATTCCACTGTTGCTGTCTGTTACAATGGCAATTTTCTCCATATCAGATCCCAATCCTCTTTTCCGATCTCCGCAAGTGTCATTTTATCTTTTTGAAGTTTTTTCCTTTGATGATGATGCGGTCGTTTTCATCATACCGCTTGCCGGAAATGCTCGATGTCAGTCGCCCCACGCCAAAACGGTTTGCGTTTTTCATCGCTTTGTCGAGCATCTCTTTGACATCCAGCAGCGTAACCGGCTGTTCCGGGGATTGCATGACTCCGATGTTCTCGTACAGCATATCCACCGCGCTCTCGTCCATGGCGCACTCATTTTCCTCGGCATAATACTTGCCAAACTCGACCAATTCGTCGTTGGTGAGCATGGGCACCTGGATGGCGATGTCGAACTTCTTTTCAAATGCCGCGTTGCGCGCAAGCAAATCCTGCAGATAACGCCGCTCGTCCTCGAGAACGACCACGAGGCTGTCCGTGCGGAAATCCATCGCCATGGAGAGCTGCCCCACGGCCTCGTCGGTCAGGTCGCCCGCCTCCTCGATGATGAGCATCCCGCCCGCCATCTTGCTGACCACGGCCGGAATCTCTTTTTTATTGAAATCCTCCGCATAAATCTTCGCAACGCGCGCATTGGTCTGCCCCTTGCAGCGGCTGACAATCTTTGCAAGCGCGATGGCCAGCGTCGTCCTGCCGTTTCCAGGGTCGCCCACCATCAGCACATTCCCATGGGAGGACGTCTTGTTTTCAAGCGCGCTGCGCATGATTTGCAAAACGGCCTCGTTAACTTGCTCATTTACCCCGCGGATGCGGGACAAAAACCCGAGCATGTGCTTTTCCGTCTCATCCAACGTCGCGGGGCGCACATAATCCTCGGGCGAAACGGAAAGCCCCTGCTTATCCTGCGCGCCTTGCGCCTGGCCAAGCCCTTCCGCCCCTTCTAAGCCTTGCGCCCGTTCGGGATTTCCTGTGCCTTCCAAGCTCCGCGCCTGGCCGGGCTTTTCCAATCCTCCCAAATTCTGTGCCTGGCCGGCTCCTCCCGTGCCTTCCAAGCCCTGTTCGCGCTCGCCTTCTCTCACGCCCTCTAATCCCTGTGGCTGATCTGCGTCATTCCCAAAGCCCATGATGGCCTGCCGCGACTCTACCTCTGCCTTTCTCGCCTCAAATGGCGTAACGTGCCGCTCTTGTGTCATGCCTGTCAAGAAGTCATCAATGTGTGTCCGCTGTGGCATTGTCTCTTCCTCTGTGGGCACCGGCTGGCGAATCGCCGCATGCTGCATGACGGGGGCATCCTCCAAATCCCCCACGTCGGTCGCCGTGCGCGTTCCCGACAAAATCTCGCGCATGTTACTCGCCAGCTCATTTTGCAAGTCGACCGTGCCCAGATTTCGCACTGTGGCAGACGGCGCATCGGCAAACGCGCCCTGCCTCTCTTGCCCTGGCACGCCCGCTTCCCCGTCAGGCGCAGGTTCCTCCTTGGTCTGCGCCACCGCGGCCGCAAGTTCTTTTTCGGTATCCATGATGATGCTGTCCGCAATCACGTCTTTTTCCGATTGCGGCAATTCTTTCGTGATTTCCGCGTCAAGCGTCGGCACTGCCTTTTCGACAACTTCCTCTTTCGTCTCCATATCCACGATTTCGCTCGGGTTGTCGTAAATGGTCTGCTGCTCGCGCGTGAGCGGGCGGTATTTCTTTTTCAGCTCCAGTGCCTGCACCACATATTTCCCATTGTGAAACCACAATGCCAGGTCATCGCTGTCCGCGACACACTTGTCCACCATGCCGGCCTCGTCGTACAGCCTCGCCAGCTCGTAGGCCCACTGCTCGGTATACTCCTTGCTTTTGAGTTCTTCCAGGACGGAGATCTGCTCTTCCAGAGAGGACCCCCGCCCCTTGTAAATCTCATATTTTAAGATGTACTTACTGTTGTCATTTGGCGAGAGATTGACATACTCTGTATAGTACTCCACCGCATCGTCAAAGTCCTGCGTCTGCACGCACGCCTCCGTCAGCCGGTAGAGAATCTGCCTGCTGCTCGGCGAGCGCCGGTAGGCGCGGTACAAGATGGCCTTGCTGTCCTGCGGCCTGCCCACCGACTCATAAAGCTCGCTGACCATGCAAAGGGTACGCACGCTGCGCACGCGCTTCCACTCGATGGTGTCCGCGATCCGAATGGCGCTGTCATAATCCCCATTTTCCGCCAGTTTCGTGATTTCATCCAATTTTGCCTGGTATTCAAACTTATCCACTGTTTTGCACCTCTCCCCTCATCCCCTCTTTGTTACTATTTTCCCCTTATTTCCGTTTCTTCTTGAAAACCAAGGCCGCAGCCAACACGATGAGCGCCGCGATGGCAGCCACTATATATGGAAGGAACGGCGTGTTATCCCCCGTGGACACAGGCGAACCCGTCGTCAGGCCATCCGCTGCCTCCTGTTTTGCGCCCTCGCTCCATCCGCCAAAATCGGAATATTGATCGTTATAGGACTGATCCAACTCGTCCGGATCGACTTCCTGGTAGTCCCCATTGGCAGGCTGACCCGCATAATTGTTGAGAATCTCGGCAATGCCGGCGCTTCCGGCCGCCAGCTGGATCTCGCCATTCGTGTAGGTGATACTATATTTTTCCGTACCCTCGCTGCCATCGAGCAACGCGCCCTGGGCATTCGTCTCTCCGATGTAGTAAGTGCCGGAGGGCAGATTGTCAAAGTCCGCCGTCGCATATACGACATTGGTCGTCAGCTGCAAGGACTTCACCCCTGCCGGCTCATACAGCTGCGTGCGGCTGCTGTCCGTAAACAGCGCGCAATAGAACGTGCGGTTCACTTTCACCGCCGTTCCCTGGTATGCCACGCGCTTCGCGACGCGAATCGTGCCGCGCGCCCGCCCGCTTTGCATTGTCACGCTCGGCGAAATCTTCCCCTCCTCGTCAATGCGGATCACCATGGTGGTGTTTGCCACCTGCTGCCCCACATATGTGGAAAACGAGCCATTCCCGCCTTTTTCGTACCCTTCCGGCGTGGACACCTCGACCAGGGTATATGTTTCGTTCAGATTGAGCTTCCCATCGCAAATGTGCGGCTCTTCTGTCGTGGTCCACTCGTCCACCACCGTTCCCGTGGAATCGAGAATCCGCAGCACCGACCCCGCCAGCATATAGCGCAAGTCTTTTCCCGTCGCGTCTGTGGCGGACTGGTCGTAGGCCTTGCGGGAAATGGAAATCTTGATCGTCACATGGCCGCCGATCTCCGCGGTTACCTCTCTTGTCGCGTCAGTCTCCCCGATGGTAAATTCCTTGTTCATCTGCACGGACGTATAATGCCCCGCAGGCAGCTTTGTCTCCACCAACCGGTAAGTGCCCGGGTCTAATTCTCCCACAAAACTGGTAAGCGCAGTTTGGCTTGTGAGAGACTTTACAACTTTCCCATTCGCGTCTCGGATCTCGAGCTTTGCGCCCGCCACATATGCGCCCGATTTTAACTTCGCGCCCACATGGACCTTCGTCGGGCGGTTCTGGGTGGCCAGGCCCTCGCCATCTCCTTGCTCTTTTGCATGGTTCTGCACCGTGATCTGGTAGGACTTCTTTGTGATCACGTGTCCTGCCACACGCTCTGCCTGCTCCACCGTGTACCCCTTATTGACTTCCAGGACGCCCTCGATCACGCTGCCCGAAGTGCCTTCCCACACCTGCGTATTGCCGCTTAGGACGCGCATCTTCACATTTTTCAAGGTACAATGCCCATCCGCGTCCACGGCATTGACTTTCACCTTGGTCGGGGAAGTCGTAAACTCCTGTGTGTTGGCCGGCGCATTCTGCGTCAGCTGGAATGCCGTCGTTTTCCCTGCCGGGTCGATGTAACCAGGCGATGGCGTGACCAGTTTCCATGTATATCCGTCTCCAGGCGTGCCATCCGCCAAACCAAGCGGAAGCCCCTCTGCCAGGATGCAATATTCCTTCCCCTGCGCCGCCGTGACACCGGAGTGGATGACGGTCGTTCCGAATGAGAGTTGGAACTGCGCGCCTGGCAAGGAAGCCTGGGATGCCTTGTCGCGCAAAATGGCCGTCGTCTGCGTGTACACGTTCGTGAGCACCACGTTTTGATTTTGTATGGCCTTGTCCTGGACGGTCTGCTCCTCTCCCTCAGCCTGTTCAGGCGGATCGGCGATGTCCACGGACACCGGCGCATACTGCAAAAGCAACTGCTCGTTGTTCGCGCCATTTTTCTGGTATGCCGTCGTATATTTCACTGCCCCCTCGCCCGTCAGGCGCGCAACCGAAAGTTTTCCATCCTTATCTTGCGCAAAATACGTGCCGCCGCCATCAATCTGATACGTGCCGGTGGGCAGGTTCTCCAGAACGACCTCCACAGATGCACTTTCATCTGTCTTGCTGTCGCCCGTCAGGCTCACGGGAATCACCAGGGACTTTCCATCTTCCCCAACCGCATATTGGTTTTCTTTTACCTCCGTGCCAGATGCCTTCTGAAGCACAACACCCGCACGTGTCACCTTGATATTTCCGTCATTCAGTTTCTCACCGGTGACTACAATGTTGTAGATTTTCGCTTCTTCCTTATTTACGCCGGTATGCTTCGTGACGATCGTCAATCTGTGATATGGCGCATTCGCCTCCGCGTCATCCCCGTCAATCGGCACTGCGACCGGAATGATGCTCTCCGAGAGGAAATCCGTCTCGGCTTCTGTCGGCGCTTCCGTCAGAGCCTCGCTCTCTGTCACAGCCTCTGTCGGCGCTTCCGTCAGAGCCTCACTCTCCGTCTCGGCCTCTGTCGGCGCTTCCGTCAGTTCCTCGCTCTCCGTCTCGGCCTCTGTCGGCGCTTCCGTCAGTTCCTCGCTCTCTGTCCCGGCCTCTGTCGCCGCTTCCGTTTCGGCTGCCTCCGAGACCGTGGCTGTCGCAACCACAAAATCCGAAAATCCGTCCGTCTGGAACGAGAGTGACAAAATGCCTGTCTGTGCTTCGTTCCACACGGTTTCCACGATGGCCAGATCCTCTGCCACCTGTTCCTCTGTCTGTTCTTCCCCTAGCGCTGCTTCCGTCTCCCCTTCGTCCGCAAGCGCGATTTCCGTCTCATTTTCCTGCTCCGCCAAACGCTCCTGGCGTTCCTTTTCCGTGAGCGGGCGGATGTGATATACCTTCACTTCCTCTTCCCGATTCACAAAAACATGGTCTTGGAAAATCGGTTCTGCAAAAGAAAGCGTGACCGCGATCTTTTCCAGCAGCTTCCCATCACTGTCCTGAAACTGCGCAAAATCCACTTTTGCGCCGTCCGCCGTCTCAAAACGGATGTCGTAGAGCAAGTGCCCGCCGAGTTCCAAGCCCAGCGCGGCCTCATCCGCCAGGTCAATGTCCGCCTGGTAATCCTCGTCTTCTTCTTTTACAAGCTCCGCCACCAGGCGCGCGTCCTCCGGCGGCACGATGGCAGCCGGCAGCTTGACTTCCACCGCCGGTCCTTCCTCGCCCTCCCAGCGATAAGTCCCAGGCTCTGTCTGCGCTTCGGTGGACAGCTCTGTCGCCTGTGACTGCTGCCCTTGCGTCTGCCCTTCTGTCGCGGCCTCTGTCGGTGCCTCAGTTGTAGCTTCCGTTGGTTTTTCCGTCTCTTTCTCTGTCGGCGCGGCTGTCGCGGCTTCCGTCGCTTTTTCCGTTGCCTTCTCTGTCGGCGCAGACGTCGCGGCTTCCGTTGGTGCACTCGTCGCGGCCTCCGTTGGCGCACTCGTCGCGGCCTCCGTTGGCGCACTCGTCGCAGCTTCCGTCGGCGCGGCCGTCACGGCTTCCGTTGGCGCTTCCGTTGCGGGCACGGCCTCTGTCGGCGCTTCCGTGGATGGCGCGGCAGCTTCTGTCGGCGCTTCCGTGGCCGCCTCCGTGACAATCCCCGGCGAAACGGTCTGTTCCTGTGCCTCCGTGGTCAATTCCGGCGACACCGCAATCTGTTCCGTCAAGGCCTCCGTCACGACTTCCGCGCCCGCCGCATCTCCCAATCCAGAAGAGACGCCGAGCAGATCCTCCGCAGATGCGGCGACATTGGAAAATGCCAACGCCATCGCCAGCAAACATGCGGTCGCTCTCCCCTTAAAGTTTCCTTTCATTATCCACTCCTCCTCGTATCTTTCAAATCCCAAATCTCTTTGTACCCTCTGCAAAGATACCCAAAAGTGCCGGCAACGCCGCGATCCCGACAGTGCCAGGGCACAGCTGTACACACCAGTATAACATACTTCTGAAACTTTTCAATCTTATATCCAAAGGAAATTTCAAAAATAACTCGAAAATTTTTCTTAAATTTATGGATGGCTATTGTTTTCCCAAAAAAATCGTGCTATCATGCTAACGCTCTGGGCCATGTGTTTCGTTTTTGTTTTTCTTTTGGAGGTTTTTATGAAAAAAAAGAACATCCTGTGGCTTCGATACCGTCATCTGCTGCCGGTTCTTTTATATATGGTTTTCTATCTCGGCGTCTTTGCCTGCGTGGAAAACCGCATCCCCCACGAATTGCACTTTTTGATCAGCAGGCTGGACCGCTGGATTCCCTTCTGCGAATACTTCATCGTTCCCTACATGACGTGGTTCTTTTATGTGGCCGCCACAGTGGCCTATTTTGCGCTCGTGGAAAAAGAACGCCCGCAATATTGGAAGCTGGTCATCAACCTGGGCATCGGCATGACCGTGTTTTTGATCGTGTCGCTCATCTACCCGAACGCGCAGGCCTTGCGCCCCATGCACATTGACCGCGAAAATATCTTTGTGGACCTGGTGCGCTTCCTGTGGCGCATAGACACGCCGACCAACGTGCTCCCCAGCATCCACGTGTACAATTCCGTGGCCGTGCACATCGCCATTTCCAACAGCGAACTTTTGCGGGCGCACCCCGCATTTGTGCGTGGTTCTCTCATATTGTGTGTGCTGATCATCTTGTCCACCATGTTCCTAAAGCAGCACACCGTCATCGACGTTGTGGCAGCACTCTTTTTGAATCTCGTTAGCTACTTTCTGGTGTACCAGCCCACCGTCCAACAAAAAGTGGCAAAAACCACCGCATGACAAGAACCGCGGCATATGCCGCGGTTCCCGCCACTTTCGTTTCTCTCATTTCAAGAGGCCGTTGATTCCCGGGTAGTTGACTTTTCCCAGGCATCTTTCGTCTCCTAGGCACTACGCCTTCTCGGACGGCTTTTGTCTCTCAGGCATTTTCCCTATCCAAGAATCTTTCGTCCCATATTGGCATGTGACTTCCGCTTACGCCTTTCCGGCGCTTCCCAGCACGTCTTTGATCTTGTGTGCCACAACTGCCTTGACGTTTGCGCGGCCGACTTTCAGGTAATCGCGCGGGTCAAAGATGGACGGGTCGCGGAACAGGACTTCGCGGATGCCCGCGGTCAGGCCAAGGCGCAGGTCGGAGTCGATGTTGATTTTGCAAACCGCGCTCCTTGCCGCCTCGCGCAGCTGATCCTCCGGAACGCCGATGGCATCTTTTAGCTTGCCGCCATTTTCATTGATGATCTTCACATATTCCTGCGGAACGGAGGACGCGCCGTGCAGCACGATGGGGAAGCCAGGAATCCGCTTTTCGATCTCGTGCAGGATGTCAAAGCGCAGCTGCGGCTTCGTGCCCGGCTTAAACTTATAAGCGCCGTGGCTTGTGCCGATGGCGATCGCAAGGGAGTCCACGCCCGTCTTTGTGACAAACTCCTCCACCTCGTCCGGCTGCGTATAGGAAGAATCCTCCTCGGACACATTCACGTCGTCCTCGATGCCGGCCAGCTTGCCAAGCTCTGCCTCGACCACAACGCCGTGCGCATGGGCATACTCCACAACCTTCTTCGTCAGCGCGATGTTCTCCTCAAACGGATACTTCGACCCGTCGATCATCACGGACGTAAAGCCGCCGTCGATGCAGGACTTGCAGATCTCAAAGTCCGCGCCATGATCCAGGTGCAGGGCAATGGGGATGGTCGGGTTTTCGATCAGGGCCGCCTCCACCAGCTTCACCAGGTAGGTGTGGTTCGCATACTTCCGCGCGCCGGCGGACACCTGGAGGACAATCGGGGACTGCAGCTCGCCGGCCGCCTCCGTGATCGCCTGGACGATTTCCATGTTGTTGACGTTGAACGCGCCGATGGCATACCCGCCGTCATACGCCTTTTGGAACATTTCTTTTGTTGTTACTAACGGCATTTTGATACATCTCCTTTACTAAATGATTTTTGTTTGCCGAGGCCGAAAAACGACTCTCAAACCACTATAGCACAAGTTCTTGCAATTTCCTACTACTTTATGCAAAAATTTCCTCACCGGCATCTGCGAAAGAAACTGTGAGATTCTGTTTCCCAAATTGATTCGCCCACGTATTGCAAAATATTTTTGGTTATATTAAAATACAACCTATACGCCAGCCACGAAGGGAACGCTCCCGTGCGGGAGCAGCATATGGCATAGAAAATAGAAAGGGGAAATGCGCGGATGACCGAACGGAAAAACGGTATGGAAGACATCTTTATCGACGGCGCGGACGAAATCCTGCTCGACCGATCCTCCAAGCTTATGGACAGGATCTATATCCTCGCCGGACAATTTTACTGCGCCGCGGGGATAAGCAGCTGGTGCTTCAATCGCTTTGGGGAGTTAAAGACCAATTCCTTCCCCACCTATCAGGAATTTCTCACATTTTTCAAGCTTGGCGGATGCCTTGACTATGCCATCGAACACCGCTCGGTGCTGCGCGGCCCCATGTTGCTGACAGATCCTCTTGATCTTGTGTGGATGGGGGAGTGGATTCGAGACAGCCATTCGGAGCCGTATCTCTTTCTCGCTTTCGGCCCCGTGTTTAGTACCTGCTCTTCTGTGGATACTGTGGCGGCATCGCTAAGGAGGCTCTCCGTTTCCTTGACTTTGCAGCGTGCTCTCCTTGAAAAGCTTGAGATGGTGCCTGTACTCAACGAATCGACCGTCGTCCAGTACGCAAAAATGCTCCACTACACGCTCACCGGCCAGTCTGTGTCCTCCGGCGGAATACATTACCAAGCTTCCGTGTCGGCCATAGGCTCCCCCGCCGATGCGCAAAACCATTTGGAATCCTTCAACTTCTCGGAGCTTTGGATCGCGGAAAATGCCATGCTCCAATTCGTCCGAGAGGGCAGTACCCACAGCGCCAAGGCACTCGAACGAGCCAGCGCCTTTTTTCCAGGTTTATACGCCAAACAGGACGGACGCGATTACCTGATCATCTTTACCGCCCTTTGTGCCCGCGCCGCGATCGACGGGGGCGTTTCTCCGGCTGTCGCCGCGCAGACGGAAGTCCATTTTATCAACCTGATCAAAAAGTGCACGAAAACGACGGAATTTACCGCTCTGCGCTCCGAAATATTGGAAGATTTTGTCACCCGCGTAAGGGCTTGCCGGGATCATCCGGAGACTTCCCCCGCAATCTGGGAGTGCTGTGAGTATGTGCACACGCATCTTCGGGAGAGTCTGCAGCTAGAGGACATCGCCAAAGCCATGGGGTACACAGAGTATTACCTGACGAAAAAATTCCGCAAGGAAACAGGCATACGGCTCACGGACTACATCAAAGCGGCCAAGATTGAGCAGGCGAAGATCCTGCTCATGTCCTCCAAAACCATCGAGGCCATCGCCGAGGAACTCCATTTTTCTTCCAGAAGCTACTTTACCAAAGTATTCAAGGAGATCGTGGGCATCTCCCCGGCGGAATACCGGGGAATCAACGGAAAGGTGGAATTACAAAAATGAAGTTAAAAAAGGATATTGAGGGCTACGCGCTTATCATGGCAGCAAAAAAATGTACGGGAGATGTGATATTCCAGTCCGCCGAAGGAGACATCCTAAATTTAAAATCCGTGTTATCCCAGTACTTGTTCGTCACGGCGGCGATCCAAGCGGACTTTCTGTCCGCGGGCCGTGTGGAATGCACCAACGCGGCTGATTATGAACGTCTCTCGGATTTTCTTGTGAAGGAATGAATCAATTGCATCGATGGGTTCGCCGAACAATCGGCGGATCCATTTTTTTGTCTTAGCCGCAGAATTTTGAGCGGCACGCCAAGGGGAACAGGCAGAACTTCGCCAAAAAAGAAACGGCAACGCCAATCTGCTCATTTCCAACAAAAAATGTCAATGATATAATTCGTTTGTTACTTCTGCAAAAAGAACAGGAGCAATCACAATTCTTGCTTTGCGGCTGCCAAGCTGCAGTGGGCAAAACGGCGTTAAATCTTCTAAAAATTTTATGGAAAGACAGGAGAAAGATCAGTATGAAAAAGCTCAGACCCATTCATGCTCTCCCTCTTACACTGGCTCTGACGCTGTCCCTGACAGCCTGCGGCAGCAAAGATGAGAGCGGCGACACGTGGAATATGTCCTACTGGATGCCCGTAGGCGAGGATACATCCTATTACCCCGAGTACGAGGACAATCCCGTGTACAAGTACATCGCGGCGAACTACGAATTTAACGGCAAGCACATCAACATTGATTTTAACGTGGCTCCTCCGGGGGCGGAGGCAGACGATTTCTCCACGCTCCTAGGCACGAACTCCTACTCCGACATCATGGATCTCAACTTGGCGGGAGCCACCCCTTCGGAACTGTATGAGGAGGACATCCTCTGGGATCTCACAGAGCTTGTTCCCGCCCACATGCCGAATTACTGGGCGTTCCTCGAGGCTAACCCCGACCTTATGGACGTGCTTTACCATTACATAGACGGAGAGCGTCGGATTATCTCCCTGCGCGGCGTGACCAACTCCCCGCAATCAAACTTCGAGGGCTACTGCTACCGCCGCGACTGGATCGTCAAATATGGCTCCAACCCGCAGACCGGCGCGCCTTTCACCGGCGGCTACGGCACCCCCGGCGATGTCTCCACTTGGACCGACGACGTGGTTTTCCCCAACGGTTCCGGCGAGCCTCTTTACATCTCCGACTGGGAATGGATGTTTGAGATCTTTACCCGCGCCATAGCCGCCGAGGGCATTGAGGACGGCTACTGCTTCGCCCCGTATGCATACGGCTATCTGGCCACCGGAGATCTCTACACCGGCTTTGGCGGCGGCGCACCTGCCTGGTATATGGACGGGGATACCGTGGTAAATGGCGTGATCGACGATAGTATGCGCGCCTACCTTCAGTGTATCAATACATGGTATGACAACGGCTGGATCGACAAAGTCTTTGACGAGCACACCAGCGATATGTTCTTTGCCGTGGACACGGA
>CAYVVW010000062.1:0-11983 GCA_964455335.1 uncultured Marvinbryantia sp.
GTAGGGCATCATTTTACCGCGACATCATTGAAGGGAATAAGAAAACACGGAGGAAAACTAGGCGCATCGTAAAACGTGGAAACACCGGCATTCAGACCATCAAAAACGGCTTTGGCGCGCTGCCCATCCAGCGCGTCAGCACCGAGACGGCCATCGGCATTTTGCAAGCCGCGTACCAACATGGCATCACATTTTTTGACACGGCGCGCTGGTATACGGACAGTGAGGTCAAAATCGGCCTCGCGCTCTCGGACGTGCGCAAAAACATCTACATCGCCTCAAAAACGGGCGCAACGTCGCCGGATGGGTTTTGGAAGGATCTGGAAACGACGCTTGGCAACTTAAAGACCGATTATCTGGACATTTACCAATTCCACAATCCCGCATTTTGCCCAAAGCCGGGCGACGGGTCCGGCCTTTATGAGTGCATGGAAAAAGCAAAGGCACAGGGCATGGTGCGCCACATCGGCATCACGAACCACCGCCAGTTTGTGGCAAAAGAAGCGGTTGCGTCCGGCCTCTATGAGACTTTGCAATTCCCGTTCAGCTACCTGGCCTCCGATGCAGATCTCGCGCTCGCGCAGTCCTGCAAGGAAGCGGGAATGGGCTTTTTGGCCATGAAGGCGCTTTCGGGAGGGCTCATCACCAACGCCGCCGCTGCCTACGCGTTTGAGGCGCAATTTGACAACGTACTGCCCATCTGGGGCATCCAGCGCATGGAGGAATTGCTGGAGTTTTGCGCATTCCAGGAAAACGAGCCGGAACTGACGGAGGAGCTGCGCGCCGTCATCGAAAAGGACCGCGCGGAACTCATGGGCGACTTTTGCCGCGGCTGCGGGTATTGCATGCCCTGCCCCGCCGGAATCGAAATCAATATGTGCGCGCGCATGTCTTTGCTGATTCGCCGCTCCCCTTCCGCCGCCCAGCTGACACCGGAAGTGCAGGAAAAAATGAAAAAAATCGAGGGCTGCCTGCACTGCGGAAATTGCATGAAAAAATGTCCTTATCACCTGAACACGCCGGAATTATTGCAAAAAAACCTCAAGGACTACCAGGAGATCCTGGCAGGGAAAGTGCTCTCGTAAACAACAGCGAAAATCGTTTTGTCATGGCGTGATTGTTCATAAAACAGTTTGTCACGGCACGGTTTCCCAAAATTGGCGCAGCTTTTCTTCCACGGTGCGCAAGTTGCACACCGCAAATCCCGCCCACTCGCGCGGGAACACGTCCACGTATTGGCGTTGGCAAAAACGCTCATCCAACAGCAAAATGACACCGCGGTCCTCGTCCGTCCGGATCACGCGTCCGGCGGACTGCAGGACCCGATTCATGCCCGGGTATTGGTAGGCATAGGCGAACCCGTCCATTTTGCGCCCGTCATAATACTGCTTGAGAATCTCCCGCTCGTTGCAAACCTGCGGCAGTCCGGTTCCCACGATGACCGCCCCGATCAACTGGTCTTTTTTGAGGTCAATCCCTTCTCCGAAGATGCCGCCCAGCACGCAAAAACCGACAAGGCCCGCATCGCCCGGCGCGGAAAATTCCCGCAAAAACGCCTCCCGCTCCCCCTCGTCCATATGCGCATTTTGCGCGAGGACGCGCACATCCGGGTGCATTTCGGAAAACAGTTGGCGCACCTCCCCAAGCATGCGATGCGATGGGAAAAAGACCAGGTAATTGCCCGGTTTCGCTTTCTGCGCCAGGAAGATATATTCCGCCATGCGGCGGTATTCCCCCTCTCCCCTGCGCTTGTACCGGCTGCTCACGTCCGCGCAGACAAGCACTTTCTTTTTGCGCGGGTCAAATGGGGAATGTGCATAAATGGCATAATCCGTCTCCTTGCCCGATAGCATTTCCATGTAATAACAGATGGGAAGCAGCGTGGCGGAAAACAAAACGGCCGCCCTCCCCTGCTTTAAGCATTCCCCCAATTTTCCCGCCGTGTGGATGCAATAGAGCTTGACCTGAAACCGCCCATCCTCATTTTGCTGCACATACGTCTGGTAACTGTCGTCCATCTCTTCGTAAATCGCCAAAAACGTGCGCAGAGAAAAGAAAAACTCCAGCACTTTTTTTCGCACGGCGCGCAGCTGTTCCGGAGGAATCAGCGATGTTTCGCTTGACCTGTTCAGGGGGCTTTCCCGATCTTCTAAAAGCGTTTGCAGGCAGGCGGCGGCATTTCCCACGGCGATGGAAAACGCGGAAATATCTGAGAGAATCGTATAATTTTCACACGCGCGCTTCCAGGGCAACATCTGCCGGTTGCAGATCCCCAGCGCACGCGCCGCCTTTTGGCTGACGGGCGCGAGGAGCTGCCTGACTTCCAAAAAATCCTCTTTGACAAGCGTCGCGCTATACATCTCGCGGGCGCGATCCACCAGATTGTGCGCCTCGTCGATGAGGAAGATGTATTCTCCTTTTGCCTCGTCTGCAAAAAAACGCTTGAGCCTCGCCTGCGGGTCAAATACATAATTGTAATCGCAGATGATGGCATCTGCCCACAAGGACAAATCCAAGCCAAGCTCAAAGGGGCACACCATCCATTTTTGCGCATGCGCGACCAGCTGTTCCCTGGTATAATCGTCAAATGTCAAAAGTTCATACAATGCGTCGTTTATGCGGTCATAATGGCCTTTGGCATAGGGGCAGTCGTCCTGGTTGCACTCCGGCTGCCCGCACATGCAAATCTTTTCTTTTGCCGTGAGTGTCAGCACCTTGTAACGCAGCCCCTGGCATTTTAGCAGGGAAAATGCCTCCTGCGCCACGGTCCGCGTGATGGTCTTTGCCGTCAGGTAAAAGATCTTTTCGCCCAAGCCCTCCCCCACCGCCTTGACGGCCGGAAATACGGTGGAAATCGTCTTTCCCACGCCCGTAGGCGCTTGGATAAAGAGCTTTTTTTGACGCGCGATGGTGCGGTAGACCGCGACGGCCAGGTCCTTTTGCCCCTCGCGGTATGGGTAGGGAAAAACCAGGCACCCAATGGATGCCTGGCGGGTCTTTTTCCATTCTATTTGAAACGATGCCCACTTTTTGTATTCCCCCATCAATGCGCCAAACCATGCGCGCAACTCCTGGAAGGAAAACTCATAGCGTATGCGCCGGATCTCCTCGGTCTCCATGTGGACATACGTCATTTGCACACCGATCGCGTCAAGTTCTTGCTGCAGCGCATAGATGTAGGCGTAACATTTTGCCTGTGCGAGATGAATGGGGAGGGCTTCCTCTAACTTGGAGACATCGATGCCGACACCCTTGATCTCATCCACCCAGGCCATGCCATTTTTCTGGTAAATGCCATCCGCGCGCCCCTCCACGCTCACGCAAAACGCCTGAAAATCCACCAGGGTTTTCAGGGAAACCTCCGCGCGGTACGCGCTGCCCATCTGCCCCTGAATCTTGCGGTGCAGCCGGCTGCCCACCTGCATGGCCTCCCTGCTCGCGCCGCCGCCCACGCGGCTGTCGATATCGCCCTCGCGCAACAAAAACTCCACCAGGGCGCGCACAGATATGCGAATCGTCTCCAAAAGCGTATCCCCCTTGCGCTATGCCGCGGAATACTTGCTAAGCACGCTCTCGAACTGCGGGTTTTTGCCCCCGTACTTGACGGTAAGCACCTGGGAAAGATCCAGGCTAAGCACTCCCATAATCGACTTGGCGTCGATGCTGATGCGGTTGTAGGAAACGTCAATATCGAAGTCACAATCCCCAGCCACAGCCACAAATTCCTTGACATCCTTGATCCGATTGAGTCTGATCTTTTTTTCTGACATCGTCATCTGCACCTCACTGTATTCGATTTTCACTGCTTGCATAAGAGTATGGCACAGTCAATACGAGATGTCAAGCGGCGAAACGATGGAAATTTCCCCCGATATTGCGCGGTTTTTATGGAAAATTTCCCTATCAGCGCAGCTTGCCTCATAAAATCCGGTAATCCCGCCGATGACGGAGAATAAAAATGGCATAGCCGCGCTACTTGTCGGCTATGCCATTTTCTGCATGAACAAAAATCCCTATCGCATCCGATGCAAGTTCCCAAAGCGGGCCATGACCGCCCCTTTTCGCAATGCGGTCAAGGTTTGCGCTTATACCAGCTCCAAAAGCACGGTCATCGCCGCGACGCCCTTGCGCAGGCCGATTTTCACGATGCGGGTGTAGCCGCCGTTGCGGTCCGCGTATTTCGGCGCGATCTCAGTGAAGAGCTTGTCGACCAAGTCCACTTTCTTGGTGTTGCGCTTTCTGCCCGCCACTTCCTTTGGCACTTCCACCACCGGATAGAGCACGCGCATCATTTGCCTTCTCGCGTGCAGCCTGCTCGGCAAGTCTTTCTTGATCTGTTTTTCCACCTCGTCATAGATGGTCACGCGCTTGCCGTCCACGACTTCCTTGACACGCTTGCCATCCTTGTCCTTGCGGGCGACTTTGGCAGTCACGGTGACGGTCTCGTAGTTGTCTCTTTCCCTGATCGCCATGGCAATCAGCCTCTCCGCCGACTTGCGGATCTCCTTTGCCTTCGCCTCGGTGGTGACAATCCTGCCATGGTGGATCAAGGCCGTCACCTGGTTGCGAATGAGTGCTTTTCTCTGGGCAGTCGTCCTGCCCAGCTTGCGATATCCTGCCATTTTCTCTCCTCCATTCCGGAGCACGCGGGAATGCTCTTCGGGCTTACTCCCAGCCAAATTCTCATGTGTCCCCGTTTGCGCCCGCGCGCATGGGGCGCGGGATTACTCCTCGCTCGGATTTAAGGACAATCCCAGCTCTTTTAATTTTGTCAACACTTCTTCGAGGGACTTGCGGCCGAGGTTGCGAACCTTCATCATGTCCTCCGGCGTGTGGTTGCACAGCTCCTCCACTGTGTTGATGCCTGCCCGCTTGAGGCAGTTGTAGGAACGCACGGACAACTCCAGTTCGTCGATGTTCATCTCGAGAACTTTTTCTTTTTCGTCGTCCTCTTTTTCAATCATCACTTCCGCGGACTTCGCGCTCTCGGACAGGTCGATGAACAGGCTCAAATGCTCGCTCAGCACCTTTGCCGCCAGGCTGACCGCGTCGTCCGGCGCAAGCGTCCCGTTGGTGTACACATCCAATGTGAGCTTGTCATAGTTCGTGTCCTGCGCCACGCGCGTGTTCTCGACCGTCATGTTGACGCGCTCCACCGGCGTGTAGATGGAATCCACCGCAATGACGCCGATCGGCATGTCCGGGGTCTTTCCATCGTCCGCGCTGATGTATCCCCTGCCCTTGGTGATGGTGATCTCCATGTAGAGCTTGCAGTCCGCGCCGCCGCTCAAGGTGGCGATCACCTGGTCTTTGTTGAGGATCTCCACGTCCGGGTCTGTCTGGATGTCCCCTGCCGTGACGATGCCCTCGCCCTCATGCTCCACATATACTACCTTTGGCTCATTCGTCGCACTGGTGTCCCGGATGGCGAGCGATTTCAGATTCATGATGATCTCGCTGACATCCTCTTTCACGCCGGGGATCGAGCTGAACTCGTGGAGCACGCCCTCTATTTTCACCCGGCTTACCGCCGCGCCCGGCAGGGAGGAAAGCATGATCCTGCGAAGGGAGTTTCCCAAGGTCGTCCCATAGCCCCTCTCCAAAGGTTCTACGACAAATTTTCCATATTTCCGATCGTCTGAAATCTGTTGGATTTCAATCCTCGGTTTGTTAAATTCGAACACTGCCAAAGGCCCTCCTTCCTTGTGACGCGATTGCGCGCAACCGGTCGATGCTTATGCTGTTGGGAAAACAGGCGCCAGACGGATCGCATGGCCAGTCCATGCGGCCCCTGGCGTCCGGCTTATTTGGAATAAAGCTCAACGATAAGCATCTCGTTCACCGGAACGTCGATCGCCTCCCTGGCCGGAAGTTCCTTGACGGTTGCCTTAAGGTTTTCGGCGTCCGCCTCGAGCCAATCTGGAACCAGCCGCCCGCCGGTGGCCTCCAGAATCTCTTTGTAACGGTTGAAGCCCTTGTACTTTTCCCTGATCTCCACGGTGTCGCCCGCCTTTACGCGGTAAGACGCGATGCTCACGAGCTTGCCGTTCACCAGCACATGCCTGTGCCCGACGATCTGCCTGGCCTCCTTGCGCGTCCTGGCAAACCCTAAGCGGAACAGGACATTGTCCAGCCTGCTCTCCAGCATGCGCATCAGATTTTCGCCCGTCATGCCCGGCATCCGATCCGCCTTCTCGTAGTAGTTGCGAAAAGGCTTCTCCAGAACGCCATAGATGAACTTCGCTTTTTGCTTTTCGCGAAGCTGCGTCGCGTACTCGCTCATCTTGCGGCTGGAGCGCTTCAGCTCCCTTTTCGACTTTTTGTCAATCCCCAAATAAACCGGGTCCAGACCCAGGGAACGGCATCTTTTCAGGACCGGGGTTCTATCTATCGCCATTTTTCATTCCTCCTGATTAAACTCTTCTGCGCTTCGGTGGGCGGCAGCCATTGTGCGGAACCGCTGTGACATCCGTAATGCTGGTGACGTCGAGGCCGCAGGCGCTCAATGCGCGAATGGCCGCCTCGCGCCCCGATCCCGGGCCTTTTACGAACACATCCACCGTTTTCAATCCGTGGACCAACGCTGCCTTTGTGGCTGTCTCAGCAGCCATTTGCGCCGCATAAGGAGTAGATTTCCTTGAACCTTTAAATCCCAGACCACCGGCACTGGCCCATGACAACGCGTTGCCCGCGGCGTCCGTCAAGGTAACGATCGTGTTGTTAAAAGACGATTGGATATGTGCCTGTCCGCGTTCAACGTTTTTCTTGACGCGCTTTTTTGTCACTTTTTTCGTAACTTTTTTAGCCATGATAAACTAACCTACTTTCCTTTCTATGTTATTTCTTCTTGTTTGCCACGGTCTTTCTCGGGCCTTTCCTCGTCCTTGCGTTGGTCTTTGTCTTTTGGCCGCGCACTGGAAGCCCCTTGCGGTGGCGAATGCCGCGGTAGCACCCGATCTCCTGCAGGCGCTTGATGTTGAGCGCGATCTCCCTTCTCAAGTCGCCCTCTACGGTATATTGCTCGTCCAAAATGTCGCGGATCCTGGAAACCTCGTCGTCCGTCAGGTCGCGCACGCGGGTGTCAGGGTTGATGTTTGCCGCCTTTAGGATTTTGTTTGCGCTCGTCCTACCGATCCCATAGATGTAGGTCAAGCCGATCTCGACTCTCTTTTCTCTTGGCAAGTCTACGCCAGCAATACGTGCCATGTGATTCTTCCTCCGTTTTCCAAGCCGCCGTCCACGCGCAGCCCGCCCATAGCAGGGCGCCTGAAATGTCGTGCGCTGTCCGGGGCTTTTGCCATATTGTCTTTAATTGGGGCTGTTTTAGCCCAGTCGCGAAAATGCCGCCGACCTTTCCGCCCGCCCCACGGTACCGGGGCGGCCGGTATTAGAAGCAATATATGCGCGAGGTATTTACGCCATTCATGAGAAACGACAAAAACGAAAACCGTTTTGCCGTCTGCCAGAAGTCGCCCATAGGGCCCGCCGCGGGTAAGATACCCCCTCTATATTGTCCAGGCGCGCATGTGGGTTCACGCGCGCCACGGCCGAAATCAAGCCGCACTGCAGGTTATCCCTGCCTCTGTTTGTGCTTGGGGTTCTCGCAGATGATGCGGATACTGCCCTTTCTCTTGATCACTTTACATTTTTCGCAAATAGGCTTTACCGATGATCTAACCTTCACGTTAAATCCTCCTTTCCTATGCTTTTTCGCCCGCTTTTGGGCATACGAATCCCCTTGAAAAAAAGGAACACCAACGAGTATATCATCAACCCATGCAAAAAGCAAGAACAAAATTTTTATTTTTCCGCCGGGAGGGATTCCTCGATTTTTCCCCAGATTTCCGCGCAGCCTTGCTTGCTCAGCGCGGAAAATGGCAAAAGCGCCCCGGCGGGGGGCATCCCCAGCCCCTCCCGAATGGCCTTTAGGTGTTTTGGTGCCTGGCTTCGCTTGATCTTGTCCAGTTTCGTGGCGATGACCACCGGATCATATCCGTGATAGATCATCCAGTCGTACATCAATTTGTCGTTCTGGGACGGATCGTGCCGGATGTCCACAAGCAGAAACACGGCTTTGAGCATTTGCGACGTCTGCAAATAGCGCTCGATCATTTTGCCCCACTTTTCTTTTTCCGCAAGGCTCACCTTCGCATATCCGTACCCGGGCAGATCCACCAGGTAAAGCTGCTGGTTGACGCCGTAAAAATTGATGGTCTGGGTCTTTCCCGGCTGGCTGCTCGTGCGCGCAAGAGACTTGCGGTTCATCAAGGCATTGAGCAGCGACGATTTGCCGACGTTGGATTTGCCCGCAAAGGCAAATTCCGGCTTGTCGCTTTTGGGCAGCGCGCTGGTATACCCGCACACCGTCTGTAATTCCGCAGATTTGATCACCATCCAAAAATCCCCCTATCCTGAAAAAGGACACTTGCCGGGTTTGGCGGCAAATGCCCTTTTGGCAATGTCTGTCAATTCTAAAAAAGCAGATAAAGGCAAATGGCCGGGCCTTTTAGGCCGGCTCTGGCGCGACCAGCACCTTGCTATGCGTGCTGCGCACCGGAATCAGCCGTTCCTCGCTGTGGACGAGCTTCGGCTCTCCCGTTCCCAAGACCATCTCCCTTGTGATCGTGCACTCCGTGATGGTCTCGTCGGACGGGACGGTATACATCAATTCCTGCATGGTGCGCTCCATGACGGCGCGCAGGCCGCGCGCGCCCGTCTTGCGCTTCATGGACTCTTTTGCGATCTCCCGAATCGCATCCTCCTCAAAGCGCAGCTTCACGCCGTCCAGCTCAAAGAGCTTTTGGTACTGCCGCGTGATGGCATTTTTCGGCTCTTTTAAGATCCGCACCAGGGCGTCCTCGTCGAGCGCGTCCAGGGAAACTACCACGGGAACGCGACCGACAAACTCTGGGATCATCCCATACTTCACAAAATCCTGCGGCACGACTTCCTTTAGGACTTCGCCGACGTTGCGCTGCTCCTTTTCGGAGAGATCCCGCCCAAAGCCGATCGCCTTGGTGTCCATGCGCGACTCGATGATCTTTTCGATGCCCTCGAACGCGCCGCCGCAGATAAACAAGATGTTGGTGGTGTCGATGGGGATCAGCTCCTGGTGCGGGTGCTTCCGCCCGCCCTGGGGCGGGACGTTCGCGACCGTTCCCTCCAGGATCTTCAGCAATGCCTGCTGCACGCCCTCGCCGGAGACATCCCTTGTGATAGACGCGTTCTCGGACTTGCGCGTGATCTTGTCGATCTCGTCGATGTAGACGATGCCATACTCCGCGCGCCGGATGTCGCAATCCGCCGCCTGGATGATCTTGAGCAGGATATTTTCCACGTCCTCGCCCACGTACCCGGCCTCCGTCAGGGTGGTGGCGTCCGCGATGGCGAACGGCACGTTTAACAGGCGGGCCAGCGTCTGCGCGAGGTAGGTCTTTCCCGAACCCGTCGGGCCGAGCATCAAAATGTTGCTTTTTTGCAATTCCACGTCCAGGTCTTTGCCCGCCAAAATCCTCTTGTAATGGTTGTACACGGACACCGCAAGGGCTTTTTTCGCATTGTCCTGGCCGATGACATAATCATCCAAAACAGCCTTGATCTCTTCGGGCTTTAAGAGATGGATCTCCTCATGCTTGCCCCGCATGTACGCGTCCGCCAACTCGTCCTCGATGATCTCGCTGCAAATCTCCACGCAGTCATCGCAGATATAGATGCCGCTCGGCCCCGAGATCAGCTTTCTGACCTGATCTTCGGTCTTGTTGCAAAAAGAACACCTGATTTTCGCATCCCCTCTCAGTGCCAACTGTTTTTCCTCCTATCACAAATTGCATTGCGCGAACAACTGCGCTTCTTCTGTCCTCAGCGGCTGGTGATCACGGTGTCGATGAGGCCATAGGCCATGGCCTCTTCGGCCGTCATGTAGTTGTCGCGCTCGGTGTCCGCCTCGATGACCTCGATCGGCTGGCCCGTGTTGGCCGCCAGGCACTCGTTGAGGCGTTTTCTGGTCTTTAGGATCTCCTCCGCCGCGATTTTGATGTCTGAGGCCTGGCCCCGCGCGCCGCCAGACGGCTGGTGAATCATGATCTGCGCGTTCGGCAGGGCAAAGCGCTTGCCCTTTTTCCCTCCCGCAAGCAAAAACGCGCCCATGCTCGCGGCCAGGCCGATGCAGATCGTTGACACGTCACATTTGATATATTGCATGGTGTCATAAATGGCCAGCCCCGCGCTGACAGATCCGCCCGGGCTGTTGATGTAGAGCTGGATGTCCTTTCCCGGGTCCTCCGACTCCAAAAACAAGAGCTGGGCGACAACCAAATTGGCGCTTAAGTCCGTCACTTCCTCGCCCAGAAAAATAATCCGATCCTTGAGCAGCCGGGAATAAATGTCATAAGAGCGCTCCCCCCTGCTGGTCTGCTCGATTACATAAGGTACAAAACTCATCGCTTCGCCTCCTACCGCGCTGTCATGCTTCCTTGGCGTGTTCCATCAAAAAATCGACCGCCAGCTGTATTCGGATCTCGTTTCTGAAGCGATCGAAATCCTCCTCATTCAACAGTTTCTCCACTTCTTCCACGGGCCTGCGGTAGCGCTTTGCCAATTCCTCGACTTTCTCCCGCACCTGCTCCTCGCTCGGCTCTAAGTTCTCCGCCTGCGCGATGGCCTCGAGTGTCAGGCTGTTTTGGATGCGCTCCAATGCCTCCGGGCGCATTTCCTCGTGCATCTCCTCCCGCGTCTTTCCGACCAGCTCCAGATACTGGTCCAAATCCATGTTCTGCCCATAGAGATTTCTGGCAAATTCCTCCTCCATCTGCCCGATTTGGTTCTCAACCATCGCATCGGGAATGTCCATGGACGCGTTTTCCACAGCAAGGGCAACCAATGCGCGCTCCCGCGCCACGCGCGCGTCACGTTCGTTATCCTCTGTCAGTTCCTTGCGGATCTGCTCCCTGTATTCCTCGAGCGTCTCGCAATCGGAGACATCCTGCGCGAACTCGTCGTCCACCTCCGGCAATTCCTTTTCCCGGACATCCTGGATGTGGCACTGGAATACCGCGGGCTTTCCGGCTAGCGTCGCGACATGGTAATTCTCCGGGAAGATCACCGCGACCTCCCTGTCCTCCTCGGGCACCGCGCCTTCTAGCTGCGCCTCAAATCCCGGGATGAACCGGCCGCTCCCAAGCTCCAGCTCGTACCCTTGTGCAGTGCCGCCCTCAAACGGCTCGCCGTCGACCGTTCCCGCAAAGTCGAAGGTCACATGGTCGCCTTTTTGCGCGCCGCGCCCCTCGACCGCGACCAGGCGGGCATTTTGCTCCCGTTCCTCGTCAATGACGCTCTGGATGTCCTCCTCTGTCACGGTGCAGTCCACTTCGGGAGCTTCCAGATACTTGTACGCGCCCAGGGTCACTTCCGGTTTCACCGCAACCTCGGCCGTAAAGATGAATGGCTCTCCTTTTCCGATCTGCTCGATCTCGATCTCCGGGCGGGAAACAAGGAACAGCCCGCTCTCTTTCACAGCATCCTCGTATGCGTCCGGTATCAGGTCGTTTGCCGCGTCCTCAAAGAAAATGCCAGGCCCATACATCTTTTCAATGACGAGGCGCGGCACTTTGCCCGCGCGGAACCCCGGAATGTGAATCCTGCTTCTGTTGTTCAAATATGCGCGTTGCATTGCCTCCTCAAACCGCTCCGCGCCAACCTCGATGGTGAGTTTCACCATGTTGTGCTCCAAATGCTCCACTTTCCAACTCATCTTGAACGATTCCTCCTTCTAAAGGTGCAGTCATTTTTTCATTATAACACGGCTTTTTGGACTTGGCTAGTATTTTTTAGGCCTCAGGCGCGGCATAGACAATCTTTTTTGCAAGCGCGTGGGCCTCGTCCTCCCCTTTTAGCAGGCGCACCAGCTCCAGCCCGAAGTCGATGGCGGTGCCCATGCCCCGGCTGGTCGTGACAAGCCCGTCCGTGACCACGCGCGCGTCAGGCA
>CAYVVW010000063.1:0-11747 GCA_964455335.1 uncultured Marvinbryantia sp.
ATATCCCCACCGACATGCAAGCATGTCGTGGGAAAGGGCTTTCTACCCTGGCATCTTGCTATATTCGGAACAGGATTTCCCTGCCGATTGAGATGAAATAGGCCACGCCCTGGCTGATCATGCTAAAGAACAAAAGCAAAATGAAGATCATCACCAACATGCCAAAAATCGTTGCGACCGTGGCGAGGATTGTCTTGCTCATCTTGTACTCGTGGATTTGAGACATCGCCGTCAGGATCAGCAAGGCGACCCAAAGAACCGAAATCGCGCCGAGCACCCAATAAAACGCCCCCTCTTCCACCGTCACAAGGTGGCTGAATGCGATCAGCGGAAACTGGATGAGCGGGTAGGGCGTCATGGCGTAGCAAGTCGCCATGTATACCTGAGAGAGCCTCCCTTTGCCGTCAAAGAGCGTCGTCAGCCCCCAGTTGCAGATGCACCACAGGGCAAGCGGAAAGACGATGCTCGCGATATATAAGAAGATGTTGACGCCCGGCCAGTACACCTGCACGAACACAAAGCTCGTAAACTGGAGCTTGAAAATGCGCACAAGCAAGGTCAGGATGAGGATGGTGTTCGCCGCCGCGATTGTCCCCCGCCGCTCATGTGTCAAATCCCAAAACCCGTCGAATGGGTGCGTGATGCAATAAAGCGAAAACCGCAGGGATTTGAGGTACGTTTGGAACTTCTCTTTCCGACTCTGTGAAGCTGTCATGGCTGCCTCCCATCCCGGCCCATCCGCCTGCGTATCTGCGGGTCGAAGATATCCGCGTGGTCGATCCTGTGCTTGGTCTTTTTCACCCAGCCGATCCCAAGCGGGATGGCGAGCAGCAAAAAGACCGCCAAAAAGATCTGCACGATGTGTTCCTCCACCCACTGTTTCCGGTATTGCTTAAATGCCTTGGAATAATCCTTGTTATAGTATTTCAGGCGGAAATAATCCATGGCCGCGCGGTATTCCTTTTGCCGCAGCAAGGCGCGACCGATGCCATAGTAGGCCATGTCGTAGTTGCCATTGTCGTCCATGACCGCCTGCCAGCTCTCCCCGGACTCCTGATACTGCCCGTCCTGGAATTGCTCGATGGCGTCAAAGATGCGCTTGCCATAGGCGGTCGGCGTAAACAAGGTGATGCTGCAGTCCAGGGAGTCCAGCACCAAAAGGTCGTGCCCCATGTGGGCGATGGCCGCCGGCTGCTTGAAGTAGCCATTCATGCTGCCATTCCCGCCAAAGCAATAGAGCATCCTGCCCTGGTCGTCGTAGGCAAACAGCCTGCCGCGCATTTTGTCCAGGCCAAAATAGACATCATTTTCCATCGCGGTGATATCCGTAAAGAGCGACGGCCCGGAATACCCGCCGCCGGACCCGATGTAGAGGTCGCCCGCCACGGGCCACACGCCGTTTCGCACCAGGATGTCATTTCCCAGCATGTTCAGCCTGCGGATCGGCTTCGCCGTCAGCACGTTTTCTTCTTCCTCGTTGAAGTTGACATTCGTCGTGCACGCGTAGATGAACCCCTCGTAGTCCATGAATACGTTGTCGTACTCGGTCGGGACGAAGTTTTCCATGTTCGCCCGCTGCGCCTGCGTGGCGAGGCGCTTCCAGATGTAGTCCACCCAGTTGTATGTAGCGGGCGTCGCGCCGATAAAGCCGGCAAACGTCCCGTCGCTTTCAAACTTGATCAGGCCCTTGTTCACATTTGTGGCGATGCAATAGACGCGCCCGGCCGTGTCCACCGCGAGTTTTGTCGGCAAAAAGCTGATGGACTGGTCAAAGGTCACATCCTGCGGCTTCGTAAACTCCATGACATAGTTCGCGTCCATGTCCAGTTTCACCACGCGGTTGTTGTTGGTATCCGCCACGTAGAGGTACCCGTCCTCGCTGACGGCCACGTCGGTCGGCCCCTGAAATCCGGTCACGTCCGTGTCGCCTTTGATGGTGTCGATGGCGCGCACAAACGTGATGGCATCCACATCGGCCCGCTCAAATTCGAGGATGCGGTTGTTGCCCGTGTCGCACACATAGATGCGCTCGCCCAGCACAAACATGCCCTGCGGGGCCGAAAGGCGATCCTCCAAGCCCAGCTCCTCCGAGGTATAGACATTTGCCGTCTCATAGGCGTCGGGGGAATATTGGACATCCCCCCAATAATCATAGCAATAGGTATATCCCTTTTCGGCCCGGGCTGCCATGCCCATGGCGGCGGCCAGACAGGCGGCGGACGCCAATGCCAAAAGTGCGGATTTGCATGTTTTCCCTCTCATATGCCACCTCGCCTGGTTAATCTTTCAAGCCCGAGCTCGCCATCGTCTCTAGGATCTGGCTCTCAGAAAATACGAAAATCAAAATCGGCACAATCATGACCACCACAAGCACCGCCGCGCCCTGGCCCGTCCGCGCGATGCCGCCGCTTTGGATCTGCTGCAGGGCATAGACGAGGGTCTTGCGCTCCTCCGAATAGATGAACGTCGCGGCCTTGTTGTTCCACAGCGCCTGCACCTGGAAGATGATCAGGGTCATCCACGCGGGCTTGACATTTGGCATCACGATGCCGGTAAAGACCCGCCACTCGCTCGCGCCGTCGATTTTCGCGGCCTCAATCAGCGTGGTGGGCATCCCCTCCATGAACTGCTTCATCAAAAACAGCCCGATGGGGGAGGCAAACGCCGGGACGATGATCGACCAATAGGTGTCCACCCAGCCCAAGGCGTTGATGATCAGGTAGTTCGGGATGGCCGTCACATAGCCGCTGAACATCATGGCCACGGTGACGAGCTTGAAAAACACGTTCCCGCCCGGAAAGTCATATTTTGCCAGGACAAACGCGCCCATGGATGCCACGAGCAAATGGCCCGCGGTGCCGACAAACGTGATGAAAACCGTGTTAAACAAGTAGCGGGAAAACGTGACCCACGACTTTCCCATCGTCACGAACAGATCCGCGAAGTTGTCCAGAGTCGGGTTGATCGCAAAGACCTTCGGCGGGAACATAAACAGCTCGTCCAAGGGCTTTAGGGCGCTGTTCACCGCGTAGATGATCGGGAAAACCATGACCAGCCCCATCAACGCCAGGAACAGATACAGCGCCAGATCCCCGAAGATGGACCGGTTTGGCTTTCTGCGCTTGATCAGCTTTTTGCGGTGCGCGGTTTCTTGCTTTCTCACTTTGCTCATGTCAGGTCCCCACTCTTCTTAGCATACTCTGGATGGCCTTGTTGCACAATATCATGATCAAAAACAGTAACGTCGCGATGGCGGACGCATACCCCATCTCAAACCGGGAATAGCCATAGTCGAACAAGTGGGTCACGACGGTGCGCGCCGCGTAATCGGTGCTCGGGTACCCGCACAGCGCCATGGTGACATCGCACACGCCAAAGGACTGCGTGATGGACATGACCGCGCCGAACATCAGCATCGGCTTCATGTTGGGCAACGTGATATACCACAGTTCCTGCCACCTGTTTTTCACGCCGTCCATGTACCCGGCCTCAAACTGGGACTTGTCCACGCCCTGCAAGCCGGCCACAAAGGACAAAAACCCCGTGCCAAGGCTCATCCACAAAATGACGAGCATACAGATGGGCAGCATCCATTTCGGGTCGATGAACCACAGGATCGGCTCGTTGATGATCCCCGCGTTCATCAGGAACGCGTTCACATACCCATAGGCGTCGCCCCGGAAAAACACGGAGAAGATCACGTAGCAGTTGCCCGCGATCGAGGGCGCGTAAAAAATGATGACCACGACGCTGCGAATCCACCGCGGCAGCTCGTTGATGAGCCACGCGAACAAAAAGGACATGATGTAGCCCAAAGGCCCCGTGATGACGGCGATGAGGAACGTGTTTTTGATGCTGATCAAAAAGATGTCGTCCTCCAAAATCAGGCTGATGTAATTTTGCAAGCCGATGAACCGCGGGCTTTCCAGGATGTTGTAATACGTAAAGCTAAAAAAGATCGAGGTCACCACCGGCAGGATATAAAACATGGTAAACAAAATGGCATAAGGCGCCAGGAACAAATAGCACATCTTGCTGCGCTTCGCCTTTTTTAAGGCAACGGCCCGCTCATGCTTTTGCAGCGCAAAATATTTCTGGATATATTCCCTCATTTTTTACCAGTCCTTTCCCATGCGGCACATTGGCGGCACATTTGCCTTAAGCGCCCGCGGCGTCTTTGGCGGTCGGCAGCCCGAACTCGATCCGTTTCTTTGTGATCTCCTCGTCGATCGTGATGGAGTAATCGATGATGGTCTCCCGCGGGTCGTCCTTGTCGTTGATGACCTTGCGGATAGCATTGGTGATGTGCCGGCCCGTGTAGTAGCCGCCCGGCACCTCGCGGATGCCCACCGTCTGCTCCCATTGCGCGGTCAGCGTCTTGATGTCGTCCGCGCTCCAGGAGAGCTTGGAGAAAGCGTCCTTGTTGGCCGTCGCATACCTGGCGGAGGACCCCAAAAGCGCCTCGATCTCCCGCCCAAAGCGCACTTGCGTGTCCGTTTTTGCCCACCACTTCATGAACTCCCAGGACTTTTCGCGCAAGGCGTCGTCCTCGGTGCGCACCATCATGGTCGCGCTGCCCGTGATCATGTCCGACCGGTCGATGTAGGGCTTTCCGTCCTCCCCAGTGCGCTCCGTGCCCGGAATGAGCGTGAAATCCCACAGGCCGCGGATCTCCGGGGCGGACACCATCAGGGTGTTATAAGTCGAGTAGGCCATCACACCGATCGGCATCTCCCCTGAGCGGAAGCGGCTCACAAAGTCGTAGATGGTCGGGATGCCATAGTCGTTGAAGTAACGCGTATAGTCGTCAAACGCCTTCACGCCCGCCTCGTCGTTGACGGTCGTCATGGTGCCCGCGTCGTTGTACAGGTTGCCCCCATACTGGAACAGCAGGCAGAAATACATCGAAAGGTCCGGCGCGTTGGATGCGACAGACGTGCTCGGGGTGGACGTCGCGCTATTCCCCGCCGCCGTCGGGATCGCCACCGACATATTGTTGCCCTGGATGGTCGGCAGCATCTCGATCAGTTCCTGCCAGGTATTTGGCACGGAAAGCCCCAGTTCTTCCAAAACGTCCTTTCGGTAGAACATGACGTTGAACGTCTGTGTCTCCGGTATGGCGTAAATCTGATCGTCCAGGCGATATTGCTCGTAGGAACTCTCCTCGTAATGGGAGAGCACTTCCTGCAAATCCGCAAACTGCGTCAGATCCTCCGCCGCGTTGCGCAAAGCATAATTGACCGGCTGGTCCGCGCCGACGGAAATGACCACGTTCGGGCCACGCCCCGCCACGACGGCGTTCAAAAGAGCGTCCGGTGCCACCACTTCCACGTTGACGCGCACGCCTGTGTCCGGCGTGAACGTGTCGTCGATCATCGACTTTAAGATGGTGCCCTGGTCCCGGCCGGTCAGGACCCACACTTTCACGACCTCGCCCGTGTCCTCGTAGACATCGCCCACCGCGTCATAGTCGACCACGAAGGACGCCGCAAACGATTTCACCTCGTGCCATGCGCGCGCGAACCAGGGTTCCGTATCCTTTGGCGCCGTGGCATTTTCCCCCATGATGGCCAGGTAGTCCACGTCCAGCATGGTTGCGCTCATGTTCAGAGACGCGCTGCCAAGCGCCGTGATGTTGTCGCGGAACGTGGTAAATTCCAAGGTGATCTGCTGGGGCTTTTTCACAAAACGCTCCAGCTGCTGCGCCACGGTCTGCGCCGAGGCGATGCTGTCGGCCTTTTGCCCGCTGTAATCCACCATGTCGTCCACGATCTTATAGAGCCGCTTGGACTCGAGATCCATCGCGTCCATGACCTCCGGGTAGACCTGGTGAACGTTATAGTCGCGGTACTTGTCAGGGTTTGCGCCCGTGTAGACCAGGATTTTCCGGTAAATCTGGTTGAGCCGGTAGATGGAGTCCTCCAGTTCCTCCAGGATTGCGCCAACGCCGCCTAACGTCGCCTCTAAGCGAATCGTGTGCGCGCCCGCAGTCAGGTAAAATTGGTAGGGGTTGCCGTCGGCATCCGCCAGGTTCATGCAATTCCAGCCGTTGCTATAGTCAAAGAAGATGCCCTTCATCTCCGCAAATGGCACTTCCCCGTCGATGGACACCATCCGGCCCGACACGTTCCCGCGCGAGTAATTTTGCCGCCCCTTGACCATGATGTGGTAAAACCCGTCCTCGGGCACGGAAAACTCCCACTCAATCCACTGCCCCGGGCTTCTCCAGGCCTCGCCGCCCACGTAATTGAGCACCGTCTTTGTCACGCTGTTTGGCTGCGTGGACGGGGAGGAGCGGTCATACTTCGCATAGAGCGACGACTCCGATCGGTAAGTGGAGTCCTCTCCTTGCACGATCTGCAGGTAGTTTTTTCCCTCCGTGGTCTCGGAAACCGCGGGCTGCGCCGCAAGGTACGCGTCATAGGGCACAATCTCCCGAACGGCCGTAAAGGCGAGACGGCGCAAGACGGCCGGCTCGTTTTCCGCCTCGAGCGTCAGCGTGTTCTTGCCTTTTTCCAAATAAAAGAGGTAAGGCTCTGTGATGTAGCCCATGTCGTCCTTGAAATAGGCGCCCTGCCACTCGTAAGACTCCACCTGCGTCGGGCGGATCTCGTTGCCCTGGTTGTCCACGCGCACTTCCCCGCCGTCGTGCCAGATTCTCGGAAAAGCGACATTCTTGGCATCCTCAAACGGAAGCTCCCCATTGATCCGAATCGCGCGCTCCACGGCCACCCCGCGGGACTCCGGCGCGAAATACTCCATGTAGAGATTGTAAAAACCGCCCTCGGGCGCAAAAACCTCCCATGTCACCACGGAATCCGCGCCCGTGTAAAGCGCCTTTTGTTCACCCTCGTAATCGGTGATTTCCTCGGCCTCGCCCTCCGCCGCAAAGGCAAACAGGTCAACCTCCACGTCCTCCTTTGGGCAAGGCGCGCCCTGGCGTTCCGATAGGTACTTGCTGTAGGTGCCTTCCCGCTCCATGCCCGCGACTTCGGCCGCCAGGTCTTCCCCCGCATATTTGTCGTTGAAATTTTGCACTTTTTTTTGCGCCAGCAAATAGGCCGCAAGAATCACAATCACGAACGCGGCCGCCCCGATGGCCATCCATTTTTTAGCAGAATTTCCCATTCTTCCTCCAAATACCTACGCGCATGAGCAATTTTCCACATATGGGAGCGCGGAAATTGAAAACTATGCCATGATTTTATACAAAATCCAGGGAGCTTGACTAGACAATTTTTGCTATTTACTGTGTAGATATTGCGATTTTTGCGCGGCCTTATCACAGCGTCCGGTTCATGCTCCCCATCTGGTAGCCGCCCAAATCGAGCGTCACAAAGGCAAAGCCGAGTTCCCGAAACGCCCTGTGGATCTCGGCCGGCGTGCCGCCTTGCACGATTTTGGGCAAGTCTTGCGGATCTACCTCGATGCGCGCCAAATTCCCATGGATGCGCACGCGCACCTGGCGAAATCCCATGTCGAGCAATCTTTGCTCCGCCTGGTCCACCATGGCCAGTTTTTCCGGGGTGATGGTCTCCCCATAGACAAAGCGCGAGGACAGGCACGCAAACGATTGCTTGTCCCACGTGGGCAGGCCAAGCTCCCGCGAGAGGGCGCGGATCTCCTGCTTCGTCAGGCCCGCCTCCCGCAGGGGGCTTTGCACGCCCAGCTCCGCGACCGCCTGCAGCCCCGGCCTGTAATCGCCCAAGTCGTCCATGTTCGACCCCTCCGCGACATAGGCGATCCCGCGCTGCGCGGCAATTTCCTTAATTTTGGTAAACAACTCGCGCTTGCACAGGTAGCAGCGGTTCTTCGGGTTCTGGCAAAAGCCCTCGATCTCCAATTCCTCCGACTCCACGAGGACATGCGCGATGCCCTGATCCTGGCAGAACGCCTTGGCCTCCTCCAGCTCCCTTTTGGGGAACGAGCACGAGAGCGCCGTCACCGCAATCGCGCGATCCTGCAAGATGTCATGCGCCATCTTCAAAAGCAGCGTGGAGTCCACCCCCGAAGAAAACGCCACTGCCACGCTCCCATAGCCGCGCAGGCAGCGCTCCAGCTTCTCCTTCTTTTGCTTCAATGTTTGGCTCATACGAACTTTCCTCCATATTTACATTGATTTTTTCTTTTGTTTGCGCTATAATGGTACATTGTTTCTAAATCCAAGCGTCGGATGCCGCGGCAAAAGGCTGCCAAAATCCGCAAAGAACGGGGGGACTCCCATGAATCTGGCCCAAGGTGCAAAGACACTTTTTTTGATTGACCCGCATGACGCCAACCGCAAGGCCTTGCACGAGATGCTGGCGGATGACTACCACGTCGTCGAGTGCACGTGCGCAAACGACGGCATTTTCGTCCTGGAGCAGGAGTACCGGTCTGTCTGCGCCGTTTTGCTCTCCTCGGACGACTCCCCCGATGACCTGCAGGCTTTTTTGGATCGGGTGCGCGACTCTGTGGAGCTTGCCACCATCCCGATTCTGCTCCTGGTGACCGAGCGCACTTCCGAGGACATCCTGCAGACGCTCGGGCATGAGGTCGTGGACTGCATCGCCAAGCCGTACCACCCCATCGTGGTGAAAAACCGCATCGCGAACGCGATTTCGGCGAAAGACTCCCTGACCTTGCAAAAGATCGAGCACATTTTGCGGGAGCTTCCTTCCAATATTTACATGAAAGATCGCCTGGGGCGCTATGTGTTTGCCACGCACTACTGGCACCACCTCGACCAGGGCGGGGAGGAGAACTGGACCATCCGGGGAAAGACTGACCTCGAGATCCGCAAGGACAAAGAGAATGCCCTGCGCGCCATGCAATCTGACCAGCAGCTCCTGGAGACCAAGGTCGGCACCCACTACACCATCGAGGTCAACACCGACGGCGTCCAGGAATTTTTGGAGATCATCAAGGAGCCGCTCCTCGACGCCGACGGAAATGTGGAGGGCATCATCGCCCTCATCAACGACGTCACAGAGCATGAGCTGCTCAAAAAGAAGCTGGAAATCCAGGCGCGCACCGACGAGCTGACACATGTGTACAACCGCACGTTCTTTTACGAGTACCTGCGCACCCTGCCGGAAAAGGATGTCTATCCTGTCAGCATCATTTCCGCGGACTGCGACAACTTAAAAACCATCAATGACACTTACGGCCATGTCGTGGGAGACTCGTACATCCAGATGGCCGCGCACCTGTTTTGCACCGTCCTGCCAGAGGGCACGGCCGTGTTCCGCCTGGGCGGCGACGAGTTTACCGCCCTCCTGCCGTCCACGCCAAAGGACGTGGCCGAGGAATATTTGCAAAAAATGCGGGATTCCTTAAAAAAGTATTACATCCGCGACCGGCAGCTGAGCATCTCCTTTGGGCTGTCCGCCCTGCTCGGCAAAGAGGACTCCGTGGAAATGCGCATGGCCGAGTCCGACCACGACATGTACCGCGACAAGCGCGTGCGGCACGGGCTAGCTGATAATATGGCAAACAATGATTGTGCCTCCCTCGACTGAGGGAGGCCACTTTTTTATCCCCCCGGAGGGGCTGTCGCAAACGGCAAATATTTTTGTCGTTTACGAGAAATGGGCACTGCCGCCCGGCACACAGGCAGGCGGCCACGCTCCACTTCTTATGTGTTTCCTGCTTACGCTTCTGCTTCGCCCGCTGCGGCATAGACTCCGACAAGTTTGCTTAAGTAAGCGTGCTTTTGCTTCGCTTCCTCTTCGGACCGCGCAAAGAGTTTTGCGGCCTTTTCCGGATTCGCGCGCTTTAAGGAGTTGTAGCGCACCTCTCCGTCTAGGAAGCCCTGGTACTCTGCGTAATCCGGCGCCTTGCTGTCGAGCGAGAAGGCGTCTTTGCCCTCTGCCGCCAACGCCGGGTTGTAGCGGAAGTTGTACCAGTAACCGGCTTTTACGGCCAGCTCCTCCTCGGTCTGCGCCTTGCTCATGCCCTTCTTGATGCCATGGTTGATGCATGGCGCATAGGCGATGATCAGGGATGGGCCAGGATACGCCTCCGCCTCCGCGATGGCTTTTACCGTCTGGTTGAAGTCCGCGCCCATGGCGATCTGCGCCACGTAGACATACCCATACGTCATGGCGATGCCGGCCAGGTCTTTTTTCTTGACTTCCTTGCCGCCCGCGGCAAACTGCGCCACCGCGCCCGTCGGGGTCGCCTTGGATGCCTGCCCGCCCGTGTTGGAATAAACCTCGGTGTCAAATACCATGATGTTGACATCCTGGCCGCTGGCAAGCACGTGATCCACGCCGCCAAAGCCGATGTCATACGCCCATCCGTCGCCGCCAAAGATCCACTGCGACTTCTTGGATAGGAAGTCTTTGTTCTTTAAGATGTCTTTTGCCTTGTCACAGCCGCACGCTTCCAGCGCCGCCACCAGCTTGTCCGTCGCCGCGCCGTTCGTCGCGCCGACATTGTAGGTGTCGAGCCATTCCTGGCCGGCAGCCTTGACCGCCTCGTTCGCGCCGGTTGCCACCAGATCCTCCACCTTGGCTTTCAGGCCGCTGCGGATGGCTTTCTGCGCAAGGAACATCCCATAGCCGAACTCCGCGTTATCCTCAAACAGAGAGTTGCACCATGCCGGACCCTTGCCCTTTGCATTGACGGTATATGGCGTGGACGGCGAGGAGTTGCCCCAGATGCTCGAACATCCCGTCGCGTTCGCGATATACATCCTGTCGCCAAAGAGCTGCGTGATCAGCCTTGCGTAAGGCGTCTCTCCACATCCCGCGCATGCGCCCGAGAACTCAAGCAGCGGCTGCTTGAACTGGCTGCCCTTGACGGTATTTTCTTTAAATTTCTCTACCACTTCGGCCTTTTCCGGCAATGCGGCCGCATAGTCGAAATACTTCTGGCAGCCGGCATTTGCCTCCATGTTTTGCATGGTGAGCGCCTTTGCGCCCTTCTTGCCCGGGCAGACGTTTGCGCACGAACCGCAGCCCGTGCAGTCGTATGCGGAAATGACCATCGAGAACTTGTAGCCGGCCATGCCCGTCAGCGGCAGGGTCTGCATCCCCTCCGGCGCCGCCTGTGCCTCTTCTTCTGTCAATGCCGCCGGGCGGATGACTGCGTGCGGGCAGACATAGGCGCAGCGGTTGCACTGGATGCAATTCTCCGGCTGCCACACCGGGATGTCCACGGCGATGCCGCGCTTCTCATATGCGGAAGACCCGGACGGCGTAGTGCCGTCGACATATTCCTGGAACGCGGAAACCGGAAGCGTGTTGCCTTCCTGCGCGTTGACTTTGCTCTGGATGTTGTTCACAAAGTCTACCACATCTTTTCTGGAACCTTGCGCATGAATGAAAGAAAGCCCCTCGTCCTCGGCGGTTTTCCAGCTCTCGGGCACCTGGATCTCCACGATCTGCTTTGCGCCCGCGTCGATGGCGTCGTAGTTCATCTGCACGATGGCATCGCCCTTGCGCCCATATGTCGCCTTTGCGGCCGCTTTCATCAGGTCGAGCGCTTCCGCCTCGGGGATGATGTTGGCCAGCTTAAAGAACGCGGACTGCAGGACGGTATTGATGCGCCCGCCCAGGCCGATCTCCTTGCCGATCTTGATGCCGTCGATCACGTAAAACTTGATGTTGTGGTTGGCGATAAAGCTCTTCATCTGGCCCGGCAGGTGGCGCTCCAGCCCTTCCATATCCCATGGGCAGTTCAAAAGGAACGTGCCGCCGTCCACCAGCTCCTGCACCATGTTGTACTTGCGCACATAGGCCGGATTGTGGCAGGCCACGAAA
>CAYVVW010000064.1:0-11650 GCA_964455335.1 uncultured Marvinbryantia sp.
GTGCGCTCCGTCACCGACACCAGCATGATGTTCATGACGCCGATGCCGCCCACCAACAGGGAAATGCTGGCGATCCACACGAGCTGCTGATTGGTGGACTCGTTGATCTCCTGCTGCTTTTGCACCAAGTCCAGGGTATTTTCCGCGCGGTAGCAGATCTCCTCGTCCTGGTTGTACAGATTGGCATTGAGGATGTCCGCGCAGGGAGTGCCGACCGTCGTCATCGCCTCGATGGTGTCTGCCTTCACCTCCGCGTGCTGCGGCTCGTCATACTGGTACACGATGCACCATGCGCTTGACGGCAAAAAAACCACGCCGGATGCGCTTTCGCTTCCTATATAATTCTCGTAATCTTCCATGCTGTTGATGACAGGCTCAAACTGCGACGCCACCTGCGCGACGCCGACCACCGAAAATGGCTCTCCCTGGATCTCGATGGTTTTTCCCAGGGGGTTTTCCTCCTGGAAAAGCGAGCTGGCGGCTGTCTGGTCCAAAATCACCACCTTGCGGAATTGCGCGTAGTCGGAATCGAGGAAGTTGCGGCCCGTGCGCACCACATACCCCTTGACGTTAAAATAATGGGAATCGATGCCGATCACCTGCGCCCCCTGCAAGGACTGGTTGAGGTGGTAAATACCGCTCGACCACCTGCGGCTGTTGTAAAATGTGGCATCTACCACCCCGTCGACCCCCAGGAGCTTTTGCCGGGTCTCCTCTGTGATCACGGGCACCCCATAGGGCACCGACTCGTAGTCAAATTCCATCCTGTTTTCCGAACTGCCGCGCGTCAGGGGGATGGCCACCGCATTGTTTCCCGAGCCAACCACGTTTTGCAGCAGCTGCTCGTTCGTTCCCTGGATCGTCGACACAATGGAAATGATCGACGCAATCCCGATAATGATGCCCAGCATTGTCAAAAAGGAACGCATCTTATGCGACCATATGCCTTGAAACGATAGTCTGATGTTTTCTAACAATGCGCTTCCCCCCTGTCAGTAATAAACTTGCTCCGAAACCTTTGTCTTTGCCCCCTCTACCACCGCTTTCCCATAGGGGAACGCGATGTAGTCCTCGTTGGACAAACCCTCTTTGATTTCGACATGACCCTCCATGGTGGCGCCGGTCTTGACATATTGTTTTTTGAGCAATCCATTCCCGTCCGCAATATAAACGTAACTTTGCCCATTTTCCGAACGGACGTAGCTCACCTGGATGTACATCCCATCCGCCTGGCCTTCCTCGTCCGTCCCCACGCTGCTCACATCGCCGCTTTCGGATCTGCGGAAGCGCACCTCCGCGTACATATAGGGCGAGAGCCCCTCCGTGTTCTCGATGCGGGCGATCACGGGGTAGTTGGAGGAATTTGGGTTTTGCGCCCATCCGTAGGACTGCTCCGCATTATTCGGGTAGTCGGCAATCTCGGTGATGGTTGCGGTAAACTTGCCCGCCTCCCAGGAAGTCGCCTCAACCGTGTCTCCCACGTGGATGCTGTCGCGATCCAACTCGCCCACCGAAGTGCGCAGGTACATGCCCCCCTCGCTGGTCACCACAAGGTAAGGCTGCCCGGCCTCGCCGCCAAGGGATTTGACATACCCTTCCACGGAGCTGACCACAGTGGAATTTTCCAGGTCGCGATCCAGCTGGCGCAGCTTCATCTCCCCCTCTTTTTTGTCGAGGTTTAGGCGGCGGATCTCCCGCTCTTTCGCCGCAATGGCGTCCGCCAGCTCCTGTGCCGTGTAGCTGTCTCCAAAGTCCGTCCAGCCCGGGTCTAAATCGTCATCCTCAAACGGCTCGTCCACTTCTTCTTCGTAGCGCATGATGCCGCTGTCGCTCGCAAAGATCCAATATGTGCCAGGCCCGTAGCCCGTGTCCATGCGGATGGTGCCGTCCAGACCGACGCTGCGGATAAATGCGCCCGTGATCGTGTCGGATTCGCGGATCTCCAAGACCACATAAGAACCCATGCGCTCGCGCGCCGTGCCATCGGCGTTAAAGCCGAGTACCCAGTTGACAAACGAGCTTTGGATCACAACGCCGTCCGCGACAAAGAACACATACGGATCGTCCTTCGTTCCCTCTCCTTTGTAATATTGCCCGCGCGCGCCCGTCTCGTATGTCAGCTCTGAGAGCGGCTCGAGTTTCATCAGGGGCGACTCCTGCGGCTCTAGGTATTTCATCGAAATCGTGCATTTTACCACGCTCGGGTCAGCCGTCTTTTCCCAGGAAATCAATGGGATGTAGGGCAATGTGCCTTTTCCCTTGACGACCATCTGGTAGGACGCAGGGTCTCCCAAAAGGGGCTTCCAGTCGCGGTAGGCCAGGACATGGGTTGCGCTGTATGTATTTTCCTCGGACGGGAGTACCTGCTGCAGCACGCCCTCCAAAACTTCCGTCTCCGACTCGCCTTCTGTCAGGCTCGTTTCCGTGTCTGCCAGGCTTGTTTCCTCATCCGTCACAGTTTCTTGGGAATCCACACTGGCGGTGTCCATGCCCGTGACACCCACGCCGAACGCGTCCTCTGCGGCACTCGCCCCAGAAACATCCAACTCGGCATCCGTGTTGCCGACCGGCGTGCCAAGCGACGCATCCGCCCCGATTTCCAGGTAGCCCGCATCGCCCAGGTCATACGCATCTTCCCCAAGGCCACCCATGCTATCCATGCCGTCTTTGCCTGCTCCGTCCAGGCCACCGAAACCGCCCAGGCCGTCCAGCCCTAAGTCGCCCAGATCCTCCATGGCCCATGGATCTTCCGTCTCGGTCTCCGGCTCTTGGTCGCCCGCGGGATCTTCCGTCTGCGCCTCTGTCAGTGCCTCGACCGGCTCGCCCGCCTCGTCCTTTTTGGGGATGGTGGTTTTCCAAAGGCACGTTTCCTGGTCGACATCTTCCTTGTCATAAAATTGCACTTTCAGCGAAGTTGGCCACAGGCTCTCCACATTCGACCCATGATACCAAAACACCTCAAACAAAATCCGCGTGGCAGACGCTGCCTCAGTCTGCGCCTCTGTCGGTGCTTCTGTCGACACTTCCGTTGCAGGCTCGGTTGGAGTTTCCGCTGGTGCTTCTATTTGCACTTCCGTCACTGGCTCGGTCGGAGTTTCCGTTGATGCTTCCGTCACTGGCTCGGTCGACACCTCTGTTGGTGCTTCCGTTGCAGGCTCGGTCGGTGCCTCTGTCGGCGCTTCCGTTGCCGAATCGGTTGGAGTTTCTGTCGGCGCATCTATATCTCCTTCCGTTGGGGGTTTCAGATCGCCTTCATTCTCTGCGGCATCGGTATCCTCGGTAGAATCCTGCGCCGGATCTGGCTGCGCGCCACCAGCTGGCGTATTCGTTGCACCATCGACCGGCGTTTCCGTTGTGCTTGGCTGCGCGCCACCGGCTGGCGTGTCCGTTTCACCATCGACCGGCGTGCCCGACGTGCTTGGCTGCGCGCCATCGGCCGGTGCATCCGTTGCACCATCGGCCGGCGTTTCCGTCGTGTCTGGCTGCGTATCATCTGTCGGCACCTCTGTCGTATCCTGCCCTTCCGGTTTTTCCACACGCAGCTTGATGTCATTTTCTTTTTTCTTTGTGCGAAATACCAGTTCCTCCCCGGTGATCTCGTCTAAGGCAAGCGGGATTTCCACATAGGCATCCTCTAGCTCCGCGGCGATCGCGTGCTGCTCGTCCAAGCCGTCATGAAACGCCAACGTCAGGTGCGCCACGTTGCTGTTTTCGGGATCTTGCATCAGCGTGTAAGCGCCGATCTCCGGGTAATCCTCCCCGTTGACCACGGCAATGCCAAAGAGTTTCCCCGCTTTTTCTTCCCGCAGGGTCAGACCCTTAATGCGCATGGCGTAGGTGTCCTGCTTTTGGAAATGCGCATCCGCGTTCTCCGCAAAATGCGGAATCAAATGGATCGCGCCATCCGTAAGGCGCGCTGTCACTGCCTCGCCCGTCTCCGCCTCCTCGCGCGTGTCCGCGAGCAGGGTTTCTTCCTCCCCCGAAACAGCCTGCTTTAAGCGAATATGCGTGAGCAGGCGCAGCAAGCTCCGGCTCTTCTTCTGGTTTGCGGGCGCATCCTGCCCCTCCCCTGGCAATCCTTCCCCGTCAGGTCCATTTTCCTCTGTGAAAAATTTTTCCAGGTCATCAAAATCCACATGATCCATCGGGTCTTTCGACGGATCCTGGATCTCCGTGAGAATCTGCTCCTCCTCCGTTTCCCCTGTCACGTCTGATTCCGATTCCACTTCTGATGCTTGTTCCGCTTTTTTGTCGCCTTTCTGCTCAGATTTCTTGGGTTTCCCATCTGTTTTTTCATCGGTGGTTTCATCAGATTTCCCATCCGATTTTTTATCGGATGCCTCGTCGGGCGTGAGATCTGTTGTTTCGCTATCCGCCGCCCCATCTTGGGTGGTGTGCATCGCGCGTCCGGCAGACAGCCGCATGGAGGCCTCGACGTCGCCCCCTTCGTAGTCGCCGCCCTCGATGTCCAGATCCCCTGGCCCATAAAGCTCCTGATCCTCGGCCGGCTTGTAAGCGACCGGAACGGTGTTTTGCAATTTCTTCAAATCCGCCTGCGCGGACTCCAGCTCCAGCTCCAATTCCTGCAATTTCAAGTCCTGCGACTCCCTGTCCAGTTCCAAAAGCGTGGTGTCATACGACAAAAGTTTGTCGCCGATCTTGACTTCATCCCCCTCGGACACAAAGACTTCATGGATCACCTTGTCCTCCGGGACGTACACATTTTGCGTGACATCAGAAACGACCGTTCCCGAGCTGCTCGTCTCGCTGTAATAACTCAGCCACGACGCGGCATTGAGGTTGGACACCGCATAGACATCCACCGTCTTTTCGTTGTTCGACAGGTAGCGGCGCACGCCCACGTAACCGCCCCCGCCAAGGAGCGACAGCACCAAAAGAATCGCCACGACGCTTTTCCATTTCCGTCTCTTTTTCATATGCAACCTCCCAAATGCCCGCACGGGATCTGCCATTTCACACGTTACTGATTTTCCTTTCGCTCTTGCGAAAGCTCGCCGTCAAAGATGTAGACAATGCGCTTTGCGTGCTGCGCCACCCCCGCATCGTGGGTAATCATGACGACCGTGACACCCTCGCTGTTGAGCTGCGAGAAAAGCTCCATCACCTGTATGCTCGACTTGGAGTCGAGCGCGCCTGTTGGCTCGTCCGCCAAAAGGATCTTGGGGTTGTTTACCATGGCGCGCGCAATGGCGACGCGCTGTTTTTGCCCGCCGGAGAGCTGCGTGGGCATAAAATCCACGCGGTCAGAAAGTCCCACTTTTTCGAGTGCCGCCGCGGCCCGCCTGCGCCGCTCTTTTTTCGAGACACCCGCATAAATGAGCGGCAAAGCCACATTGTCGAGCGCCGTCTGCCTCGGGAGCAGCTGAAACGTCTGAAACACAAAGCCGATGTTGTACAGCCGTTCCCGCGCGACCTCGTTGTCCGAAAGCCCCAGCACATTTTTCCCATTTAAGAGGAATGTTCCTTTCGTCGGCTCGTCCAGGCAGCCGATGATGTTCATCAACGTGGACTTGCCCGAGCCAGACGGGCCCATGATGGCCACATACTCCCCCTCTTCCACATGCAGAGTGACATTCTTCAGGACGGGCACAACCATTTTCCCAGAAATATAATCCTTATAAATGTTGTCCAGTTGCAGAACCATGTCACACACCCTCATCCCACATTTTCTTCAAGCTCCCCTGCCCGCTGCCATCGCCTGGCCAGATCACGCCCCGACTTCCGCCACGCCGCCATCTTCCAACATGCCATCCTCATATACGTCGCCGCCTATCGCGCCATCCTCCGCCAGGTCTCCCTCGTACACGCCGCCATCTTCCAACATGCCGTCCTCATATGCGTCGCCGCCCAATGCGCCATCTTCCGCCAAGTCTCCCTCATACACGCCGCCATCTTCCAACATGCCGTCCTCATATACGTCGCCGCCTATCGCGCCATCTTCCGCCAAGTCTCCCTCGTACACGCCGCCATCTTCTAACATGCCGTCCTCATATACGTCGCCGCCTATCGCGCCGTCTTCTGCCAGGTCTCCCTCGTACACGCCGCCCATTTGATCGATATTTTGGGTGACAGGCATGCCCTCGGCGAGTTCCTCGCTCGGCAGGGCGATGTAGTCGTCCGCCGTCAGCCCCGCCACAATCTCATATTGCATGAGGTCCTCGTCGTATTCGCCGAGCGTCACCTCGCGCTTCTCCAGGCGGTCGTTCTTTGCTGCCCAGACATAGGGCAAGACCTCCCCATTTTCATCCGTCAAAAGGTAATATGCGTCCAGCCAGATTCCAGTGCGCTCCTCCCCCTGCCCGAGGTCCGGCTCTGCATAGACGTGCTGCCCGAGCATCAGCCCCGTGGAGTCGTCCAGCTCGATGTAAAACGGGTAGAAACTCGATGTCTCGCCGCCCTCCGCATCCCCGCCGTAATAGTAACCGTTGTTGTCCTGCACGGTATTGTCCATGTCGATCTCGGAAATCATGCCATGCCAAGTGACCGACTCGTCCACGCGGGAATGGACAATCATCTCCAGCCCCTCGTAGATCTGCTGCATATTTTGCTCGTTGACCTTCCCCTTGATGCGGTACTCGCCCGTGGCCATGATGGTGATGTAGGCATTGGCATTTTCATCTGTCGGGTCGCTGTATCCTCCCTCCTGGTACGTGCTGTCGTTCCCGCTGTTTGCCTGGTTGATGGCCTGCACCACGCCCTGCAATTCGCTGCGCACGTCCGCGTTTGCCACCTGCTCTTTGAAATTTTCCATCTCGGCCTGCTTGCTTTTTTTGTTATATTCCGCACGGCGGATGGAATTTTCCGCCGCCATAATCGAGGTGGTGTACGCGCGCTTTTCCGTCTCGGAAGTCACAAGGCTGCGCTCCTTTTCATATTGGGCAATTTGCGCCTTTGTCGCCTCGATCTCGATGTCATAATTTTCAATGTCTATCTCCAGCTGCGTTATGCTGTCCTGCGCTTCGTCCATGTCATAGGAAAACAGCTTGGTACCCACTTTCACTTCCTGGCCGACCGTCACATATGTCTCCTTGACCTTCAGCCCATAGGAAACCTGCACGCCAACCGTGCGCTGCGCTTCCACCACGCCCGTAAACCGGTTGACCATCCCATTCCCCTCTAAGCCCGCGAGCATCGCCACGGAATCCACAAACACGGTGGCGCCGTCCGTTTTGCCGCCCCCCGCGTTGCGAAACATTCGATACCATAACAACACGCCCGCCGCCCCGGAGAGCAAAATCAGCAACGTTGCAACCAGCACTCTTTTCTTCATCGCGCAAATTCCCCCTTCTTCCCCAACATCCTATCACATTTCCCCTGGCATTGCACGAACTTCTTTGAAATTCACAAATTCTTCAGAATTATGCGGAAATCCATTCGGAATCCTTTGACTTTTTTCCATCGATCCGATAAGATGATGCCAGGACATCATCAGATAATGTTACGATACCAGGGTAGAAAGCCCTTTCCCACGACATGCTTGCATGTCGGTGGGGACATGGGCTTGATACCCGCCCGATATGAGGAAAAAAGTGGGGAAGGGGTCCCACGATTTCCGAATATCGGGTAGGATTGTGGGAGTGCGAAGCACGAAACAATCCGTAAGGTATCTTTTTACCGTAACATCATGTTACGGTATCGACGAAAAAGGAGAATATATGGGAAAACAAAACTGCCTGCTGGCCGCGCTGCTTCTTTTTTTGCTGACTCTTACGGGGTGTGGGTATGCCGCCCCGGAGCACGCGGTCGAGCAAGAGCTGGACCTCATCCAACAGCTGGACGAATCGACCATCCTCTCTGTCCTTTCCTATGAAAATTTGCGTATGCAGCCGACCGTTCCATTGGGAAATGAGGAGGATGCCGCACAGGCCGCCAAGCTGTTTTTTTCACAATTTTCCTACCGGATTCTCGCGTCCTCGGTCGATGGCGATTCCGCGGGAGCGGACGTGCAAGTGGAAATCACCAATATCGACGCACAGGCGCTCGCCGAAGATCTCTGCCGGGCGATGATCCGCAGCTCCGTCTCGCAGGGCGGCGCGTCCGGCACGTCCGTCTCGCCATTTTCCCTGATGCGGCAATGCCTGGAAAATGGGAGTTACCCGCTCGTGTCCTCCGCCGTCACGGTGCGTTTGGAAAACCAGGACGGCACCTGGGTTCTCGCGGACGACGCGCAACTGGCAAACGCCATCACGGGCGGCCTCGTCTCTTACCTGGAGGACCCCTACCTGCTCTCCCCCGAGGATGTGCTGTCCTGCACGCTTGCGCCTTTTTCTGATTTTACCGCAAATCAATGGGGCAGTTACCTGGAAATGGACGATGTGTTTGGAACGGGAAGTGAATACAAAGACGCGCTGGATCTCGCGCTGTGCGAGCAAATTGCAACTTATTTTTCGTTTGAAATTTTGGATGTCCTGCAAGACGGAGACACCGCGACGGCGACGGTGCGCATCGAGAGCCTCGACATGCCAAGCGTCTGCCGGACATGCCGCAAATCCCTGCTCTCTTATGCAAAAACGACGGAATCCATCCGCGCGTCAGATGCGGAAATTGCGCAAAAAACGGCAGAATACCTCTTAGAGGCACTCGGGGAAAATACCGCAAGCGCCGCCAACACCATCACGGTCGAGCTCATCAACAATGGCCATTCCTGGGAGGCCGTCCTCGACGACAATTTCTCGGACGCCTTGCTCGGCGGAATGAACGCGGGCATCGAGGAACTCTACGGCGCGCCAAGCGATGAAGCCGCCGACACCACAGATGCCACAGATGCCCCTATCCCCAGTGGCGCAAGCGCGGCCAGTGATGCCGATACAACCAGCGATGCCAATACAGCCAGTAACGCCAGCGCAACCGTTCATGCCAATGCCGACGCAATGAGTGATCTCCGTGCGGCCTATGATACGGTGTAATCATTGATTTTAATACGACCTGTGATGCCACGCGCGTCAAACGGCCATGCCCCTTACCGGGCAAAAAATTCCTCTATTTCGTCATATCCCTCTGCCGCGAGCTGCTCTTTTTGGAATTTTTTGTTTTTCTTCATCACGCACAGGTTCACCGTGTGGCCAGCTTCTCTTTGTGAGCGTGCCTGCGCAAAAATATCCAAAAGCCGCTCTTTTGGCATCCGCTTTTCGATCAGGTAGGCGATTTTTTTCCCTGCCTTCGGCGGCACATAACCGTTCTCCAAAAGCAACAGGACGATCCGCTCAAATCCGATGGAAAACCCGCAGGCCGGCGTGGCAATGCCCGTGAATCGGCCGATCATTTCATCGTAGCGCCCGCCGCCGCCCACAGCGCCGCCGAACCCGTCAATGCAAATCTCAAAAATCGGCCCGGTGTAATAGGACATCCCGCGCACCAAAGTCGGGTCAAAGACCACCTGGAAATTGGCCGTTTTTACCGCGTCAACACACTCCATGATGTCCACCAATGCATCCGCCACGTCCGCGGAAAGCGTGTCAGATAACGTCTCTTTGAGTTCCCGAACGCCTTGCGCGCAATGTTTCGTTTCTGCAAATAGCGCCAGGTAGCCGCAGACCGCTTTTTCCGGATACCCCGCCTCTAGCAATTCCTTTTTTACGCCGTCCACCCCGATTTTGTCCATTTTGTCCAAGGCGATAAAAACCGCGTCATATTCCTCCTCGGAAAAGCCGCTGTGCGCCGCCATCGCCTTTAAAATCCGGCGGTCATTGATGCGTATGGTAAATGCCTCAAATCCCAATTTCCCCACCAACGTGGACGTGGCCAGGATCAGCTCGATTTCCGCCAAATTGGATGGCTCTCCTAAGATGTCAATGTCGCATTGCATGAACTGGCGGTAGCGCCCCCTCTGCGGCCGATCCGCGCGCCACACATTCCCCATTTGCAAGGCCTTAAACGGCGCGGGCAGCTCATTCGCATGGCTTGCGTAATAGCGGGAAAGCGGCACGGTCAGGTCATAGCGCAGGCCGCCATCCACCAGGTCCGACTCGCTTTCCGCCTCGGAAATTTTTAATTTTTCTCCGCGCTTTAATATCTTAAAAATCAACTTTTCATTTTCCCCGCCCTGCTTGCTGGACAGGTTTTCAATGTGTTCCACGCAGGGGGTCTCGATCTGGCAAAAGCCAAATTGGCCATACGTCTCCCGAATAAGCCCCATCACATAATTGCGCATTTCCATCTCGCGCGGCCCAATGTCTTTCATGCCAGTGACCGGCTGTTTTTTCAAGCTCATAAAGCCTCCCTTTTTTCCTCATGTATGACATTCATAAAGGCGAGAAATACCCGCATGTCAAAATTTTTCACCTCGTCGATCATCATCTCCACCGCCGTGTTTGCGTCAAATGCCTTGCGGTAGGCGCGGTCGGCCGTCAGGGCCGCAAAGACATCGCTTACGCGCAGGATGCGCGCCCCGAGGGGAATGGCGTCTCCCGCCTTGTTTCCGGGATATCCGCTCCCGTCATAATTTTCATGGTGGTACAGCACCCACTGGGCGATGTTGCCCGGGTAGCCCTGCTCGTTCAAAATCACATAGCCGAGTGCCGGGTGCGTGCGCGCATAGCGCATTTTCTCCACGTGCATCGGCTCTTTGTCCGCCTTTCGGTAAACATATTTGACCATTTCGAGCTTTCCGATGTCGTGCAAAAGCCCGGCGATCGCCACGTCGCGGCACATCTCTTCGGACAGCCCCATCTGCCTGGCGATCTGGCAGCTTAGATTGCTCACCAGGATGCCATGCTGGATTTCCTCTGTCAGATCCGCTTGCGTCATATGATACGTTTGTTCATCCATACTCACTTTGTGACTCACTCATTTCCGCCTGTTTTTCTGGCGATCATTTCATCGACCCGCCCCAGGTAGCTGCGGATGTCTTTCACATTTTCAATGCGGCGAATCTTGTCGCCCTGGACGATTTTTGTCGCCCCGCCGGCCCCCATCGCCAAAATGCTCTGCTTTTCTTCCATAATCAAAATGTTGTACAAGCCTTCCGCGCCAGGCCGCGCGTAGCCCACGTTCTCAAAATTCCCCGCCATGTTTTTTTGCCGGTACAAATAATAAGGAAACTGGCCAAGGGCGGCCGCATAGGACGCGGTCATGTCCAAAATCTCCTGGCTGTTCACAAAACTGATGTCCTGGTAATCCGACCGGAACAAGTTCAGCCTGGCGGCGCGCTTCAGGGCAAGGGAATGAACCGTGATGCTGTCGGGCGCAAGCGACGCCACTTCCCGCATGGTTTGCGCAACTTCCCCATATCCCTCGCCCGGCAGGCCGATGATCAGATCCATGTTGATGTTGCCAAACCCGAGCCTTCTGGCCAGATGGTATGCCTCCACCGTCTGCGCCGATGTGTGTCCCCGCCCGATGGCCGCAAGCGTCCGATCGTTCATGGTCTGGGGGTTGATGGAAATGCGCGTGACAGGGTGCGCCTTTAGCACCCGCAACGTTTCCTCGGTGATGGTATCCGGCCTGCCGGCCTCCACCGTAAATTCCAAGACGCTGCTCAGGTCATACAGCCGCCCCAGTTCGGTCAGCAGCCGGTCGAGCTGCGATGGTGCCAATGTGGTGGGCGTTCCCCCGCCGATGTAGACGGTCTGCGGCCGCTTGTCCGGCCAAAGCCGCGCGCACGCGGCCATTTCCCTGCAAAGGGCGTCCA
>CAYVVW010000065.1:0-11387 GCA_964455335.1 uncultured Marvinbryantia sp.
GTCTTTGCGGACTACGATGTGGCGGATGGCGAAATCCACGAGGATGAAAAGTTGGCCACGAAGCAGTCAGAGGTAAAGATCTCTGCCACGATCCACAGAGACTCCATTCAAGACCAGACTACCGACTTTGGGGTGGAAAAAGTTGGAAAAGTCTTGGAGAAAAATCAGACGGTTCGTGTGGCATTTGAGATTTCGGACAATACCGACTTACACGATGTCAACAAAATGACGATCAACGGACAGGACTATCAGGCCGAAAAAGATCGCCAGGCGGCTAACGGCACACTCTACTTGGTGAATTTGGAGGCACCAACCACAGCGGGTCAGCACACGTGGAATGTGTCGAAACTGTACTATGGCGGAAACAAGGAAGCGGATGTGACTTACAGCACCCAGATAGAAGTCCGCAGATCCGCACCGTCCATTCAGGACTACGAGCCTGGTGGAACGATGGACGAACCCTACTTGAGGTTCAATCTGGCAGATCCCGACGGTGCCCTGTTGACGAGTGAGCAGGATCTCAAGTTGGTGGTCAAGAATGCGAATCAAGAAGTATTCAAGGAGGAGAAACTGACCGTTGGTCCAAACAACATAGATCTGACGAGTTACCCAGAAGGCATCTACACACTCAGCGCTGTGGTGACATACCAGATCGATGGAGAGCAGGGCCAAGTCACCAAGGATCTGTTCCAGGATGACATCCTTGGCAGACAAAAACGTCTGCAGGTGAAGCCTGGCATCAATTACAAGGGCCATTTTGTGGGGATGGATATAGGAACAGAAAAAGAGGATGGATTTTATACCTTTAACATTGTGCTAGATTCCTTAAAGGGAGAGATGAGCGGCTGTAAGCTTTTGAAAATTCGTGAGGGTGAAGAGGGGAAGTATGTTGTACAGGCAACATACGAAATACCGAACGAATTACCTGACGGCACCGATGAATCGTTGTTCGATTCGTATGTAGATGAGGAAACAAACAAGAAAGTATATTATGGCTTTTTCCCTAGTTGGAAGACCGAAAAAGGAACAACGTATCTCTTGCTCGAGTCTTTCACGCTAGAGGATGGCACTGAGGTTGTAGTGGACGAGTACGGTAGTTATTCTAAAGCGCAATCTGAGCCTACGATAACGATCTCAGAGGTGAAGGAAGAGGTGGTCACTGCTTCTGACGCGTCGTCCACGAAACTTGCGGTTAAGGCAACAGCGACCGTGACGGATGAGGCTGGTTCTCTCAATCGACTCCAGTTCCGCTTGCGGGCAGCCAATGGCAGGGTGCTAAGTGACAAGTTCTACAATAGGCAGGAACTGGAATCGGTGCTGTCAACGCAAGGAGGACAGCTGACTGTCACATTTGACGATGATATGCCTATGACGAGCGAGTATAAAGTGCAAGCCATTGCGGAGTATGATTACTATGGGACGGGACAGAATCTAAAGAAAAAAGAGAGTTCGAAGTCCGTCAGTGCAAAGGAGCGCATTATCGTTCGTGGCTATTCTGTGGATAATCCATACCCGCAGAAATCAGGTGAGGTGACGCTGACGTACCAGTTGGCGCATAACTTGCAGGCGGGTGTGGAACTCCTTGGCATGGTTATCAATGGCCAGGAAATGGATTTTACATCCACGGATAAAAAGACAAACGAATATCGCATCACGTTGGAGGCTCCGGATTATAGCGGAACTTATGATTACAATGCGACGGCGGTTGTTCGGAGCAATGGGCAATATCCGTTGAAGAAGTACAAAAATGATAAGAACCCAAATGAAGGAACGGAGTACGACATGGAGTCCACGCTGCAGGTCGATGTCCTAAAGGATACGCCATACGTTTCGGACTACCAGTTGCAAGAGAACTACAGCGACAAGACCGCGGATCTGACCGTGACGCTAGTGGACCCGGATCATGCCTTGATCGATGGGAATGCCGGCGAGGCATCCATTGGCGAGCAGAATCAGCCACTAGAAGAGGGAACCCAAACGGTCAAATTCAGTGGTTTGCCGACAGATGAGGAGCTGAAGTTTGACATCATCGGCCACTATGACCTGGATTCAAATCCGAAGGATAGCGCAAATGCCAAGGAAGAGAGCCTGCTAGAAGATACAAAGTCATTCAAGCTGTTGAGTGACTACAAGCTTTCGATCACCGATCTTGCGGTTTCCAAGATAGGTGGGGAAGATGCTCAGAGCCTGGCAAACGACAAGTTGGAAAAAGGTCAGCAAATGCAACTGAGCTTTAACAGCAGCAACGAGGCCAATCAGGATTTGCAATCGGTGGTTGTCCAGGGGCAGAGTGTTGATGTTACGAAAGGAGAGGATGGCAAGTACACGGCCACACTGAATGGTCTTACGACGGCGGGCGAGACAACGATTGCGGTCGAGAGGGCGACATTGGCAAACGGCCAGGAGCTGAACGTGACGGGAACAAATTCCACGAAGAAGATAGAGGTCTTAAAAGATGTCGTGTCTGTGGAGAAATTCCGCCACGAGAGCGGCGAGAACGACATGACACTTACCATTGGCGTCAAGGATGCGGACCAGTCGTTGACGGATGCGGGCAACTTGACAGTAACTGTGAAAGATCCACAGGACCAGACTGTGGCGACACAGACGATCAGCAGCGAGCAAGATCGCAACGTGGTGAAAGTTCCTAACACAAGCCCTGGCAAGAAGTATGTCGTTACTGTCACGGCCGACTACAAGCGCGACGAAGAAGGGACGATTGCGGAAGCGAACGCCGAGATCTACGAAAAGACCATTTCCATGGATGACCGCGGCATTCAGATGCGGGAGATCCGGGATGTCAAATTGTATCGGATCGAAAATGGCGTACGTGTGGCTGTGGACCAGATCGATTTGGAACATTTCAAGGCCCACTTGAAGGACTACATCGTCAAAGTGGACATGGAAAACATGCCGGCGTTCTACAGCAACATTGAGGACTTCGAAGAGAGAAATGGCGAGCTAATTCTAAAGGTGAGCTACGAAGGCACCGCATCGGAATATATGGAGTTTTCGTATGCCATTGCGGAGGGTGAGGGTGAGAGCTTTTCCTACAGCGGGTCGTTTGAGAATCTCATCAAGCGGATGCAGAAAGACCCGACGGGGACGTTTACGTTGGACAAGGATTATGACGCTTCCACGTTCAACCCCGACACGCCGACCTACTTTGGGGACAAGGATGCTGCTTTCACAGGAAAACTGTATGGCAATGGGCATACCATATCCAACCTCTCCAAGCCGTTGTTTGGCACTTTGCAGGGCGCCACGGTGGAAAACTTGTACATCGTGGATGTGAAGCTGGTCGCGACAGCGCAGTCAAATGCTGCGCCGAAGGCTACCTTGGCCATGGTGGCGGACAATGCGCAGGTGACAAAGGTCTTTGTTGACAGGGCGCATTTGAGTTCTGGCACGGGCGCGGCAGAGGCATACGGCACGTCCGGAGGTATCATCGCAAAAGCAAAGAACGGCACAGTCATCAGCCAGTGCAGCATCACGAACTTGACGCTTTCGCAGAGTTATTTGACGAAGTTGTCGGGCGCAATCGTGCAGCACCTGAACAATTCCACGGTTGAAAACTGCTATGCGGAGGGCATCACGACTTCCGGGTGGCAATTCAACGGCGGACTTGTGGGTCAGGCAGATGGAAATTCTGTCATCCAAAACTGCGTCTCGAACCAGTCGATCACGCCGTATATAGATGATCACAATGCAAACATCGTGGGCAAAGGCGGCGAAAACGTAACGTTGATCAACAACATTTCGATTGCGTCGAAGAACAACCATCACACATGGAAGGTGCAAAACGGGGCGTTCAAGGCGGGATCGGAAAACAACTACCAGTTGTCGGATGTGACAGGAAAGGACATAGAGGATGCAAGTGTAAAGAAGATTGCGAGTGAGGAGCTTTGTGAGGCTTTCTACAGGGATCAGCTGCATCTAGCAACCGACATCTGGAACCTGGCGGGCACGTCCAAGGCTCAGCCACCCACGCTAAAGGCGAACAAGCTGAATGCGCCGTATGTGCCGCAAAGTGGCCAGCTGGCGAACAAGCCGGAATACAAGGCTGAACTTGCGGGCTTGTACAACAACCTGTACAAGTTGACGCCATTCTACGATGCGGACTACATCCTAAAGGATGCGGCCAAAGTGCAGACAACGGCGAATCTGTACAAGAAGCGCGTCAGCGGCGTGATTCCTTACGATGCGCAGGGCAATGTGGTTTATGTGTTGACCACGGATGATTATAAGAAGTTAGGCAGCATCGAACTGGTGTATGAGGATCTGACAAAGGAGACGTTGAAGGTTGAGTTTGACACCTATTTTGGCAACGTGGCCTGCTACAACATCCCGAGTCTCGGTCTGAAGTACACGTTCAACCACTATGTGGTGGATGCGGGTGCGCCGCTTGTGGACGACCTGGTGGCATATCTTCAGCAGCAGGGGGATTATGCGAAAGGGTTTGACACGCTGACGGTTGCGAAAGACCCCATTACTTATAAGCATTACTACGATGAGGTCCTAAATACGGAGGAGAACCTAAGGGAGTTTGTCGTCAGGGTCTTGGCCAACTGCAATTATGTAGTGGACAGGAAAAACGCATTGGCAAATGCGGTGGTCCGCGACGAGCTGACGAGCGGCAACACATTAAAGAACCTGTTGTATACGTACAATTACATCAAGCGTTGGTACGATCTGGACGTTGGCAGCTACAACCTGGCGGATATGCTGATGTTCAAGGGAGATGTTTTCCACGACAAGCTCAACTTGGAGCTGCTGACGACCATGTTGCTGTCCGATCCGGCGAACACGATGCGGCCGGCGGAGACGCAGGACTTCTACCGCGCGCACATCGCCGCCTACACGGGATTGGCCGAAATATACGACTTCATCGAATATTTCATCAAGCTGTGTGGGAAGTATTCCGATGTGAGCGATTGGTTTACAGAGACGTTCCAGGGATACCTGATCGAGCTAGAGATGGACAAAATTCCAGGGCTTGAACTTGACTATGACCAGATCAAGTATCGTGCTTGGGAGCACTTGCGGGTGCGCAGCAACTTGCTGCTGCCGTTGCTCAACATGCCAAAGAGGGCGGGATATGTCATTTCCTACCCGACGACGATCGCGTTTGGGCCGGTCAGTGGGTACATCAAAGACCCGCAGGATGACACGCAATATGAGAAATTTAAGAAGGAGGCGGACGACTGGGCGAACTTGCTCAAGCGCTACTACAACATGTACCTCGGCGTTTTGAGCGGGGGCGAAACCGACGTGGTGGCGTTGTTTAACAGCAAGGACGATGTCCTCGTGGATGCGATTCGTGTCTACGAGAAGCCCGATGACACAGGCACGCACTACCCGGACAAAGTGTCGGAGTCGAAAGAGCCGTACATCAAGTGGTTTGCGTACCCCACGGGCAATTATTACGTCCACGCGGGCAACTTCGCGGTGGCGAATGGCCAGAAGATCAGCTACGCGCAAGGCAACTTCATAGGCAATATGTTGCTTTACAGCCATGAGGCGGCGCACAACCAGGACGGGCCGGTGTACTTCAAAGGCCTTGGCAGGAGAAAAGGCGCGGGCGCGGAGTCCTTTACGACAGCGTTCTTTACGCAGACGTTCTCGGAGGGCACGCCGCAGATCAATGGCGTGAACGTGCATGACGACACCACCGATGTATCCTACAATTTGACGCCAGAGCGCATCAATACGCCAGAGAAGATCGACGACTTCTATAAGAAGATGTTTGACACTTCCTACCTGTTGGATTACCTGATGGCAGAGGCGTTCCTGGAGTTGGACAATAGTCAAAAGGCTGCGGTGGTAAGTAAATACGAGGACGGCGGATCCATCGGCAGGATGCTGGAAGAAAAAGATATCGAACAGATGCATCTCAGCACCGTGGACGACCTGGTGAAAAACAAGCTGAACCTGATGATCAATACCACGCAGTCGATGTATTCGATTCGTTGGTACAACCCGCACAGCACATCCCTGATCGTGGGAGATGATGTGTTCCACTATCTGGCATATGAAATGTTGGGGTATGCCGGATATGACAAGGGATATATCCAGTATGCGGGAGACGTATATGACGGCGATGAGGATGCCATCAAGCAGATTTCCGCCAAAACAGGCGACAATTATGAAAACTTTGAGGCATATTCCATCGGTCAGTTAAAGAAAGCAGGGGCTTTGAAGGAGCAACTGTCCTACTTTGACGCAGAAAAGATCAAGGAGGAATTTAAAGCCGCACTCGTGGCAGACGCAGAGTCGAAGAAGCAAGGGCGCTCCTCGCGCAACGTGGCGAATGCGCGTGCGGCAAAGAAGAAGTATTACCTGCTCTTAAAGCAAAAGACGCATGATTTCCGTGGGAAGGTCTTCCAGGATAACAAGACCTCTCAGGTGGAAGTGACGACTGCGCAGCAATTTGTGGATGCAGTGACGGAGAATGCCTATGCACAGATCGTGGTAAAGGCTGACCTGGATTTTGCGGACTTTACGGATCGGGATGTCCTTTGCGGGCCGACTTTCCTCGGCAGCGTGGATGGGCAAAACCACAAGTTCCAAAACCTGAAGGTGCCGGTATTCCGGGCGATAGAGGGTGTCACGGTAAAAGACCTGACCATCGAACATGCAGAAGTGCATACCAGTTCCGACAATAAGGGCATCCTTGCGGGCAAGACGGAACACAGCACCATCCAAAATGTCAAGGTGCAAACCGCGACCATTTTTGCAAGCGGTCGGAGCAAGATCGGCGGCGTGGTCGGTTATGCGGTGGAAACGCAGTTTGACAATGTGGACGTGCAAGGCCTAAAAATGTACCAGGCGAAAGAAGCCGGCGCAGTGGTAGGCCATCTGGAGCGCTCCACGCTGACAGGCAGCGAAGTGGTGGACATCACCATCAACTCCGCAGAGGACGTGTCGGGTTCGCTGGATGCGATCGGTGGCGTGGTTGGGCAGTCGAGAGGCAGCGAGATCACAAATGCCAGCGCAAGCGGGGTGGACCTGTTTGGCAAGGCAAACGTGGGTGGCCTCGTTGGGTGGTTGACCAATTGGAAGCAAGATAGCAATGCGTCAGACACAGAAAACGTGAGCAAGGTGACAGACAGCTGGGCGAAAGACGTGGACATTTCTGCGGTGACCAAAGCGGGCGGCCTTGTCGGGTATGCCGAAAAATTCAGTCAGATTTCGACCAGCAGTGCGGCGGTAGTGAGCATAAAGACCACGCAGGATGCGGCGGGCGGATTCATCGGCGAGTTGTACGACACCACGGTGAAAGATAGCTATGCGGCCTTGGTGTATGCGCACGGCAGGTCCTTCATTGGCGGGTTTGCCGGATATACGCAAAATGCGCTCTTTACCAACTGCTACGCACACGGCAAGGTGGAGTGCACCAGCTCCCATGCGGGCGGATTTGTCGGCACAGTGAGAAATTCGAACAACACGGCGCGTGTAGAAAACAACCTGGCCCTGGCCATCGTGCCGGAGAACCAGACAAAGTTCGATGCCAGCACCATCTATACCTTTGTAAACGCGAACTTTAAGAACAACTACGAGGTAGAGGAGTACAGAGGTGTTGCGTCGGCTACGAGGTGGATCGATCCGTCCGCAATCAAGGCGGTGAAACAAGAAGAACTCGCAAAAGCGGACTTCTACACAGGCACGCTCCAGTGGGATGCAAGCACTTGGAACTTTGAGAAACTTGCACAAGGCGGGCTTCCGATGCTGAGAGGATCGGGCAACGCGCTGACAGGCATGGAAGATACCAAGTTGCTGCTGACGCCAGATGCAGACATGGCCATGCCGACGGCACTGGGCCTTGACGAAGCCATGTACACAGGCTTCGAGACAGAGCCAGAGACCGAGGCAGAACTAGACTACGAGACAGAAGGCGCAACTGATATGCTAGACGCGACCGAGTCGGAAGTTGGTACAGAAGCCTTGACGGAAGTTGTGACAGAAACAGGAACTGGCGAAGCAGGTTCTGAGACACCTGCGGAAACCGAGTTTGGAGCTGAAGCGGAATCTGAAACGGAAACTGGCGAAGCGACAGAGGATGCAACAGAGGAAGTGACCGAAGTCGCAGCTGACACAGAAATGAGCGAGGATGCGACGGATATTTCCGTCATCACGGCCGAGGAGTTTGTGGAAGCGGTGGCGGGCAACGCGCGTGGCACGATCCAGGTGGCGGCCGACTTAGATTTCTCCGCCTACGAAGATGGGCAGGCCGTCTGCGAAACGGTCGAAGCCGTGCGCATCAACGGAAATGGCCATGCCCTTACCGGACTTAGCATCCCGCTGTTTGGGAATGTGAACGGAACGGTGATAGAGAACCTGGAGATCCGCAACGCGGTGCAATGGGCAAACGGCGACGCATATGGCATCCTCGCAAGAACCATGGAGGATAGCGCGGTGCGCGGCGTGCGCCTGGCGGTGGCAGAGATTGCCGGAAATGGCGCGAGCAAGATCGGTGGCCTGGTGGGCTACGCGACAGGAACGACCTTTGCGGACATCGCGGTGGAATCGCTGATGGCGGACAACGGCAACGAAGTCGGCGCAATCGCCGGCGCGCTTGCCAATGCCACGGTAGAGACGAGCAGCGTGAAAGACATTCTCCTGATGGGCAACGAGACGTGTGCCGGCGCGCTGGTGGGAAGCCTGAGCAACTCCCAGGTGCGGAACAGCTATGCGGTGCGCGTGAGTGTGACGGCAAAGACGCTTGCGGGCGGACTGATCGGACACGCGCAGGATTCCCTGGTTGAGAATTGCTACGCGCAAGGCAGCGTGACGGCAGAATCGAGCGGCGGAGGCCTCATCGGAAATGCGGCCGGCGGGAAGATGGCAGTGCAAAACTGCCTGGCAATCGCCGAGGTCAGCGACGAGCAGGCGCGGTTTGGCCTGCTGGCATCTGCGGACGAAGGGCAGCCGGGGTCTAGGAACAACTACGAACTTGCGGGATATGCGGGCATCGCGTCCGCAGACTTAGGAGCGCAAGGGGCGATGGTGACGGCGATTTTGGCCGAGGAGCTGCGCACGGCAGACTTCTACCGGAACACCCTGGGCTGGGATGCGGAAACCTGGGATTGCACATTCGTGAGCCAGGGCGGCCTGCCGACCCTTACGGGGAACGGCAACACCCTGCTCCCGCAAGACATGCAGGCAATCGCGGAAGCAATCACACAGGCGGTGCGCGCGGAAGCAGAAGGCGAGCAAAATGCAGACGAAATCGGCACAGCCGATGGGCTTGCAAATGCAGACGAAACCGGCACAGCCGATGGGCTTGCAAATGCGGACGAAGCCGAAATGGCAGACGGTCTTGCAAGTATGAATGAAACCGGCACGACAGACGGTATTCTGGATGCAGGAGCAAGTGAACATGCAGAAGCTGAGCCAGGAGAGGAGGAGATACCAGAAGGCACACCGAACACAACGCAGGGCGGTGTGGTGATGGAAACGGATATGCCGGCAGGAGATCCAGTGGAAGGCCTGGCAGGAGGGCAGACGACGCCATCAGAAACCGATGGCGTGATAACAGAAGGCAACAGCGGAGTAAGCATCTTGCCGGAAAGCAACGGTGGCGTAACTGCTGGAGATGCGAATGGACAGACGGGAGGGCTGGTGTTTGAATAACACCGCCCGCCCAGACAGGAGATGCCGCATTGCTTACAACGCAAAGCACCGGCGCGACACGAACTATGTAAGAAAAAAAAGAGAAAACAGAGGGATCAACCCCTCTGTTTTCTTTTGTCATTTTTTGGAGTACCTTTTTTGGTCTGCTCCCAATCGGCCGACTTGCAGTGGAAGTCGTGCATCAGTCGCCTGAACTCTAAACAGTTTTCTCAAATACAAAATGCTGCATAGAGCGGAACGGTCTTTTTCCCATCCGCAAAGCCGAAGTTCTTTGCAGAGAGCTTGATGGCATAAGCGGGCTTGTAGGTTTCCACATAGACCGTTAAGCTCTTGGCCTTGGTGTTGTCTGCAGATTTGACTGCAATGGGGATCAGCTTTCCCTCACGCTGAATGACGAAATCAATCTCAGCCCCGCGCGCGGACTCCCAATAGTAGGTCCGGTAGCCGTTTATCGTGAGCTGCACTTGGACATAGTTCTCCGCCATCCCGCCTTTAAAGTCGTTCAGTTCCTCCACCATGTAGAGGACATCATTCGCAACCAAATCTTTTTTTGCGGCAAGCAGACCCAAATCCGAAACATAGATTTTGAAAGCGTCAATGTCACGGTAGTTTTCAAGGGGCTTTTTGATCTGCTCCACCTTGTACACGCGCGACACAATCCCAGACAGACAGAGCCATTCGATCGCGTTTTCAAACTCCGAAGCCCGCCCGCCTTTCTTCATGAGCTTATACTGAAAACGCGTGTTTTTCTTGGAGAGCTGAACGGTGATATTGTCATAAGCAAGCCTTGTTTTTTTGATTTCATTTAACGTATTGTATTTGCTCATATCGTCCAGATAACTCGCCAAAATGGTATCCTGCGTATGGCGCACAAGAATATAATCGTTCGTTTCGACAAACTGCAAGACACACTCCGGCATGCCGCCCACCACAAGGTACTGGCGGTAAAGCTGCATTGCCGCATCGTGCAAGGCTGACGGCAGGGGCGTATCGGTCTGAAAGCTCTTTTTTATTTGCTCCACCAGCGTTTCCTTGCCCAAAGCGATCAGAAATTCTTCCATATCCATGGGGTAAAGCGTTTTTCGATCCACATTGCCTACGGGAAAAGAGAATTTCTCCCTGCCGACCGCGACGCCGAGCAAACTGCCTGCCACGATGATATGGTAATCGGGAGCGTCCTCGCAAAAGTACTTCAGCGAAGCTAACGCCCTTTCGCAGAGCTGCACCTCGTCAAAAACAATCAGCGTCTTTTCCCGCACGATGGTCTGCCCTGCAATATGGGATAAAATCGGGATCAGATAGTCGGGACTGATATTTTCATCAAAGGTTTTACACAACTTTGGATGAGTTTCAAAATTAAAATATGCCACATTTTCGTAGTGCGTGCGTCCGAACGCCAAAATAGAATAGGTCTTGCCGACTTGCCTGGCCCCTTGCAAAATCAGGGGCTTGCGGTGTACGCTTTCCTTCCACGCATCCAAATAACCCATAATTTTTCGATACATAAGCGACCCTCCTAAAACATGACACGCATAGTATAACAAATATTCGCGTAAAAATCAATGGAATTTTCGCTGTTTTCTACACTATATAACATGAATGCTTCTGAGTGAATAATCCGGGTGGTTTTGAGCCGTCTGTCCGGTGAAAGTGAGCCACCATTCCGGTTTTTGGTAAGCCACTGTTCCGGTGTTGTTGAGCCGGTGCTTTGATTCGGTTAAAATGAAGATATGTGCTGCAATGCGCAAATTCAT
>CAYVVW010000066.1:0-11302 GCA_964455335.1 uncultured Marvinbryantia sp.
TATCGTAACCGGCAAATATTTTTGTCGTTTACGATAGCACGATGGAGCATCGTGCCAAATGCCCGCCCTATTTTTGCATGTTTGCGAATTTTGTGTATTGGGGCAGCCAGGCAAGCTCGATGGTGCCGATGGCACCGTTGCGCTGCTTGGCGAGGATGACTTCCGCCACGTTGGGCCTGGTGGTGTCTTGGTTGTAGTAGTCGTCCCGGTAGAGGAACATGACGACATCCGCGTCCTGCTCGATGGCACCGGACTCTCTGAGGTCGGAGAGCATGGGCCGGTGGTCTGGCCGCTGCTCGACGGCGCGCGAGAGCTGGGAGAGCGCCACCACGGGCACGTTCAGTTCGCGGGCGATGGCTTTAAGGGAGCGGGAGATCTCGGAGATTTCCTGCTGGCGGGACTCGACGCGGCGCGAGCCGCTCATCAGCTGCAAGTAGTCGATGATGACGACCCCGAGCTGGTGCTCGAGCTTGTATTTGCGGCACTTGCTGCGCAGCTCCATCGTGGAGATGCCCGGCGTGTCGTCGATGATGAGGTTGGACTGCCCGATGACACCGGCACCTTCGATGAGTTTGCCCCAGTCCTCGTCGGAGAGGTTTCCGGTGCGGATGGTCTGGAGATCCACGCGCGACTCCAGGGAAAAGAGGCGGTTTACCAATTGCTCCCGAGACATTTCCAGGCTAAAGATGGCCACGGTCAGACCCTCGTGGAAGGCCATGTGCTGCGCGATGTTGAGCATGAACGCGGATTTTCCCATGGAAGGGCGCGCGGCGATGAGGACGAGGTCGGACGGCTGCAGACCGGACGTTTTGTAGTCCAAGTCGATGAACCCGGTGGGGATGCCCGTCACGTTGCCCCGCGTCTTGGACGCCAGCTCAATGCGCTCCAGCGCCTTTAGCACGATGTCGCGGATGGGCACAAATTCCCCGGAGGTATTTTGCTGGATGATGTCGAAGATGCGCTTTTCGGTGTCCTCGAGGATGTCCATCATGCTTTCCTTGTCGGCATAGCAGCGGTTTGTGATGTCCTCGTTCGTGCGGATGAGGCGGCGCAGGATCGCCTTTTCCTTGACGATTTGGGCATACTGGAGCACATGCGCGGAGGTGTAGGTGGCGTTTAGGATCTCGCGCGCAAATTCCAGGTCGGCAATCTCCGGCGGCACGTCTTTTTGCTTTAGCCGCTCCTGCAGCGTGATGAGGTCGACAGGCTTGCCCTCGTTATACAATTCCAGCATGGCATCAAACAAAACGCCATATTGCTTTTGGTAAAAATCCTCGCCGGTAATGGTTTCCGAGGCGGTGAGGATCGCATCGGTGTCCATCAGCATCGAACCGATGACCGACTGCTCGGCCTCGGGGCTGTGCGGCATCACCCGCTTGATCAGAGCTTCGTCCATGGCTGCCTTTCCTTTGCGTTACGCTTCTTTGACTGTTACATTGAGCTGGGCCGTCACCTTTGGGTGCAGCTTGACCGGCACGGCGGTCGTGCCGAGCGCGCGGATGGGGGCGCCAAGCTGGATTTTCTTTTTGTCGATCTCAATGCCATGCTGCGCCTGTAAGGCGTCCGAGATTTCCTTGGAGGAAATAGAACCGAAGGGCTTTCCGCCCTCGCCGACTTTGATGGAAACCGAGACGGACACGTCCGCCAGTTTTTCGGCAAGCGCCTTTGCCGCATCCAGCTGCTCCTTGGCCAATCGCTCCTGCTTCGCCTTTTGCAGTTTCAGGTCGTTTTGGTTTTGCGCGTTTGCCTCCACTCCGAGTTTTTTGGGGAGCAACAGGTTTCGCGCGTAACCGTCGCTTACATTGACAATATCCCCTTTTTTCCCCAGTGATTTCACGTCTTGGATCAAAATGACTTTCATGTTAAATCGCTCCTTCTTCTGTCATGGTTCGTATGGTTTCTTTGAGCAGTTCGCGCGCCTGTTCCGGTGTCGTGTCTTTTAGCTGCGCCCCCGCGATGTTTAAGTGGCCGCCGCCCCCTAAGCGCTCCATGATGATTTGCACGTTGAGGTCGATGGACCTGGCGCTGATGTAGATGAGCCCATTGTAACTCGTCAGCACAAAGGATGCCTGCACGCCGATGATGTTGAGCAGCTCATTGGCCGCCTGCGCCCCGACGGCCGTGGGGCTGTCAATGTCGCCGGGCGGGAGTACGCTGATGGCGAACTGATCGAGGAAAAGCTCCGCGTGCCGCACGGCCTCCGCGCGCGCCTTGTAACTGGCCATGTCCTCCCGCATCATCTTGCGCACCCTTGTGACATCCGCGCCGCAGCGGCGCAGGTAGGCCGCCGCCTCAAAGGTGCGCACGCCCGTCTTTGTCGCAAAGTTGTTGGTGTCCACCAAGATGCCGGCGTAGACGCAGTCCGCCTCCATGCCCGTCAGCTTGACGCCGTCCCCAAAATATTGCAGGATTTCCGCCACCATCTCGCAGGCGGACGAGGCGTATGGCTCGATGTAGGAAAGCGTCGCGCCCGTGATGACCTCGCTGCTTTGGCGGTGGTGGTCGAGCACGGCGATGGTCTGGGAGCGCTGCAAAAGCTCAGGGTACTCTGTGTTGCTCGGGCGGTTGGTGTCCACCACCACAACGACGGTGTCCGAATCCACCAGGTCGTCCGCGTCCCTGTGGTTGATGAACATGTCCGGCTCGTAGTCCTTGTTGTTGAGGAACATATTGAGGTATGGCCGGATGGAGGCGCTCGTCTCGTCGATGAGGATATAGGCGCGTTTGCCGAGCACGCGTGCCGCGCGGTAAATGCCGATGGCAGCCCCAAAGGTGTCGATGTCCGTGACTTTGTGCCCCATGATCACCACATCGCTGCGCGCGCTGATAAACTCGCGCAAGGCCTGTGCCTTCACGCGCGCCTTTACGCGGGTGCTGCGCTCTTTTTGCTGGGTCTTGCCCCCATAATACGAGATAGAGCCGTTGTTTTTCACCACGGCCTGGTCGCCGCCCCGCCCGAGGGCAAGCTCAATCGCGGCATGGGCAAAACTGTACGTCTCGATGTAGGTGGCGCCGTTGGTGCCGATGCCGATGCTCAAAGTGAGCTTCATGTCGTTGCCGATGTTGACAGTCTTGATGTCCTCGAGCAGGGAAAAACGGCTGGCTTCCATGGCCTCCAGGTATTTTTGCTTCAAGATGACGAAATATTTGTCGTTGTCGATTTTTTTCATAATGCCTTGGTTTGCGCCGATAAATTTGTCGATTTTGCGGTCAACCAAGGCGAGCAGCAGGGAGCGGCGGACGTCGTCCGTGCTGTCTAGCACCTCGTCGTAGTTGTCAATGTAAATTAGGCCGACCACCAAGCGCTGCTCCTCGTTTGCGCGCAAGGCCAATTGCAAGTCGGTGTGGTCAAAAATGTGCACCGCGTAGAGAAAACTCTCGTCATTTGGGATGGTGGGCAGGCTCGAGGAGGGCTGCCACCCCTCGATGTCGATGCGCCGCAGCTGCGCTAAGTAGCTGCGCCCGTTCATCTCAAAGGGAATGCCCGCGGGCGCATCCTTTTTGGGGAGCTTGTCCGCGCTGATCTGCGGGACCAGGTTTGCGATGCTCTTGTGGTAGCGGTTGCCCTTTTCGAGCAGCAGACGCATCTGCTGGTTCATCCAGACGATCCGCCCCTCCGAGTCCAGGATGCCATAGGGGATGGAAAACTCGTCCAGCACTTTGCGCTGCACCTGGCCGTATTGGGTGGCGAACGAAACAAGGTCCGCCATAACGCGCTTGCGCGACACGATGGCCGCGGCAAGCACGGCGAGGATGTAAACGGCCGTCGTGGCAATGGCGATGGCGCCCGCGCGGGAATCCACGCAACAGATGGCGACGGTCATCGCGATGAGCAAAAGGGCCAGAAGCGCTGGGAGGCGCAGGCAAAAGGCCATGCGGCCGCGGTATTTTGGTTTAGCCATGGGTACTCCTCAATCAAAAAATTTTTATTTGTTTATCATACCACATTTTTCGGGCGGTGTGAAGAAAAGGAAGCGAGAAAGTTGCCTTTGGGAGATTTGCACAAATGCGGGCATGGAAAACTGGTAAGGTTTGACAAAGTGCAGAAATATGGGAAATTGCGTCTTGCCAAGTCGCCGCATCTGTGTTAAGGTGAAGCCATAGATTCGGAAACGTTACCGATAACGATACCGGAATCGTTTCTGAAAAACCGAAAAAGATTCGGAGACGCAGCAAGCCAACCAACACAACCAAAGAAAAGGAGAGCAGTATGAAGATGAAAAAAGCAGTATCCGCGGCACTGTGCGCGGCATTGGCCGCAAGCACCCTGGCGGTGCCGGCAGGCGCGGAAGAGACCGGCAAGGTGTATTACCTGAATTTCAAGCCGGAAGCGGATCAGGCGTGGCAGGACTTAGCGGCGGTCTACACGGAGCAGACGGGGGTTCCCGTCACGGTTCTGACGGCGGCGTCGGGCGAGTACAACACCACCTTGCAGGCTGAGATGGCAAAATCCGAGATGCCCACCATTTTCAACGTGGGCAACGCGGACGCGGTAAAGACTTGGGAGGATTACATCTACGACTTGACGGACAGCGCCATTTACCAGCACCTGACGGACAAGACCCTGGTCTTGAACACAGAGGACGGCAAGACGGCGGGCGTCGCAAACTCCGTGGAGTGCTTTGGCCTGATTTACAACAAGACGATTCTCGAACAGTATTGCGGGCTGGAAGGCGCGGCGGTTTCCTCCATCGAGGAGATCAACAGCTTTGACACCTTAAAAGCGGTGGCCGACGACATCATGGCGCGCGTGGACGAGATCAACGAGGCGCTTGGCACCAACCTGACGGGCGCGTTCACGTCCTCGGGCCTGGACAGCGGTTCCTCCTGGAGGTTCTCCGGCCACTTGATCAACCTGCCGCTCTACTATGAGTTCAAGGACGACGGGTGTGACCTGGTGGGCGGCGAGGAGGCCATCGACGGCACCTACCTTGACAACTACAAAAACGTGTGGGATCTGTATGTGAGTGATTCTGCGGCAGATCCGAAGACCCTGGCTTCCGGCGCGCTTGACGCAAGGACAGAGTTTGGCCTGGGCGAGGCGGTGTTCTACCAGAACGGCGACTGGGAATTTTCCGAGCTGACCAATCCGGACAATGGCTTTGAGGTGACGGCGGACGACCTGGCGATGATGCCGATCTACTTTGGCGTGGATGACGAGAACGAAGGACTCTCCGTCGGCACGGAGAACTACTGGGCAGTCAACGGCAAGGCATCTGAGGCGGACATCCAGGCATCTTTGGCATTCCTGGAGTGGGTCATCACCTCGGACGAGGGCCGCGACAGCGTCGTGAACCAGATGGGCCTGAGCGCTCCGTTTGACACCTTTACGGGCGACTACGAGATCAAGAACGTGCTCGCAAAGTGCATCAATGACTTGAGCGCCGCGGGCAAGACTTCCCTGGCGTGGAGCTTTAACGCAACTCCGAACGTGGACGATTTCCGCGCGGATCTCGTTTCCGCACTGACCGCCTACACGGACGGGTCGGGCGACTGGGACGCGGTTGTGAGCGCGTTTGTGGACGGCTGGGCAAACCAGTGGGCATTGGCGCACGCAGAATAAGCAAGAAGATACCAAAAGGGCTGTCACATTTTTGTAACAGCCCTTTTCACACAAGAGGGAAGAGCTATGAACCATAAATCGATGAAGAGGTATTCCCCGATTTTCCTGGTCCCGACCATGGTGGCATTTGCCATTGGGTTTATCGTGCCGTTTTTGTATGGCATTTTTCTGTCGTTTTGCAAGTTTACCACGGTGACGGACTGGGAGTGGAAAGGCTTTGAGAATTACACAAAGATTTTTTATGTGAATGGGGTCCTGGACACGACTTTTTTGCACTCTTTGTGGTATACGGCACTGTTTACCATCGTCTCCATGGTGATCATCAACCTGATTGCATTCACGATTGCGATGATGCTGACGAAAGGCATCAAGGGAACGAACCTGTTCCGCACGGTATTTTTCCTGCCAAACCTGATAGGCGGCATTGTGCTCAGCTATATTTGGCTGATGATTTTTAACGCGGTGCTGCAGAATTTTTCAAAGACGATCATTTCCACGCAGTGGTATGCGTTTTGGGGCATGATCATCGTGGTGTGCTGGCAGCAGATCGGCTACATGATGATCATTTATATCGCGGGCATCCAGAACGTGCCGGGCGACTTGATCGAGGCGGCAAAGATCGACGGGGCGACCGCGTGGCAGCGCCTGCGCTATGTGATCATCCCGATGCTGATGCCGACCATCAGCACCTGTACGTTCCTCACCCTGACAAATGGGTTTAAGCTGTTTGACCAGAACCTTGCCCTGACGGGCGGAAATCCGGGCAAACTTTCCCAGCTGCTCGCCTTAAATATCTATGACACGATGTATGGCTCGACGGGCTGGCAAGGCGTCGGGCAGGCGAAAGCGGTCATTTTCTTTATCCTGGTCGCGGTGATTGCCGTCGCGCAAAACCGGCTGACGACGAGCAAGGAGGTGCACTGATGGCAAACGCAAAACACACAAGGCCAAATGCAAGACGCACAAAGCCAAATGAGCAGGTGAGCGAGATTCGCCGCGCCAAGCACGGTGGGATTTTGACACTCATTTTTTCCCTGATCAGCATTGCGTGGGTCGCCCCGATTTTGATCGTGTTCCTCAATTCGTTTAAGCGAAAAGCATATATTTTCCGCACGCCATTTGGGTTGAGCAATGTGCCCATTTCGGAAGGGTTTACGGCCTGGAAAGCCGGATTTGACAAGATCATGTGCGGCTTTTTGAATTACCGGAACGGGCTGAAAGCGACGGACTTTTTCTCGTGCTTTGGGTATTCTTTGTTTATCACGGTGGGCGCGGTGCTGGCAATTATTTTGTGCTGCTCCATGTGCGCCTGGTACATTACCCGCGTGCACACAAAGGTGACAAAGACGATCTATTTGCTGTGCCTGTTTTCCATGATCGTGCCGTTCCAGATGGTGATGTTTACGCTGTCGAAATTTGCGAATATGCTGCATTTGGCAAATCCTCTGGGCATCATTGTGGTTTACTTAGGGTTTGGCGCGGGGCTTGCGGTCTTTATGTTCAGCGGCTTTATCCGCAGCATTTCCCTGGAAATCGAGGAGGCGGCCACGATAGACGGGTGCACGCCCCTGCAGGCGTTTTTCCTGGTGATTTTCCCCATCCTGAAGCCGACCACGGTGACGATTGCCATCCTGGAGGCCATGTGGGTGTGGAACGATTATCTGTTGCCGAGCCTGGTGCTCAATATCAACAAATACCGCACCATCCCGATCGCGGTGCAGTTTCTGAAACAGAGCCATGGGCAGATCGACTGGGGCGCCATGATGGCGGTTTTGGTGCTTGCCATTGTGCCGATTATCGTCTTCTACCTGGCGTGCCAGAAATACATCATTGAGGGTGTCGTGGCCGGTGCGGTGAAGGGCTGATGAAAGGAGGGTGCGGCCATGCGCGCGAGTGGGATTTTGTTGCCGGTCGCAAGCCTGCCTTCCCCGTATGGCATAGGCTCTTTTTCAAAATGCGCCTATGAATTTGTGGATTTCCTACGAGAGGCCGGGCAGGCGTATTGGCAGATTTTGCCACTCGGCCCGACGGGGTATGGGGATTCCCCGTATCAGTCTTTTTCCTCATTTGCGGGAAATCCCTATTTCATCGATTTGGATGATCTGGCAGGCGCGGGGCTTTTGGAAAAGGCGGAATGCAGGCAGTATGACGCCGATGACAAAACGCGTTATATCGATTATGCGCGGGTATACCAGACGCGTTTTTTGGCGCTGAAAAAGGCCTATGCGCGTTTTTTGGAAAAACCCGACCCTGCCTATGCCGCCTTTTTGGAAAAACATGGGGAATGGCTGGATGACTATTGTTTTTTTATGGCCTTAAAGGATGCGTTTGGCGGGAAAAGCTGGCAGGAATGGGAGCCGGGCATCCGTATGCGCGACCCGCGGGCATTCGAGGCATACCGCGCGCGGCTAGAGGAGGAAATCGGCTTTTACCGGTTTTTGCAATTTTATTTTTACAAGCATTGGGGTGCGCTCAAGGCTTATGCGAACCAGCGGGGCGTCCGCATCATCGGGGATATTCCGATTTATGTGGCGCTCGACAGTGCCGACGCGTGGGCAAACCCGCGGCTTTTCCAGTTTGACAGCGAGGGAAGGCCCCTTCAGGTGGCGGGCTGCCCGCCCGATGGCTTTTCCGCGTCCGGGCAGGTGTGGGGCAACCCGCTCTATGACTGGTCCTATCACGCGCAGACGGGGTATGCGTGGTGGGTGCGGCGCATCCGGCATTGCCAGGACTTGTATGACGTGCTGCGCATCGACCATTTTCGGGGATTTGACGCATATTTTTGTATTCCCTACGCGCAGGAGACGGCTGCGGGCGGCCATTGGGAAAAAGGCCCTGGCATGAAATTGTTCCGGACTTTGCGGCAGTCGTGCCCAGGCGCGCGCATCATCGCGGAGGATCTCGGATTTTTGACGGACAGCGTGGAGCAACTCGTAAAAGACAGCGGGTATCCCGGCATGAAGGTGCTGCAGTTCGCGTTTGACTCGCGCGAGCAGGCCAATTATTTTCCATATACTTATACGAGAAATTGCGTGGCTTATACGGGCACGCACGACAACCAGACGGTGGTGGGGTGGTTTCGCTCCCTGCCCCCAGAGGATTACCGGACGGTTGCGCGCTATTTTGGACTAAAAAAAGGGGATGGCGACGACATCCACTGGAGGATGATTCGCGAGGTGCTCGCAAGCGTGGCGGACACGGCCATCATTCCTTTGCAGGACTATCTGGGGCTGGACGACGGGGCGCGCATCAACACGCCGTCCGTGCTGGGGAACAACTGGACGTGGCGGATGCCGCCGGGGTGCCTGACGCAAGAATTGGCGGATGCCATACGGGATCGGACGGAGATCTATGGCAGGGCAACCTTTTCGGTGTTTTAACGCCGAATTTGCGCTGCGTAAGCAGCATAATTCCGTAGCAAATTCGTGCTTCGCTGTCTACGCTTCGCTCCGGTCGGTGCTAAACGTGTGCCAAATCCCCACTTTTTTCCTCATATCGGGCGGGTAGTTGGCACGATGTTCCATCGTGCCAAGCCCCACCGACATGCAAGCATGTCGTGGGAAAGGGCTTTCTACCCTGGCATCATAAAAACTGTAGCATCATCAGTAAAAACGGGCATGTGTGAACGGGGAGGCTTGGAGTATGGACAGCGTGACGATCAAGGACATTGCCCAAATTTGCGGGGTGGGGGTCAGCACGGTTTCAAGGGCGATCAACAATCACCCGGACATCAACCCGCAGACGAAAGAGCGGATTTTGCAGGCCATCCGCGACTGCAATTATGTGCCAAACAACAGCGCCCAAAATCTCAAGCGCACCGACGCGCGGGCGATTGCGGTGCTGGTGAAGGGCATCAGCAATCCCTTGTTCACGCGGATGATCAAGGTGTTTGAGGCGGAGGCGCAAAAGGAGCGGTACGCGCTGGTCCTGCAGCACGTGGATGACCGCCAGGACGAGGTCGAGGTGGCGATTCAGCTGGAAAAAGAAAAGCGGCTGCGCGGCATCGTTTTTCTGGGGGGATATTTTACCCATGGCGAAAACAAACTTGGGAAGCTGCGCGTGCCATTCGTGCTGAGCACCATCCGTCTGCTGGATGGGAAACATCGGGAGACCTATGCGTCCGTGTCTGTGGACGACGTCAAAGAGAGCAAAAAGATGGTGGAATACCTGATTGCGAAAGGGCACAAAAAGATTGCCCTCTTGTGTTCCACGCCGGACGATGAGAGCATCGGAAAATTGCGCCTGCAAGGCTATGAGGAGGCCTTGCGGGAGCACGGCATCACCCCAAACCCGCGCCTCATCCAGTACATGAAAGAGGATCTGGGCACTTATACGATGGAAAACGGATATGCCATGACACGCGCGCTGTTAGAGGGCGGGGAGGATTTTACGGCGATTTTTGCCATTTCCGACCTGATGGCCGTCGGCGCGTGCAAGGCGATTTTTGACAGCGGAAAATCGGTGCCGGGGGATTACTCGGTGGTGGGATTTGACGGACTGGACATTGCGCACTTTTACCAGCCGTCCATCACCACGCTGCGCCAGCCGATGGAGGAAATGGCCGAGGCATCCATCCGCAGCCTGTTTGCGCAAATGCAAGGAGAGCCTGCGAAGAAGCGGCATATCCTCTTTGCGGGGGAGCTGGTGGAAGCGCAGTCCGTGTGCGCAATCTAAAGATTCAAAACAGCTAAATTCCCATGAAATCGAGGGTTTTAGCTGTTTTCTTTGTCATTTTTGTCGCCTAAATCGGTTTGAGGATAATAAAGGAATAAAGAATAAAGAATAAAGAATAAAGGATACCTGGAAATATTCACGGCTTGTCTATTGAAAAATGGGTGGGGTTGTGATAGAATAAATAACAAAAGTTTGTGCCTGGGTATGTTATGTCTATCCATTGTACGGACATTGCTATAGAAAGAATGTGTCTGAGAATGCTTGAAAGAAAAGTGTCTCCTGTTCTCAAATGGGCAGGCGGCAAAACGCAACTGTTACAGTATATTGTAGACAATATGCCCTCCGATTACAATCATTATTATGAGCCGTTTATAGGCGGTGCGGCGGTTCTTTTTGGTATTTCCCCGGCACAAGCGTTCGTCAACGATGTGAACGAACAACTGGTCAATCTTTATACGCAATTGAAAATAGCCGCTGATTGCATTATTGATAAGGTCAATGAAATGGACGCAATGCCTTGCACAAAGGAATTATACTATGCTATCAGGGAGCAATATAACAGAAAAATCGCGAATCGTGACTTTGACGCAGAATGTGCCGCGCTTATGATATGGATAAACAAACATTGTTTTAATGGGCTTTATAGAGTGAATCGCAAAGGCCTGTTCAATGTTCCGTATAACAATAAGGTCAACGGAAAATCCATTGATGAAAGCAATATTCGAGCCATATCTGAATACCTGCAAAAATCTGATATTACGATCACTTGCCTTGATTTTGAAAAGGCTTGCGACGGCGTTTCATCTGGGGATTTCGTATATTTTGATAGTCCCTACGTCCCAGAAAGTGTAACGGCATCGTTCACCGATTATACAATGGATGGTTTTACGATCGCCGATCATAGACGGTTAGCTGCATTATTTAAGCGGTTGGATGGTATAGGGGCAAAAGTTATGCTGTCTAATAATGATGTTCCGTTAGTCAGGTCATTGTATGAAGGGTTTCATATCCAATCACTTGATGTAAAGCGCATGATAAACCGTAATGCAAACAAAAGGACAGGAA